>CAZCWX010000634.1:0-16252 GCA_964502465.1 uncultured Enterobacteriaceae bacterium | reverse complement strand
ATGACGAGGCGATCACAAACAGGTACCCTGTTGAATCCACAAGAGCAACTGTCTCTTCTCGATGCGCTCGCTCTGTATACCACAGCAGGCGCATGGATAGGATTTGAAGAACAGCGAAAGGGCAGAATTCGGCCTGGTATGTTGGCCGACTTGGTGGTACTTGATAGAGACCTGACCACAGTCCCAGTGGAAGAGATCCACACCATAAACGTCATAGTAACGATCGTTGGGGGAGAAATTGTGTGGTCTGATACGGAAGGGGTAAACCATAAAACGTAATGTGTGATGAGCAAGGTTTTCCCTCATCTTTTACGTTTTGCGCTTTACGTTTTACGTTTTACGCTTGATATTGTATGTCTTTCGCAACGGTTCTCTACGAAAAAGAAGGTCCGCTCGCACTTGTCGCGCTGAACCGACCCACGATGCTGAATGCGTATAATGTACAAATGCGTGATGACCTGTATCAAGTCCTGCGGGCGGTGCGAGATGACCCCGAAGTGCGGGTGATAATTCTGCGTGGAGAAGGGCCAGCGTTTTCGACTGGGGGAGATGTCTCTGAATTCGGTTCGGCTCCGTCTCCGACGGCAGCGCGGGAAATCCGCTGGCGACGAGATGTGTGGGGCACGTTGCTGAGCTTGCCCCAACCGACTATTGCGGCTGTCCATGGGTATACCGTCGGCGGAGGTATGGAAATGGCGCTACTCTGTGACCTATGTATTGCTGCCGACGACACAATCTTCTTCTTGCCCGAGACCGCTCTTGGGATGATTCCAGGCGTTGGTGGTACCCAGACTACGCCACGTGCCATCGGTTTAGGACGAGCCTTAGACATGGTCCTGACTGGCAGACGGGTCAACGCCGAGGAAGCCGTGCGTATTGGGCTGGTGAACCAAGTCGTTGTACGCCAGACCCTCTTGACGGCAGCCAAAGCTCTGGCATACACACTTGCCCAGAAGGACCCAAAGAGTATAAGCCTGGCAAAACGGGCGATTCGCCAAGGGGCAGAGTTGAGCCTAGCTGAGGGTCTCGATCTAGAGAAGCGCCTCTTTTCGCTCATTTAGCGAACAACCTGGACAAGGGAACTTCCCCCTTGCCATCTGTGCTAAGAGCGGACACTGAAGGTTGACCAAAAGGAGCGACGATGAACACTGCCAATTTCTTGAGCATTCCCAGTATGATGTTTCCTGACCAGGAAATTGTTGTCTTTGAAGGGACTCGCCTCACCTATGGCGAGACGTTGGACCGAGTACGACGGCTTGCCAGCAGCCTGCGCGAGTTGGGTGTTAAATCAGGCGATCGTGTAGCCACGCTCCAAACCAATTCGCACCAATACATTGAAAGCTACTACGCTGCCGCTACCTTGGGTGCTACGTTTGTCCCTCTCAATTACCGCGCCAAACTGCCAGAGTTAGAATACATGGTGACGGCAGCCGATGTGAAAGTGCTCTTTGTCGGCAACCGCTACGTTGACGCAGTCAAACAATTGCAACCGCAGTTCACGAGTGTGCAACACTACGTGTCTATGGGAGGGCAGTTGCCAGACATGCTGCACTACGAAGATCTGGTCGCCCAAGGTTCTGCCGACATGGAAGATGCTGAGGTAGACGAAAGCGACATCTCGATCCTGATGTACACGAGCGGCACCACTTCCCTACCGAAGGGAGTGATGCTCACCTATGGCGATTTCACCAACTATGTGGTGGGGACAGTCGAGATGGCTGATGGTTCACCACGGGGTACTTCGCTGTTGTGTGCACCGCTCTACCACATCGCTGGGGCTGCGAACATCATGACCGCTCTCTGGGCAGGACGGAAAATTGTGGTCCTCCGCCAGTTCGATCCCAAGGAATGGCTGGCAGCCGTGCAGAACGAACAAGTCACGCATGCCTTTGTCGTCCCGACGATGCTGAAACAACTGGTCGACCATCCAGAGTTTTCTCAGTTTGATCTGTCAAGACTGGAAAACCTCTCCTATGGCGGCGCGCCAATGCCGTTCCCGGTGGTTCGCAAAGCCATCGAAATGTTCCCCAAGGCTACAGGGTTCGTGAATGCGTTTGGCCAGACCGAAACGACGTCAACGTTGACGGTTTTAGGGCCAGCCGACCATCGCCTCGACGGCCCTCAAGAAGAAGTCGAACGAAACCTCAAGCGCCTGACTTCTGTTGGTAAACCGCTGCCGGATGTGGAAGTCCGGGTGCTCGACGAAGACAACAAGGAACTGCCGGTGAATGAAATTGGTGAAATCGTTATCCGCACCCCGCGGGTGATGAAAGGCTACGCCGGCCAGGAAAGTGCCACCGCAGCGTTGCTTGATCCCGATGGTTGGTTGCACACCCGGGATATGGGATACATTGACGAGGACGGCTACATTTATCTGGTGGGCCGCAAGGATGATATCATCATCCGTGGCGGCGAGAACATCGCCCCAGCCGAGATCGAGGCAGTGCTCCACGCCCATCCGGCTGTCGATGAAGCCGCGGTGATCGGGATCCCGGATGTCGATTGGGGACAAAAAATTGCAGCGTTTGTGGCGCTGCGTGCAGGGCAAACGGCAACGCCTGAGGAACTCACAGAATTTTGTCGCCAACGGTTGGCAAGTTTCAAGAAGCCAGAGATGATCCGTTTTGTTGAGGCGTTGCCGAAGAATCCGCTCGGAAAGATTCTGAAGAAGGAGCTCCGGTCTCAATTTGCCGAGTAAAGGACAACCGTGTTGGGGCAGTGTATAAACCGTCCCAACAGAAGGCTTCGGCTCTTGTTTACTGACATCACATACGACAAGCGCGGGAAAGTTGCCTGGATCAGCCTGAACCGTCCTGCTCAAGGAAACCGGCTGACCCCAGGTATGAACGAAGCCCTCACCGTTCGCTGCGAAGCGGTCGCCGCCGACGACGAGGTCGAGATTGTTGTCCTCACCGGTACTGGCGAGGTGTTTTGCCGCGGTCTCGAGTGCCCAACCACTCTCACCGGGGCAGCAGCAGCGCAAACCATTCGCAGCCAATTTGGCGCACTCACGTGCGTCGAAGCGCTAGCCGCACTCACCACACCAACAGTTGCGGTACTGAACGGTGATGTGATTGGTGTAGGGTTAGAACTGGCGCTCGCTTGTGACCTGCGCTTTGCGCGAGAAGACGCGCACCTCGGGTTGCCACAAGTGGCTGACGGTCTTATCCCCTTTTGTGGAGGGACTCAGCGGCTCCCACGTCTTGTGGGGCAAGCAAAGGCATTGGAACTCGTTCTCACCAGCAAGTTGATCGATGCCAGAGAAGCACACGATATGGGACTCGTTACCGAGGTCATTGCCGCTGACAGTCTGATGAACCATGTTGACGAGGTACTGACTGGTCTGCTAGGGAAAGGCCCCATCGCTTTGCGTCTGGGGAAAGAAGCGGTACACAAAGCGCTAGACCTCACGCTCGATCAAGGGATTCGCTTAGAAGAAGATCTGTATGCGCTCCTGCAAACGACTCAAGATCGGGCCGAAGGGGTTCGGTCATTCCTCAGTAAGAGGAAACCGAAATTTATTGGACAATAAAACGCACTAAACAGGAGGAAGGATTCATGGCCAATCAACTGGGGAAAATGTATCTCTGCGGCAGTTGTGGCTCGCAAGTCATTGTCACAAAAGGCGGCACCGGTACCTTAAAGTGCTGTGGTGCCGATATGCAAAAAAAATAAGGCAGCTCACTCGCTCGTTCTCCCTTTTTCTTCACTTTTCTCCGTGACTCTCAAGGCTCAGAGTATGTTTTTATATTCTGAGCCTTTTTTTTCTCTCTGTCGTAGCCCCAAAGTGTAGTTGCAGGAGATCATACGCGTAGTTATTATAATGCGGACCGATAAGGTCTAAGAGAAAAGTGAGGTCAGTTGCAATGCAGACAGGCGTTGGGCCTATTACCGCCGAGGAGATCCGCACTTTGATCGTCAAGGTTATCCCTGATGCAGAAGTACAAGTACGTGACTTTACTGGCGGAGGGGATCACTATGAAGCAGTCGTCGTGTCGCCAGCTTTTGCCGGAAAGACCCAAGTCGCTCGCCATCGTTTAGTATACGGTGCCTTGCAAGAGGCGATGATCCAACGCATTCATGCGTTGGCACTCAAAACCTTGACCCCGGAAGAGTTCGGTCAAACCGAGTTACAAGCTGCTGGTTTGGGAAGGACGCAAACGCTCAAGACCGACTAAACAACGAGGAGGATTAGCCAATGGCAGAAGATGTTCTGGCCAGAATTGATGAGGCAGTCAAGAAACACCCCATTCTCATTTATATGAAAGGGACGCCGACGTTCCCGATGTGCGGGTTTTCAGCAGCAACCATTCAGGTCTTTGACTCTTTTAATGTACCTTACGAGACAGTGGATGTCCTCGAAGATCCAGCCATCCGCGAAGGGATCAAACGGTACTCCAACTGGCCCACTATTCCGCAAGTGTATATCAACGGCGAGTTGATTGGTGGCTGCGATATCGTGCGAGAGATGTACGCGAAAGGGGAGCTCGAACCGCTCGTCCGCACAGCGGTCAAAAGTTAGTCATTGCTGCGGAGGGGTATTCAATTGAACGCCCCTCCTGTTCAGATCGCGAGACCGCTACCCCCCAAGGCATCGTGCCAACCGGAATCATTTGCGTTACAGAGTCCGTGGCCGTATCGATAACCGCCACGGTGTTGGAACGGCCAGCCGTCACATACAGTTTCTTCGCATCCGGCGTCAGTGCAACCCACCAGACCCGCTCTCCCTCAATCGGGATGATTTTTGTCACGGTATTGGTTTGAACATCAATAACACGGACGTCGTTTGAGCGGCCATGTGCCACATAGGCTTTCTCTCCGTTCGGCAACACGGCAATGCCCACTGGTCGCTCTCCCATTGCGATAGTTTTCACGACATTGAAAGAAGACGTATCGATTACCATCACCGTTCCCGAGCGCTCGTTACTCACATAGGCATGTACCCCATCAGGAGTGAAGGCCACCCCACGCGGGTTTTCTCCCACCTTAATAGACTTTACCACTGACAGTGTTGCAGTACTCACGACAGTCACATCATGGGAGGTTTCGTTCGGCACGTATGCATGCCGCCCGTCTGGTGACAGCACGACCGTTTCTGGCTCAATCCCGGCAGTGATGATCGCCAGTAGGACTTTACTTGGCATTGCAATCACACGCATTTCTCCGGCGTTTTCGTTGACCACATAGAGTCGTGAGCCGTCGCGAGTCACATCGATCCCTTCGGGATCAATTCCTGCAGGGATGGTCTCGACAACCGTATTCGTGGCGGTGTCAATCACCGAAATATCGTCTGAGTTCCCGTTGGCCACATAGACCAGTTTATTGTCTGGCGAAACCACCACGCCGCGCGGACGTTTCCCCACCTTGACGGTAGCTATGACAGTATCAGTGGTCGTATCGATGACCCAGACATCATCGGATTTCTCATGCGTAATATATGCCCGGGGGTGAGCAAAGGCTGAGGGCGCAAGAACAGTAATCAAGAGCCAGCAGAAAAGAAACAGCAGTGCTGAGGTACTAAAGACTTTGAGACAAAACCCTTGGACAAAGCTTGAGAAGAGGGTCATTGCGAAGAGCGGTAAGCGACGAAGCAATCTCTTTTTCAGGCAAAGATTGCTTCGCTCCGCTCGCAATGACAGCTTGACCCTCCGGTAGCCAAGAAGGTTTTGTTCCATAATCCTAATGTGCAGCGGCGGCAGCGGGTTTGCCATCTTGCCGGCACTGCGATACCGATCGTATGTACGTAATGACTTTCCAGAGCATCTCATCAGGGAGTTTTCCTTTGAAGCCCACCATTTCTGTCTTTGGTACGCCAACGGAGAGTGTGTGGAAAATCTCACTATCACTGTTCCCGTATTTCCATTCACAGTCGAAGAGATTCGGGCATCGGCCCTGCCGCGTAGCGCCCTCGGTCGCATGACAATAGCCCGCGCAAGTTGCCTCATAAATGAGCTTTCCGACAGGGATTGCTTCTGCGTCTCCGGCGAAAGGATTTTTCGTGGCACCGTCGCCTGGGCCCTCCGCCCAAACGACACTGCCGGAGAGGGCGGTTAGATAAACCATTACACTAACAATGAAAATCACCGGGTCGTGTCGCAGCATGAGGTCTCGTCTCTGTTACTGGAGTTTTTGCATCTCTGCAAGATTGTAGGTTGAATCAAACGGTTGGTGAAACGGAATCCCATACCGGGCCATCAATTCCTTCAGTGTTCCAGCGGTACTCAGCTGAGACAAAGCGGCATCGATTGCCTCACGCACAGTGTTATCACTCTTGCGCGTTGCGACATGTTCGTTCCAGCGTACCACAGTCGATGGCTCATACCCGGCAGCGAGGGTCAGTCGCAGATCAGGGTGATTATGTAAGTACCAGCCTGCTGCCGGTCCCCAGAGGAGTGCAGCCTCGGTTTCCCCTTTCGCTAGACTACGCAGTGCGGTCTCGACGGAAAAAAATGTCCGTACCTGCGCTTTGCGTGCGCTGAGGACAAAATTGGCGATCGTCTGGGCCTGTACAGCTATAGGTTTCTCCGCCACTGCCTCTATGCTTACTAGCGTACTGCCATCACGACCAATGAGTTCGAACGCGGCCCCATAATAGGGCGCTCCGATAGTGAGCTTGGGCGAGTCCTTTACCGCATCCGGTCCTGGCACACTGAATATTGCGTCGCACTCACTTCTCGAGAGACGACGTAAGGGAAAGTCGCTTTCCTCAATCTCCGTGATCCGGGAATCATTTTTTATCCAGACAGGAGCGAAAGGCCGGCCCAAGGCGTCTGCCACTATTTTAGCGGTATCGAAATCGAATCCAGCTTCGTTTTGCCGTGAAGAATACGGCAGATTATCTTCCAGCAGACACACGCGCAGGGGAGTCTGTTCATCCGCCTGAGAGGGCCCAATCAACCCAAAGAGGAAGAGCAGTCCGAGTACACCTGTCCACGCAGGGGCAGATCTAAGACCTGCCGCTATCGCAGAAAGAAGGTCGGAAAAATAAAAGCGTCGCTGTCGCACCACGAATTACTTCGGCAAGGCAAAAACGAGGAGAGCACTGCCCCTCGTGGAAAGCGGGTTTTCTCCCACCAGACTCACCGCGAGGCCTCCACCGCCGCTCGGAACGGCGACATATTGCCGGCCGTTCATTTTGTAGGTCACAGGTTGACCGCGCACCGTAGACCCCGTCTGGAATTTCCACAGCAGTTCGCCTGTGGTGTCATCAAACGCCAGCGCATAGCCGTTCTGATTGCCGGTAAACACTAACCCTCCAGCCGTGACCAGCGTGCCACCGACCAGCGGGTATTCATCAACGTATCGCCACTTGATCGCACCGGTGTTCGCATCGATGGCAGAAAGATGACCATACGAGGATTGGTCATCGCCTTGCATCGCACCCGGACCCCCACCCCAGTAGGGAATGCCTTGGATGAAAATGGCGGTTGCTTTTTCCATCTTTCCGCAACTCTCGATCACCGGGACATAGACATATTTCGTGACTGGGCTGTAAGCAGCGGTATAGGATCCATTCTGACCGCCCACATTGCCCGGACAGATAAATTCGGGATTGCCGCCAGGCATCGGCACGTATTTGGAGTCAACGATGGGCCGACCATTCTCATTAATGCTTTTTGCCCAATTGAGTTGATCGACGTACTGGGTGCTGTAGAGGTATTTTCCCGAGAGACGATCAAGCACGTAGAAGAAGCCGTTACGGTTGGGTTGTGCCACCGCCTTCACAGTCTGGTTATTGATGTGGACATCAATGAGGAACAACCCGGTATTCCCATCATAATCCCAGACATCGTGCGGGGTGAATTGGAAATACCATTTGATTTCCCCAGTCGCGGGGTTGAGCGCCAGCACCGAGTTGGTGTACAGGTTATCACCGGCGCGACCGTCGCCATTCCAGTCTGGTGACGGATTCCCAGTGGCCCAAAACAACATATCCATTTCTGGATCGTACACACCAGTCACCCACGCTGGACCTCCTCCGACCTTCCATGAGTCTCCAGCCCACGTCTCGGCCCCAGGTTCGCCCTCGGCAGGGATGGTATAGCTTCGCCACTTACGTGCGCCAGTTTTCACATCATAGGCATCAAGGTATCCGCGAATGCCATATTCGCCCCCGGCTATGCCAACGATGATTTTGTCCTTGACGATGAGCGGGGCAAGCGTGGCACTGTAGCCATCGGCATATTTGTCGATCTCTACGTTCCACACCACCGTCCCCGTCTTGCGGTCAAGCGCCACTAATCGGGCATCGAGCGTTGCCATGAACACTTTGTCATCAGCAATTGCTACCCCGCGGTTCCCCGGTCCACAGCAGATGCGCAGATCATCGGGAAGCGAATGCACATACTTCCAGAGCGGCTCGCCGGTCTCTGCATTCAGGGCGAAGAGATTATTGTAGGGTGCGGTCAGGTAGAGGATACCATCGGCGATGATCGGGGCAGCCTGGAGTTGGCCAGGTACTCCGGTCTGAAAAATCCACGCCGCTTGCAGATTTTTCACGTTTTGACGGTCCAGGTCCGTCAACGGGCTAAACCGCCAGCCCTCGTAGTTCCCATAATACGACAACCAATCAACGTAATTCGTCGTCCCTTTCAGCAAACGCTCATACGTGACCGGCTTCAAACCATCCGTTTCCTTGCCGTCTTGTTGGGTGCCGCCAGTTTGCGCAGGGCTCTCCGTCTTTCCGGCACTGTGCTGTCCATGATGAGCATGATCTGGAGTTGCAGTCTGCTTGCCCTCAGGTTGGGCATCTTGGGCGTGTGCACTCACCGGTAGCATCAGAACAAAAGCAATGATGCTCCATGATAATCGTCGCAGCCAGGCGTAGTGCATGCGTTTGTCCTCCTTACTCTACAGTCGCAGCCAAAACAAACGGCGTTGCAAGGTACTTGCTTTTCCCGCAAGGGTCAAGATCCAAAGCGGATCGCATCCTATTCTACTCTCATAAATGCTGAATTCACTTGGGTAAAGCAAAAACGACCAACGCACTCCCCTTCGTTGTCAAGGGATGCTCTCCCACAAAGGTTACTGTCAACCCTCCTCCCCCACTGGGAATGGCAACATACTGTCGATCTGCGATTTTATAGGTCGCCGGTTGCCCACGCACAGCTGAGCCGGTCTGAAATTTCCACAACAGCTCACCTGTGGTATCGTCAAAAGCCAGCGCATAGCCATCCTGGTTACCAGAGAAGACTAAGCCGCCACCTGTCGCAAGCGTTCCACCAAACAAGGGATACGCATCGGTGTAGCGCCACTTGATCGCGCCAGTGGCCGGATCAATAGCCGAGAGATGGCCGTAAGACGATTGGTCGTCGCCTTGTGTCGCGCCCGGACCACCGGCCCAGTAGGGGATCCCCTGGATAAACGTGGCCGCCGCCTTCTTAAGCTGCATACAACTTTCAATCACCGGCACATACATCATCTGCGAAACAGGACTGTACGCCGCGGTGTAGGAACCATTCTTGCCACCAGCGGCACCAGGACAGATGAATTCGGTCGGCTCGGGCGTTGGCACAAACTGGGGATTGACGATTGGTCGGCCGTTCTCATCCAGCCCTTTCGACCAGTTGAGCTGATCCACATACTGCGTACCATGGAGAAACTTGCCCGTAGACCGGTCAAGCACGTAAACGTATCCGTTCCGATTTGGCTGTGCCAGCGCCTTCACCATCTGGCCACTCCGTTCGACGTCAACCAGGAAGAGGTCGGTGTTGCCGTCGTAGTCCCACACATCATGCGGCGTGAACTGGAAGTACCATTTGATCTCTCCAGTCTCAGGGTCAAGCGCGAGCACCGAGTCCGTGTAAAGGTTATCCCCTTTCCGCACATCTCCATTCCAGTCCGGCGAAGGATTTCCTGTCCCCCAGAAGAGAAGGTTCTGTTCTGGATCGTAAGAACCTGTCACCCAAGTCGGGCCACCGCCATTCTTCCACGAATCACCAGTCCAGGTTTCCACCCCTTTTTCCCCTTCACCGGGAATGGTGTAGCGTCGCCACTTGCGTGCACCGGTTTTGATATCATACGCATCAAGATAGCCGCGAATGCCGTATTCGCCGCCAGAAATACCAACAATGACCTTATCTTTCACCACGAGGGGTGCCACCGTTGCGCTGTAGCCTTTCTCATATTTATCGATTTGCGTGTTCCATACCACTGCACCGGTTTTGCGATCGAGCGCAACAATCCGTGCGTCCAGCGTTGCCATGAAAACCTTGTCCTCGGCGATTGCCACCCCCCGGTTCGTTGGCCCGCAACAAATACGCGCATCGTCAGGGAGGGGATGATCATACTTCCAGAGCATTTCACCAGTGACCGCATCCAGTGCAAAGAGGTGATTGTAGGAAGCGGTCAAATACAGTATCCCATCGGCAACGATCGGTGAAGCCGTCAATTGACCAGGAACGCCAGTTTGGAAAACCCAGGCAGCCTGAAGTTTTTTGACATTGTTCCGGTTGATATCGGTAAGCGGACTAAACCGCCAACCCGCATAGCTGCCACCATACATGAGCCAGGCGGAGGGATCGTCTGTCCCTTTGAGCAATCGTTCCTGGGTGACCGGCTGCAGATCGTATTGTTTCTTGCCATCCTGTGTGCTGCTCGCACCATGCACGGTTGGTGGAAGTGCAAGGACAAGAGCGACCAGGGCGAAAGCAAGTCGCTGGAGCCAATCATCACACATACGTTCCCCCTCCTTAACTGAACAAGATCCGCACGCTGCGTGTCGCAACCTACTGACTTTTGCGCACGGGATCAAGAGAAGGGCCTCAGCGTTGTGATTGACAGAAACAGCAGATGGGGAGGAGAGAAGGAAAATCCTAAGAGCAAAAAGGAAGATGTACGCCAGATGTTATGGATTTCCTATTTGAGTTGTGGACAATGCGGTTCATGCTTCGACTTTGCCCTCAGGGCGCAGTTTATCCTGAGCAAAGTCGAAGGACTTAGCACGAACGGAAGTCGGCACGTGGCAGAGAGCCGTTCACCCTGAGCGTACCCTGAACGTGTCGAAGGGGAAATCGAGGAGCGAACAAAGCAATGGCGAAGGGGCTTGCCTATCAGGTCACAACATCTCCGTTGTTATGGAGCGCAGGTATTCACACACACTCCAGCCGCCTCATTATTCGGCCCGCAGCCAAAGCACCCCTCCTCTCCGATTGCACTGGTACCGAAAAAGCAAGAAACGGGCAGACCGCTCGGGGGAGAGGTCTGCCCGGCGCTGTGGCAAAGCGCTTCATTATCAGCAAACTGCCGACACCCTCCCCCGATTCCACCTTCCACAAAGGTAGTTCGTGTGGGATCGACTCATGGGGCTCCATTTACCGAGGCAGCAACAATCTGTCCACGAATTTCTCCCCCCATGTTCGGTTCGGTGTGAATGTTGACATACAGCCCGGCATTGAACAGCGCGTCCAATTGTTCGGGGGTCAAGGCAGCGGTAGTCCCAGTCCACACAAACTCATCTGGACCAGGAGGGACTGGGGGTTCAAGAAAAAGGATGATACCGCCATTCTGCCCAGCCGGAGCACTATGAATGTGGGCAGATGATGTCGGGTCCGCACCAGGAGGAACCGAGAGAAGAGGGCCCGAGAAGCCTCTGGCTCTGACCTCGTAGGTGAGGGTATTGTCGGCATTCAGGGTCAGGGTGGCTTCACCAGTAGCCTCAGTCGTCACCGGCGGGTTTTCTTGATCTCCGGTCAGGTTTGCGATAAAAGACGTGCCTGCTTGCGAGACGAGAGAATCGGTAATATCTGGCGATTGAGAAGCCAGATTGTACTGGATATCAACATCATCTTCGACCTCGCCGCTCGCCGCCCCTACCTGGACGCCGCTGACGACAATTGAGTCTCCTTCAACCGCAGCCGTAGCGCCGGAGAGGTCAAAACTGGTAATGAACGACGCACCACCGGGCTTCACCACACGAACCGAGCGATCAATGATCACGGTGTCATTCCCTGGAGCGCTAATCTCGACTCCAATGGTATGCGGTCCAGCAGACAGCTCTGCGCGGTTTTGTCCCCCACTAAACCCGGTATTCAATGGGGTTCCCGGTCCCAGAGTGTTGACAACGTCCTGCCGAGGGCCGCAGCATGGAACGATAATGTCGTCCTGAGTCACACCGTCGATACGAGGCCTGACTGTTATTTGCGCCCCGTCCTCAGCAAACGCCCATCCAGAGACCAGACCAACACCAGAAGCCGGGCCACTGGTGGGATTCTCTAGATTGGCCTGAATCACTGCACGTGCTGGCGCAGCAGTCATGAAGAAGGCGCACAGTACGCCTCCTGCCAATAAGACACGATTCTTCATATCTTCCTCCTTCCTTCCCTCGCTGACTCTCCAGACTGTCAGTGAGGCTGGGTTTCTGATAACGCGAGCACCAACAAGGCTGCAGGTTTTATACAACAGAAGCAAAAATGCAACACCTAGAAGGAGGTTTTTTCGTACTCCTCTAGGAGGGGCTCCCGACAGGAAAGTGGACCGTAAAGAGGCAACGCTGGACCTTGCCAGCGATTCCTGCCATTGTAGGCAATGAGCTTTTCGCTATCAGCCTTCAGCAAAAACCTAAGGAGGGAATAATGCTTCAGGTGTTTTCCATGCCGTGTGGATTTCTCGAATTCGACAGCAAGCTGTTTTTCCCCAATTTAGCAAAGGGCGAACAATTCATTATTCCGGTACCAAGCTACTTGATTACCCATCCGAAAGGGAACGTGGTGTTTGATACTGGCATCCACTGTCAAGCAATCCACGATGCCGAGGGACGGCTTGGTGAAGTTGCTAAAGTGTTCGTGCCACGCTCGAAACCCGGAGAAGAGATCGTCGCGCAGTTAGCCAAATTTAACTTGACGCCGAACGATATCACCTACGTCATCAACTCGCATTTCCATTTCGATCATGCTGGAGGCAATGAGTTCTTTCCTCAATCTACCTTTCTGGTGCAGAAGCCGGAACTCGATGCCTCCAAAGATCCAGCACTACGCAAGAAAGCGTTCTTTGACCCAAAGGACTATGACCACAAGCTTAATTATCAGGCAGTCACCGGCGAGCACGACATTTTCGGCGATGGGAGTTTAGTGCTCTTCCCTACCTACGGCCATACGCCGGGACATCAATCGCTGCGTATTCGTGTCACCAAGGGAGCTGAGGTCGTCATCACCGGCGACGCGTGCTACACCAAAACCACCATGGACCAGGACATTCTGCCGTCGATCTCGTTTGACGAAGCGGAAATGCGGCGTTCTCTCGGGAAATTACGCGACTTGCGCGATAAGCAAGGAGCAACGATCATTTACGGCCACGATCCCCAACAGTGGAAGGAAATTCCCCACGCACCCGAGCCGCTGGCATGAGGAGACAGCGGTTAGCTCTTAGCCATCAGCTTTCAGCAAAATAGACTACATAGCTTAGGCTCCGGGCTACAGAGGTTTTGTCCTTCTCCCTTTAGCCTATAGCCTGTGGCCTATAGTTTTGATAGCTGATCGCTGATTGCTAACGGCGGTCCTGCCACGCCCGCCACACCTCTGGACAATACCCGACCGTAGCCTCTTTACCGTTGCGCACGATCGGCGTCCGCAAGAGTAAGGGATCTGCCAAAAGCAGCGATTCCATTTTGTTAGCGTCCAACCAGGCGTGTGTCAGCCCTTTTGCCACAAACCGTGCACTGGTGCGGTCAAGCAACTGCTCGAGCGGCACCCGCGCTGCCACTGAACGCAGTTCTCCTTTAGACAGTCCTTTTTGCGTCAAATCTACAAACTGAAAGCGGATGCCACGTTCCTTGAAAAAACGCTGGGCCTTGCGGGTATCCGCACACGTGTTCACACCAAAAACCTGAATATTCATTGTTTGCTGCTCCGTTTCCGTACAATGCAGCGCTCTCCAGCACCAGTCAAGTTCGTTCGTCCTTGACTCTTCGTCAGGATTCTTCATAAAGAGAACCCCAGACGATCGCCGAGGGAGACTATGCAAACGCCAGCGGTCAGGAGGGGTAAAAACGTGGTGGTTCTTTTTCTGGTGCTGTTGTGGTGCGGGCAGGTTTTCGCCCAAAATCAAACTTCGCAACCGCAGGTTGCGACAGAAACGCCACAGCCGGCAGCATCACAACCAACAGGAACAAGGCAAGGGCCAATCAAGCTGGAGCCAGTGGTGGTGACCGCGACCCGCAGCGAAACGCCAGTAGAGAACGTGCCAGCCGCAGTCAGCGTTGTCGATCAAGCCGACATTCAACTTGGTCAGCCGACACTCGGCTTCAACGAGTCATTGAATCGGGTGCCTGGGGTGTTTGTGCAAAACAGCTATAACTATGCCCAAAACCAACGCATCTCCATTCGCGGCTTCGGTACCCGCTCCGCTTTTGGTGTCCGCGAGATCAAAGTCCTCGTCGATGGTATCCCTGAAACCCAACCTGATGGACAAACCCAGTTGGACAATATTGACCTTGGCGCAACCCAACGGATCGAGGTCCTGCGTGGACCAGCCTCTTCGTTGTACGGCAATTCATCAGGTGGGGTGATCAATATCGTCACCGAAGACGGACCACCAACCCCCTTCCTCGAAACCCGTCTGATGGGCGGGTACTATGGCCTGCAGAAATACCAGGCGAAAACCGGTGGACAAGTTGGCAATCTCAATTTCTTGTTCAATACCTCGTACCTCTCCCTTAACGGCTATCGGGATCACAGTCGCGAGCAGAACGTCCTGTTTACCGGCAAGTTACGGTACACTATCGATCCACGCTCTGATGTAACCATGCTGCTCAGTTTCCTCGACTCGCCACTGATTGAGGACCCGGGCGCGTTGACGCGCGCGCAAGTGGAGCAAAACCGCCGCCAGGCTCGTGACCTCAACGTGCAGCTCGACGCAGGCGAACGGATTACCCAGGGCAAGATGGGGTTCGTCTACCGCAACCAGTTCTTGCCTGGCCACGAGATTACCGTGATGCAGTATTCGTTATTTCGCCAGTTTGACAACAAGCTCCCGATCCTTCCCAATCTCGGAGCCGGCATCGTCAAGTTCGACCGCTTTGGTATTGGTGGCGGGATTAAATATACCTACGACACGCTCATTGCGAGCTTTCCCAACCGCCTGATGCTGGGTATTGACACAGAGTATCAAAACGATAACCGCCGGCGGTTCAATAATAACAACGGCCAGCGTGGCGCGCTCCGTCTGCATCAAGACGAAGATGTAAGAAGCGTTGGGCCATTTGTGCAGAATGAGTTCGCACTGCTTGACAATCTGCTCCTCACTGCAGGGCTTCGCTATGACAATGTGCGCTTCACGGTAGACGATCGCTTTCTGTCTGACGGCGACGACTCAGGAGCCCGCACTTTTGACCAACTCAGCCCTATGGGGGGTATTCTCTATAGCCCGCTCCCGACATGGCACCTGTATGGCAATGTCTCAACTGCCTTTCAGGTCCCAACAACGACGGAGCTAGCAAACCCCACCGAAGGGGGCGGATTTAATTCTGACCTCGGGCCGCAAAAGGCGATCAACTACGAAATTGGCACGCGCGGCGTGCTCTGGGAACGCCTGAATTACGATGTTGCGTTGTTTTGGATCGTGATCGATGACGAACTCGTCCAGTTTGAAGGGGCTTCTGGTCGAACGTTCTTTCGCAATGCTGGCCGTTCCGAGCGGAAAGGCACTGAAGTGTACTTCAATCTCCCTCTCACTGATCGATTACAGTGGACGCTCTCGTATACCTATCTCGACGCGACATTTGACCGCTACCTCACTCCGGCTGGTCGTTTCGACGGCAATGACGAACCGGGGATTCCGCCTCACCAATTGTTTACTGAACTGTTCTATTCCCACCCATCCGGCTTCTACAGTGCCTTCAACATGTACTTTGTTGATGACTTCTTCGTGAACGACGCCAACACGGAAAAGAATGACGCCTACACCGTGCTGAACCTGCGCATGGGGTATGAATGGACGCTTGGTCGCGGGCGCATCTCGCCGTTTATTGGCTTCAACAACATCACCAATGAAAAATACAATGGCATCGTGCGTCTCAACGCCCTTGGCGGCCGTTTCTTCGAACCTGCTCCGACCTTTAACCTCTATGGCGGGCTGCAGATGACGTATGAGTTTTAGGACCGTGAGACAAAAGCATTGGACGAAGCTTGAAGAACCTGTCATTGCGAGGAGCCAGCGGCGACGAAGCAATCTCTGTGTGCGGGCAAAGATTGCTTCGCTGCGCTCGCAATGACCCCTTGACCTTACGACGTGCCATGAGAGTTTTGTCCCGTAGTTC
>CAZCWX010000633.1:0-6511 GCA_964502465.1 uncultured Enterobacteriaceae bacterium | reverse complement strand
TAGACGCATCATCGAGCAACGCTATCCCTCGGGTTTAGGAGCTCTAAAGCTCAGATGTCTTTCATGCATTCCTCATTTCGTAGCCTTATAAGGGGCAAGGGACGTGCTGGTTCGGCAAGCAAAAGGGAAGATGAGGAAGTCTATTTTCGTCTCAAATCTGAAACACTGATCCGAAAAGTACGACACTTCGCCACGTTCGCCCCGTGCTCAATCCTACAAGTCCCAGGGTGAAGGACAAACAGCCTCTACCAAAAACAACGAAAAATACGAAGGAAAAAAAGCCTTAAATGAATAGTCAACAAGGGTGAGCAAGGTAGTAAATGTCAGCTGTATCTTCTGCCGGTATAAAAATTGCCTTGTACTAAAGCGAAGGATTTTACTGAAAGAAGGGTGCAGTTATGCGATGCCTATCTTCGTTGGTTCTTGCCGCTTTCCTGAGCGCTGGTAGCGGCGTGGTGGCGATTACTCCCATGCTTCGGGTGGCTGATCCGTCAGAGAACGCCTGCGCTCAGACTCCTGAAGCCATAAAGCCACCGTCGGTAACTACGCCATCGGAAAAGACCGCGATTCCGGCTACCGTTACTGGGATTGATCCAGTCCAAGGCGTTCTCGATTTAGAAACGAAAGTAGGACGCGTGCGAGTCGAAGCGTCTCCACAAATGCTACAAGAGCTCCAGGTTGGCGATCAAGTGGAATTATGTACGGTAGATGAAGAGCCCAGTGAAAATCTTCTGCAAGACTCGATTATCACGTGACCGACGACGACCTCAGGCGCATAGACGAGCTTGGCGTGCAATTCCAACAAGGAAAAAAAGAGATCACTATCTTCGCGCCAGGCGACGGTAAAGCGCTCGTCGAACTCCCCGAGCGCCATGAGCGTTTTCCGTCGGACAAATAATTCGCTGTGACAAATTTCGCAGCTGTTAGGCACGCGGCGTTCAATTCATAGTCAGTAGGAACCGACGCGAGGCGATTTCGTCACCACTGTACGCCGGACCCAGAAACATATGCTCCATGCGATACTGACAGTCGTCCGCATACTCCTCAGTCTGCCGCTCTTGCGCGTGAATCCAGAGCGCAGCGCCGTCCCCGCATCGCCGGCGGCCGGTTGCACCCAGAGGCGCTGGAAAGGACCCCGATCGCGTAAACAGGGGTTCCCAGAGTAACCGTGAAAAAAACGTCGTTAAGGAACTGGCACTGACGGAGTTCTCTCAGCCAGATACCGGAAGACCGTGCGGAGACTGACTTTCAGCGCATTCGCGATCTCCGTGGCATCAAGGCCACGAGTACGAAGCGTCCGCGCCCGAGCAGGCTTCGCCTTGGTCGTACCTTTCGCCCGCCCGCGGTAGACCCCACGGCGTTTGGCCACGGCGATGCCTGCCGCTTGGCGTTCACGCCGGTACTCTTGTTCGATTTCGGCCAAGCCAAACAAAACGCTGGCGATCATGCGGCCCACCGTCCCACTGAGATCAATCTGCTGCGTGACCACGACAATCCGAACGCCGCGCTCACACCACTCCGCCAAGAGATTGATGCCCTCGTGCTGACGGCGCGAGAGGCGATCGAGTTTCCACACCACCACGGTCTTTACGATCCCATTGAAGATGGCGTGTTGCAGTCGCTCGAACGCCGGGCGGCGCAAGGTTCGCCCGGTCTCCGTGTCTTCGAACCACTGCACGCGAGAGGAGCGCATGCCGGTACGGTGCAGCCAGCGTTGGATCTCCGTTTTCTGGCTGTCGTACTTTTGTCGCCGAGACGAGACCCGGCAGTAGCAGGCAATGGACGGCATCTGTTTTTGTGTCATGTAGGGTATCCCCCTTTTAGCAGGCTTTCCCAGCGGAAAAAATCCTGGGGAATCAAGGGGTTCACACCCCGTATTTTGGGGAGACCCTATTTGGCAGGGAGCGGGTGTGTTTGCGCGCTCTGCCCATCTGGAAGGAAGCGTCCTGCAAGGGTATTTCTTAACCGAGGACGAACGGGAGCGACAGCGGCGCTTTCCAGAGGACATTCCGCCCCGTGATGTCTCGGACTACTTTACGCTGTCGGAGGCGGATCGCCGTAGAGTGTATCGCCAACGGGGAGCCCACAACCGGCTGGGCTTTGCCCTGCAGCTCTGCGCGCTGCGCTATCTCGGCTTTGCGCCCGACGATCTGACGACGGCTCCCGTCCCCGTGGTCAGCTATGTGGCAGAGCAACTCGGTGAGGCTCCTGCCAGTTTAGGAGCGTATGGCAACCGTGCCCACACGCGCACTGACCATCTCCACGACATTATGGACCATTTGGGATTCCACAAGGTCGCGACGGCCGACTGGCGTCGCCTCAGCCGTTGGTTGGTAGAGCGGGCGCTGGAACATGACAAACCCTCGCTCTTACTGCAGCTTGCGTGTGACCGACTCCGCAGAGACAAGATCGTTCGCCCCGGCATTACCCGTCTGGAACGCCCCGAGGTACCACGGATTGTCGCCCCCGCTATCGGTGGAGAGCACGCGAGGGAGAGGCTGAGCATGGCGGGCGTTCAGTTTCTGGCGAGCGTAAGGAGGGAAGGATGCACATCAGGTATGCTCGCTGTGGTGGTCTGGATGTCCATAAGCGGATGATCGCTGCCTGTATACTGTTGCGTGGCCCTTTAGGAGAAGCGCAGCAAGAGATCCGGCGGTGTGGGACGATGACGCGGGATTTGCTGGAGCTGGTGGACTGGCTGCAAAGTCAGCAAGTGACGCACGTGGCGATGGAGTCTACCGGCGTCTACTGGAAACCCATCTGGAATATTCTTGAAGGACAGGTTGCAGTCATACTGGTGAATGCGCCGCATAGCAAGGCCGTGCCAGGGCGCAAGACGGACACTACAGAGTGCCGTGGAGTGCGGAGTGGCTGCAACACGGGCTACTGTGCAGCAGCTTTGTCCCCCCCACCCCGATCCGGCAGTTGCGGGATCTGACGCGCCTGCGCACCAGTCTACGGCAAGATCACACCGCCGTTGCCAACCGCCTGCAGAAGATTTTGGAAGACGCGCATATCAAGTGAGCGGCTGTGGCCAGTGAGTGGTTGGGGGTGTCCGGCCGCGCTCTCCTGGCGCAACTCTTGGCTGGGGAAGAGGATGCCACCAAGCGTGTGACCCTTTCACGTCGCCGACTGCGGGCCAAACTCCCCCAGATGCAACTGGCGCTCGAGGGACGCAGGACGGATCACCAGCGGTGGCGGTTGCAGGTCCTCTAGGACCAACTGGAGGCTTGGAAGCACCACGCACCAAGGTTGACCCTCAGATCCACGAGCACGTCCAAGCGTACCAAGAGGCTATCGCCCTGTGCATTACCATTCCTGGGATCGAGGAGGGGGCGGCCGCCAATCTCCTCGCCGAGATTGGAACGAATATGGACCAGTTTCCCTCCGCCCAGCACTGAGCCAGTTGGGCAGGGATCTGTCCCGGAACCCATGAAAGCGCGGGAAAACGGCTCTTGGATCAGCCCCGCAAGGGCAGCGCCTGGTTGCGGCGCAGTCTCTGCCAGGCGGCAGGGGCCGCTTCTCACACCACAGCCACCTCCCTGGCCGCTCGCTTTCGCCGCTTGGCCGCACGCAAGAGCAAGAAACGCGCCATGGTGGCAGTCGGCCATACTCTATTGGTGATTGTCTACCATGTCCTCAAAACCACACAGCCCTATCGCGAACTAGGGGCAGACTACTTGGACCGCACTAAGGCTGACCAACTGAAACGTTACTTTGTTCAACGGCTCGAGCGCCTCGGCTTACAGGTCACAGTTCAAAGCAGAGAGGAGACCGCTTCACTCCCGACTTGAGCTGTTATTTTCGAGGGAGATCCAACAGCAGTTACTGCAGAAGAGTTTTCCTCATATTTTTTGTTCTTGGACTCTTGTGTATGCGTCCCCCTGTATCCTTTGTCGATTATTTAGTAACAACAATGAGGGGGTTTATTACTCAAAGTTGACAGGATGACCAACTGTGATTCTCGCTAAAGGCCATTTTTCGCAGTCTAGACGGCCAATGGAGAACCGAAAACAGCAGTTTCCATGGTGGGCGACGCTATCGTATAAGTCTTTGAAAATAAATGAGAACTGCCCTATCAATCGTCCTAACCTGTAAAGTTTGAGTTATTAAACCTAAGCACCTGACAGGCGATCTGGACTTTGCACTTAAGCAGTAAGAAAGAAGCTTTTTGGCAAAGGCCTTGTCCCTACTTCTCTTTTCCCCGCGGCATGCCGCTTGCTCTTTTCTTCCGGTAAACAATTCTCACAGAAAGGAGAATAACCGTATGGCATGGGACCAAATCGCAGGTCAGTGGAAACAACTCAAAGGGAAAGTAAAGGAACAGTGGGGAAAGCTCACTGATGATGACCTCGATGTGATCGAGGGAAAACGCGATCAACTGAGTGGGAAGTTACAGCAGAAGTATGGCTACGCCAAAGATGAAGCCGATCGCCAGATCGATGAGTGGGAACGAGACCTGAAATATTAAAAGTTCCCCTGGGGTCACCAGGAATCGCGAGATCGTGAGACGCTAAATCAGAGGATTGGCCCCCTCGCCGTGTCACCCTGAGGGCAACAAAGGGTCTCTCCGAGAGAGGCGTCGCGGAGTTTATTCCTTCAGTACACTCAGGGTAGGCTCTGAGCGCGCCGAAGGGCTCGGCATGACACCGCAGTGGTGGTCACCACAGGAAGTGTACCACAGTCGTGTAGTCTAAAAGGGCCGCTTCGATAGACAACACCGGAGCGGCCCTTTTTCTCTTTGCTGTATGTCAACAAGGAGGGATTATCAACAGGGCGAAGAGTGAAGTCTTCCAGTGGGGGCAAAGAGCAGGTGCGCTCCTTTTTATGGTGGCTACTATTCTTTTCCCTGGGGCTGTGCAGGCGCAAGAGGAGCGTGTCACTGTGCGTGTAGATGGGCGTGCGGTATTCCGTGTCGGCCCCCTAGGAAGTATGGACGCGACCACCCGTACCCGGCGCATCGAGCAGCGCTTAACTACACTCTTGGAGAATCTCCACGCGATTGCGCCGGCGCGGGTTGCCACTTCTGGTGGAGGAAGTATGGAACACGTCATCACGGTCGCCGGGGTGCCAGTCGTGACCGTAACGGAGACTGATGCGCAGGAGAATATTACGACAGTCGACGCCCTCTCGGCTCAGTGGGCACAGGCCCTGGACCGTGCGCTGCAGCGCGCCCGCGAACGGCGGTTGTCGGCCTGGGGCCGCTTTCCGGCTGAGGTACAAGCTGCGGTCGAAACTGCCTTTGCCCGGCTGGGCGAGTCGGCGATTACCATCATCCCGCGCGCGCTTGCAGCCTTATTAGTGATAAGTGCGTTCTGAGTGGTGGCGACGGCTGTACGTTGGCTCATGCGCGCCCTCTTCCGCCGGATCATCGAAGATCGCACGATGGAGAATCTCCTCAAACAAGTAGCGTACTATATATATATACTGTGTGGGCGCTCGGCCTGCTGGTCGCAGCCGATGCACTGGGGTTTACGCCCCAGACAGTAGTAACTGGCTTAGGGCTGGCCGGCCTGGCGCTGGGCTTTGCCCTTAAAGACATGCTCTCCAACTTTGTCAGCGGCATCCTCATTCTGACCCTACGCCCGTTTGAATTGGGCGACCAAATCGTGGTGGGAGACACGGAAGGAAGTGTTGAACGAATTGACCTGCGGGCCACGCAGATCCGTACGTATGATGGCCGCGTAGTCCTGGTGCCAAATGCACACCTATTAACCTCACGGGTGATCAACAACACAGCCGCCCCGGTCCGACGAGGCAGTGTTGAGGTATGCCTCGGCTATGGAACAGACCTGCGGCAGGCAGCAGCAGTGATCCGCGAGGCAACCCAAAGGACGGTGGGTGTGCTGGAAGAACCACACGCCTCCGTGCGAGTACGCGCATTGGGACAGAAGGATATCCTGCTGGAAGCACGGTTCTGGACGGACTCCCGTCGAGCTGACTTTCTAGAGACCACCTCGGCCGTGCGGCAGTCCATTCTCACCGCCTTGAAGGAAGTCGGCGTTGACTTACCGAATCCCGATGTCCGCCTGCTGGTGCCGCACCCTCCTGCGCTCTGGCGGGCGGCATTGGGTAGAGGTGACCCTCACGACACGCAGAACAGCGACTACGAATTCTCGCGACAGCGACGCAATAATGATGCATAGGACAGGTGAATGATGAACCCGACAGAACACAAGTGGCAGGCCAGGAGCTACGACACGCCTGACGGTGACACTCCGCATAGTATGCCCCAATATGAACATGGTGATTTTATGCGACGTGTTCTAGTAGTTGTGGGGGTAGTCACTGCCGTTGTCTTCTTCAGCCTCTTCGTGTGGTCAGTAAGCAGTGTCCTCCTGCTCGTCTTCGCAGGGATCCTGCTTGCGATTTTTCTGTGCAGCCTCAGCAAGTGGGTGCGTGAGTATACTGCACTCACCGAGGGGTGGTCCCTCGCCGTTGTCGTGCTTGGACTTGCAGTGCTTATGGGGCTGGGGGGCTGGTTGCTTGCCCCAAGTGTGGCGGAGCAAAT
>CAZCWX010000632.1:0-17554 GCA_964502465.1 uncultured Enterobacteriaceae bacterium | reverse complement strand
AGTGGAATCGGATAATACACCTCCGTCCCGATCCGGGCCTCGGTAAGATGTTGTTTGAGTGCATCGCGGGACTCAACTCGGAGCACATACTGGTTGAAAATATGTCGGTGTCCCTCCATCACTCGAGGGGTCGAAACACAGCTGTTGAGGCTAGCTTCCGCAAAAGCGGTATCATAGTAGCGCGCATTTTCCTGGCGGCGTGCCGTCCAGCAATCTAAGTATTTGAATTTGACCAACAACACTACCGCCTGTAGTTCGTCGAGCCGAAAGTTGCCGCCAATCACAGCGTGGTGGTACTTGGGCTGGCCGCCGTGAACGCGTAGCACCCTCAGGCGTTCTGCCAGCGCGGGATCGTTGGTCGTACACATTCCGGCATCGCCGAAGGCTCCCAGGTTTTTGCTGGGGAAGAAGGAAAAACACCCGATATCCCCCATACTGCCGGCACGCCGACCGCCGGGATATGCTGCACCGATGGCTTGAGCGGCGTCCTCAACTACTCTGAGGTTGTACCTCCATGCCAGCTCTAGCAACGGATCCATGTCCGCCATCTGTCCAAAGAGGTGGACTGGCAGCAGGACCTTCACTATACCTCCAGTCCACCGATTCACTAAGCAACCGTTACGCTGTTCACACTGGGTCGCCATCAGGTCCGCAACCGACTCAGGAGATAAGTTATAGGTGATGGGATCGATGTCGCAGAACAACGGACGGGCGCCAAGACGGGCGATAGTCCCACCGGTGGCGAAAAACGTAAATGGAGAGGTGATCACTTCATCGCCCGGTCCGATGCCAAGGGCCATGAGCGCCACAAGCAGCGCATCGGTTCCTGAGGAGACGCCCACACCGTAGCGACAGCGTGAATACGCCGCGATACGTTCTTCGAGTCCCCGTACCCGCGGGCCCAGGATAAACTGCTGGCTGACACAAACCTCTCGCTCGCTTCCATGATTTCGGTTTCGAGCTCACGGTACTGAGCCTTGAGATCGAGCAGGGGGACCGCCAAACGTCTCCGTTGTCTTTTCACAGGATTTGCCTTAGCACTCATTTGTATACCAAGGTCCTCTTTCGTGCCCAAGGGGGTAGAGACGAGACGACTTGCCTGCGCGTAGGGGATGTCGAGCACCTGCCCGAGCGATGGTCATTCATGTTCATCTGTGTGTGCATCAGATGCCGTCTCAGTCATGAGCCCTTTGTGTTTGAGCAACTCTGTATACAATGCCGCAATCTGGCTCACCATCCTGTGGTCGCTGAACTCCGCTGCACGAGCCCGCCCGGCAGCGCCCATCCGACGGGCCAGCGCGGGGTCTTGCAAGAGCCTGAGTAGCGCCTGGGCCAATGCAGACGGCGCGCCAGGCGGCGTCTGCAGACCATTAACGCCATCCTCCACCGCCTCGACGCAGCCATCACACGCTGTGGTCACAATCGGCAGCCCGGTGGCCATAGCCTGAGGGAGCACGCGTGGTGACCCTTCCCATAGGGAGGAGAGCGCGAACACGTCAAAAGCGGCCATGAGTTCGGGTATGTCGTAACGCAGGCCAGTCAGCACTAAGCGGCTGGCGACGCCCAGCTCGGTGGCCAAGGCTTCTACTGCAGCGCGCAGAGGGCCGTCTCCCGCCATGACAAACCAGGTCTCCGGTGCTTGTTTGGCTACCAGCGTTGCGGCACGCACAAAGTCCAGCGGCGCCTTCTGAGGCGAAAGACGTGTCACCGTGCCGACGAGGGGGGCGTCTTGCGGGATGCCCAAGGCAGCGCGCGTTTCGTAGCGGGGTGCTCGCGGATGACCGAAACGCTCCAGATCGATGCCGCTGCGAATGATCTCATAGTTATCCGAGTTACCAATGCTGTCCAGCAGCCCTTTTTTCATGTTGAGCGGCGAGACGACGATCAATTTATCGGTGATGGGCAGCGTCAATTTTTCCAGCCATATATAGGAGGCGCGCACCAGAGGGTGTTGGCGGTCGTGATGTCCCCAGCCGTGGACGGTATGGACGATAATGGGGATGCCGGCGAGTTTGGCGGCCCAACGTCCCAGGATGCCAGCCTTCGAGCTGTGCGTGTGGACAATGGTATAACGGCCACGGCGCATGAAGCGGGTCAGACGGAAGAGCGCCTGCAGGTCGTGGAGCGGATTCACCGCACGCACCAGGCTAGGTTCGAGCGTCAGCGCGATGCCGCGTTCGCGTACTGTCTCGATCAGGCTGCCTTCGCTGCCCGTCTCGATACCGCTGATGATCTCGACCTCCCATCTGGTCTGATCGAGCAACTGCGCGGTGAGCATCGTATTCTCCTGCGCTCCGCCTACGATCAGGCGGGTAATGAGGTGGAGGACATGGATGCGATGTGTCATACGTTCTGCGAATAAAGACGCCGGCCACTGTTCGGAACAAAAGATTATACCACAGCCGTGCGGTATGTCGTCTTCACTTGGAGCGCCATTTGATACACGCTGGCCATATGGGCAAAGAAGCGTTCAGCCGAATGTTCAGCGAGGATGCGGGCGCGGGCCGCCTGCTGCCGTTGGGCCAATGCTGGATCGTCCAACAGCGCAATGATGGCGGCCGCGACCGCCACCGCCGTCGGTTGCACCCGTATCCCGGTTGTCTTATCGACCAGACGCCATGTTTCGCCCACGTCGGTGGCCACAACGGCGTTGCCGCAGGCCATAGCTTCGAGCAAGCTTTGCGACGGGTAGTTTTCCTCGCGCTGGAGCGAAACAAAGATGCTCGATTCGTTCAGTATCTCGGTGGGCTGTGGGTGGAACTGGATGGTCACGCTAGCGGACAGCCCCGCCTCGATGATCGCCTGGCGTAGCGGCTCTTCCAATGGGCCTTCGCCGATAAAAAAGATCCGCACGTCGGGATGATGGGCGACCAGCGCGGGGAGTGCCTGCGCGAGGAGTAGCGGGTTTTTGATCTCCACAAAGCGACCGACGAAGGTCACCCATTTGCGTTTATATACAGCTGGCCGGCACATCGACAGATCGGTAAACGAACCGGGCGCTACCATGATTCGCTGGGCGTCGATGCCACGCATGATGAGGTCGCAGCGGATCGAGTCGCTCAGCGCTTCGACCACCGCCGCACGCTGCATGGCCCACCGTTTGATGGCTGCGCTGATGCTCATACCGAACAGGCGCCGGTCGCGGTACGACTCGAACTGATAGCTGTAGGCCGACATCACCCGGCGCACCTGTGGGTTGACGACCAGGCCAGGCAGGGTTAGATAGGCGGCTGTGAGCAGGGGGTGGACAGTCTGGGGGCGGGCCATGCGAATAGCCCACCAGCATTGCCCCACATACCAGATCGCATCGACCGGCGCCGCGATACTCCGGCGCCGCGCCAGCCAGATCATGCGCGCGGAGGGCGGGTCCAACACCATCAGGTGGTCGTCGCAGTGCGTCAAGATCCCGGCTGCCTGGAGCAGACATAACATTGCCCGGTTGATAAGCAGCTTGTGTTGGCTGTCCGGTTGGGCTACGAGCCTCTCGAAGAGGCGCGCATAGCGCTTTTCGGCGCCACCCAGCGTACAGCGCAGACAGATCATTACCATTAAGACCGTCGGCATCTTTACATCGTCCATGCGCTTGTCATGCCCGAAGCGCCGGTGCGGCGTCGATGAACTGGCGCAGCCACAGCTCCAGATTCAACCAGCGCCAGCCGAGCCTGGAGAGGTCGCGCCGGCCTGCCATGTGGTCGGCTAGGGCGTGTCGAATCTGCGCGTAGTGAAAATAGGGCCGGGAGCAGAAAGACTGACTATGCACCAAATCTTGCGCCCATTCGCGTAGATCATTGGCGAGCCACACCCGTTCCGGCGCCACAAAGCCCATCTTGTCCTTGCGCTGTCGCAGGACCTCCGGCAGGATGCCCTGCATGGCCCGGCGCAGGATGACCTTGGTTGTGGCGTCGTGGATTTTCTGCTGGGGCGGCAGGGTGAAGGCATATTCAACCAGGCGGTAGTCGAGAAAAGGCACGCGCGCCTCGATGGAATGGGCCATGCTGTTGCGGTCCTCGAAGCGCAGCAGCATGGGAATGCTGTAGCGGATCAACTGGGCCAGGTAACTGCGCAGTGGATTGACACCTCGTTCGACGAACTCGTAGCTACCTTCCCGGTGTGCACGGGCAAAGTCCGGGGCGATGCCCAGGCCACTGCCGCGTTCCAGGCGGCGAGCCATGCCCTGTATGCGAACCGGTGCAAAGGGACGTAACGCTCGCAAGGCAAGATAGGGCAACGCAACGTCATAGCGCCGATGATAGGCCCGTAGCTCGCGCGCCAGTTCCGTCCAACGTCCCTGACGCAGAAGACCGCCCCAGAAGTAGTCGAAACAGGGGTGATAGCCGGCTAGCAGTTCGTCGCCGCCCTGGCCATCGAGCAAGACCGTAACCCGGTGCGCCGCGGCCAGTTCCATCACGCACCACTGGGCAAAGATGCTCAGCCCGCCGAACGGCTCATCCTGGTGCCAAATCAACTGCGGCAATACCTGCAAGAGCTTTTCGCCGCTGGGAAAGGTATAGTTTGCCACGGCGCCTGTCTGGCTGAGGACGGCTTCAATAAACAGCCTTTCGTCGAAGCGAGCATCTTCATAGCAAGAAGAGAAAGTCTTCTGGCGCTCTCCTAGCGCCCTTGCCTCGGCGCGTTGATCGTTGTGGAGCAACCGATTGGCGACGCAGACAATGGACGACGAATCCAGTCCGCCACTCAGGCAGGTGCCGACCGGCACATCGCTGTGCAGGCGCAGACGCACGGCGTCCTCAAACAGATCGTGAAAATGGGCCACGGATGCTGCATCGTCGCTGGCTGTTTCCACCGGGCGCGCCAGGTCGAGCGCCCAAAAGCATTCGCGGCGCAGGTTGCCAGCGGCGTCGAGCGTCAGGAAATAGGCCGGCGGCAGTTGGCGGATGCCCTGGAAGAAGGTTTCGTCGGTGTGGTCGGTGCGGCCATAGCGCAGGTAGTCATAGAGAATCCCGTCATTCGGGCGGCGTGCCAGCCCCGGCAGGTGCAACAGCGCCTTGATTTCCGAGGCAAAGGCGAAGGTGGTGCCATCCCAGACATAGTAGAATGGTTTGACGCCAAAACGGTCGCGGGCACAAAAGAGCCGCTGGCGGTGGCCATCCCACAGGGCAAAGCCCCACATGCCGTTGAACCGCTGCAGGCACGCTTCCCCCCACGCATGATAGGCGTGCAGGAGCACTTCGGTGTCGGTAGCTGTGCGGAAGGTGTAGCCCAGCGTCTCCAGCTCGGTACGCAGCTCGCGATAGTTGTAAATTTCGCCGTTATAGACGATCCAAAAACAGCCATCGGCGGTGCCCATGGGCTGGTGGCCGGCGGGCGACAGGTCGAGGATCGACAGACGGCGAAAACCAAAAGTGAGGTTGTACATTGCACTGGCATCTAGCGCAGAGAGTGCCGGCAGACCCAGTTGCGGATTGCTTTCGGCGCCACCGTAGAGCACGCATTTGCCTGTTTGCGTCTGGGCAAAGAGATAACCTTCGTCGTCTGGGCCGCGGTGACGCAGTGTGGTTACCATTGACTGGACCAGCGCTGCGGGAACCGTGTGACTGGCATCTAGGCGCCAGATTCCTGTAATCCCACACATACTGAAGGCTACCGCTCCTCAAACAAGCGACGATACAGCTGGACCACCTTCGCCATTTCAGCGGCGGCATGCAACTCCTGGGCCGCTTGGCGCGCGGCTTGTTGCATGCGCACCCATTCATCCGCCGTGACACGGTTCAGTGTCGCCGCCAAGTCACGCGGCGCGAAGGAAGGCGCTGTGCAGCCAAAACCATATCGCTCGACGTACCTTTGCATCTGTGCCGACGGGCCAATATAGACGGCGAGGCCCGCCACAATACTTTCGAAAAACTTGTTGGGCAACGCGTAAGCATAATTGTAATTGGTCGGCGCGATTACGTTAAATCCTACGTCAAAGGCTGCAATCCTCTCGACAATCTTTTCCGGCGGTACCGGATCGTGAAAAAAGACTCGCCCTGGCGTTAGGCGCTCGGCAAGTGCCTTTAGCTCCTCGACGTAATCGGAGTGAACAAACATAAAATGCAACGTATAGCGCGGTTCGCACAGGGCAAGCGCTTTGAGCATCAGCTCCGGCCGACGCACAGGCGAGGCAATGCCGTGGTGGATGAGGCGAATATTCTGCGGGTTGAGTGTCTTGGGCGGCAGCGCTATCTTGGGCGGCGCATTGAGGACCACCATCGGCGCAAAGTCAAATTCTTGCTCATAGCGCTGCGCAATCAGTGGGGCAACGGTAGTGACGGCGTCCGCCTGGGTGGCGTAGGTGCGGAGCATATAGCGCAGCATGGGTTCGCGCAGCCACCAGTTCGGGCGGTTCTCGTATTCCAGCGGTGCATATTCGTGTAGATCGACGACCAGCCGCGCCCCGTCCCGTTTGGCTGCCTGGGCGGCAAGGAGCAGCGTATCCCAGTCATTGGCATGATAGGCATCATACCGCTGTGCCAGCGCGCGGTTCAATTCCGGCATAAAGCTCCAGCGCAGCCGATAGCCAAACGAGTAGATGGCTGGCCATAGTTTTCCTGGATAAAGGGAAAGTCGGAATGCGCTGCGCCGCGCGGCAGAGCCAAGCACTGTCCGCAGCCGACCGAGATCGCGCGCCCGCCACGCTTTCGCTATATCCCCGATGGGCGGAGGCTCGGGCAGACTGACCCAGCGGATGTGCGGGCGATTCACCCACGCCGGGTGCGCCGGTCCATAGCCGATGACGGTCAGATCGAAGTGCGGGACAAGATACTCGATTTGTCTGAGCACCCGGCCATCACGGGCCACGGGCGAAAAGGCAAGGATGCAGATAGACTTACGTACACGCATTAGGTCCGCTTATACTTCACAGTTGATCCTGTAAAGTTCCATCCAGCGAATGACATTGATCCAGCGCCAGATGCGCCAATCAAACGACTTGCTGCCGGCGGCCACCAATGCCCATTCTTTGGCCGCCTCGCCCAGCTTCAAGCCAGGGAGGTGCGCCGGCTTTACGCTGTGCAGCGTTTCATCGACCCACGGTTTGAGTGTCTGCAGCCAGTGTTGTTCGGGTGTGGCAAAGCCGATTTTGTCCTTGCGAGCGAGGATCGGGTCGGGTGTCAGGCCGCGCAGCGCCGCGCGCAAGACGGTTTTCGATTCCGCCGACGGGCTGACGATGTATTCCTCCGGCAGTGACAGGACAAACTCGACCAAAGCGGGTGTGAGAAAGGGGACGCGGCTCTCAATTGAGTGGGACATGGAGTTGCGATCTTCATAGCGCAACAGCATCGGTAGACTGGTGGCTTCGAGGGCATATAACAGATAGTCGCGCAGTGCATCGTGCCCGTGCTCCGTTCGCAAGGGCCGGCCACCGTCCACACCGTGGGCTGCGAACCACCCAAAGTTGATCCACGCCGGCAGACCACCCGGCACCCGGCGGCGCGCCCAGGCCAACATCCCTGGCGAGAGCAGAAACCCGCGCATGCCATTCAACATGCTCTGCCGGCTGCTGCCAGGCAGAGCCGCCGCCGCGTTGAGCAGGCGCCAGGCCGCCAGCCAGCGCAGTTGCTTGACCAGCGCAGCGAGACGAGCACTCAATGCCAGCCGGTAGCCGGCGAACATCTCATCAGCGCCCTGGCCGTCAAGCACGACTTTGATGCCATGTTCCCCAGCCAGGCGAAAGACGCGCTGCTGGGCGTAGATGCTGGTGCTGCCGAACGGCTCGTCCTGCATATAGACCAGGTGGTCCAGATCCGCCACCAGTTCCTGGGCGGTGGGCCTTGTTTTATGACTGACGGCGCTGGCCGCGCGGGCAGCCATATCGACAAACTTTTCCTCACCGATGACGGCATCGGCGAAGACGGCGCTAAAGGTGTGCAACACCAGGGTCGGACCCTCCCACTGGCGCATGGCGAGCACAATCGAGGAGGAATCGATCCCACCCGACAGACAAGAGCCGACCGGTACATCGCTGCGCAGGTGGAACCGCACATTCTGCAAGAAGAGTTCCCGCACCTGGGCGGCGGCGGCGCCAAAGGACAGATCAGTGCGTTGCTGGAGGTCAACGCGCCAGTAGCGCTGGGGCTGCCCGACACCGCCCTCCTGCAGGCAAACTTCCATGTGATGGGCGGCTGGTAGCTGGCGTACATCGGCAAATAGCGTCTCGGCGCCATGATCAGTGAGACCGAAACACAGGTAGTCGAACAGGCGCCGCGGGTGAACGCGGCGCGCGACACCCGGTAATGCCAGCAGGGCCTTGATCTCCGAGGCAAAGACAAATTGGCCGCCGGCAACGGTATAGTAGAGCGGCTTGATGCCAAAGAAGTCGCGAGCAAGAAACAGTTTTTTCTGTGCACTATCAAAGATGGCAAAGGCGAACATGCCATTCAAACGAGTCAACACCGCTGCTCCCCACTCAGCATAGGCGTAGAGCAACACCTCCGCATCGGTGCGCGAGCGGAACTGATACCCGAGCGCCTCTAATTCCCGGCGCAATTCCTGGAAGTTGTAGATTTCCCCATTGTAGGTGAGCACGTACTGGCCATCGGCAGTGGCCATAGGCTGGCGCCCTGCGGGTGACAGGTCAATGATGGCGAGCCGGCGGTGGCCGAGCCCGAGGCCGCCATTCGTATAGAAGCCCTCACCGTCCGGTCCACGGTGGGCGAGGACGTCGGTCATCTTACGCAGGATGACGGGTGAAACAGGCTCGCCATTCAGGTTAAAGATACCAGTGATGCCACACACGGTCCTCCCTTACTCTGCCTATCCTTAACTTCCTGGAAGGCTGCTGAAAAACCCACCGTTCTCCCTTCGACAGGCTCAGGGCGAGCGGAAACTGTTGACTTTCCTGCATTGCCGTTCGTGCCGAGCCCTTCGACTACGCTCAGGGTAGGCTTGTCGAAGCACGAAAACCACTTTTTCAGTATCCTCAGAACGCCGCCAAGAAAAGTCTTTGCTCTTCAGTTGAGATCACTGGGATAACGCCCATCTCTGTATATTTTGCTCAGGTTATTCATTCACGCTCATATTCACCTGAGCGCCTGAGATCACGTTTCCGGGACCAGGAAATCCGAATGCCGGACACGAGCCGTCTGGATTAGCCGGAATCCGTCTCCCAAGTCCGAAAGCACGCAAATTGCCAGTTTCATCTTGGAGAAGAATCGTCTGGAGAAGCTCACAGGTGCCTGGCAGAAAGACCCAAAAGTTGCCTGTGGGAATATAAGGGGTATCCGCGAGAAGGGGAAACATGGCGAATGGCGCTCCCGCAACCACTGCCCCACCTCCACTGACAGTTCCAGCGAACAACCCAGTCTCTGCATTGAAGAGCGTGAGGGTGAAAGTGACTGCTTCGTCCACCCCAACTCCTTGAATCGTGGTGTCGATAGGGTTGTTGAGCAGACGATTCGGATCAGGGGCCACCGGAACGGATTGAGATTTCACTGTGATATTGCTCCTCTGGAGGGAAGCCACGTCCGCGTCCGTTGCTATAGCGAATACCTGTGGCCCCTGTAGACTTTGCGAGAACCCAACCAATGCTGCGTAGCCGGTGGTTGGAAAGCTTTGCCATTCAACAAGGTTCGGGACGGCCTGATCTGCGGGAAGGAACTCGAGACCAGGAACCGGTACATTCACAAATGTGACAGACAGCAGTGGATCTCCAGTGGTGGGATGGAAAACCTGTACCGTATTGACACCGGCAGGTAAGAGATTGGAATTCAGAACAAAGTTGCCACCGTTTCCGCCGTCATTGTTACACGCGCCGGCCGTATCGTTGCGATTCAATCCCCAGGGGACAGAAGAACGGGGCCCAGCGTTGAATGAGACGTCAAGCGTTTGCGGGTCGCCGGCATTGCGGCACACCCAGAAGATGTACGATTGGTTACCACTTGTTGTGCCGTCTTGTACAGGGCTGTCAAAGCTGCCCGGCCGTGCCTGAGCCCCGGCAACACAAGGCAACGCTAGGACCCCGACGAGCACATACAGTGAGAGATGTTTTCGCATCCAACCTCCTCCTCACTCTGGATAGTCTCGCCCTTTTGGATGACTTCGTAGCGCAGCGTCGCGACTCGGAGCTGACGGCGCAAATCGTAGCGGAATTTCTCAGAGACCCGTAGCGTGGCTCCGTCCGCCCCTCGAATCGTCTCTCGGGAGCGCCATTCGTCCGTCGCCAACTCGGCCTCTGGCGAGAGGGGCGGTACTTTTTTCATCTGGTACGGCGAGGCGTCGCCTCATGACCGGCTGATGAGTGTTAGCCTGCATGTCTCTTCATTTCTTTGGTGTATATTTGACTCCGGTGATATTCTCAAAGTCCGCATCTTGGCTCCATAGCGTCGCACTACAGGCCCGAGCAGTCGCCAGCATGATGCTGTCCGCCATCGGGATCTTTTCGGTAAGACTGAGGCGCGCCGCGCTCAAAGCTAAGGGAGCGCTCAACTCAACAACAGTTCCTTCACAAGCGGTCCCCTTCGCGAACGATGGTCGTGTCAATCCCTTTCAGGAACCCTCGCATTTGCTTCACCGGGCGCACCGGAATAAGTTCGATGCGGTTCTCATACAGCAGCGCCTGTACTTTCTGGCCCGGAGTCAATTTCAGCGCCTCACGCATCTCTTTAGGGATCACCACTTGAAATTTCGGCGACACTGTCACGGTTTCCATCTCGTCTCCTCATCGATTGCTACTTGCTATTACAAAAACAGTATCGATCGGAGAGAGCCTCTGCAAGAGGAGCGAAATCGGCACCGCGGAATCGCCGGCTAACCATTGATTCACTTGCCATTTTGTCCTGATAATGTGATATTAGTTGGGTTTTCGGGTAGTTTTGCCCCCTGACTGTTATCAGCGCTCTCAGGGTGCCAGTACGGAGCCCTCATATGCCTGAGACGACGAGAAGTCAATAATCAAAACTTCTCGATGAAGTCCGACAGATGCTCCGTCTTTACCACTACTCCATTCCTACTGACAGCAATTGCTTGGGCACACCGATGTAGCCACCACCATGATTTCCACCCAGATCCTACCGCAGGGTGGCCAGGGTGTTCCGAGTCCCTTGAATGATCTCGGCGTTTGATCTTCATCCTCAGACCCGCCTGGCGACGAGCAGGTGGTGTCATTGTGTGGCTGGCAGAGTTGTTCCGCCAGGTTCCTCTTATGGGGAGCTTCTCTTTCCGTCTTCTCATGCTACAAAATTGAGGTGCTTCCAGCATTGTTTACCCAGCAGTTTCTCGCGCGTTTGGAAACCTTGCGCATCCGTGCCCGGCGGCAATTCCTGGGCAGTCGCCCCGGAGGGCATCTCTCTCCGCGACGTGGCGCTGGTCTGGAGTTTGCCGAGTATCGCCATTACATTCCTGGTGATGATCCGCGCTACATCGACTGGAAGCTCTATAGTCGCACCGATAAGCTGTACATAAAATTGTTTCAGGAAGAAGAAGAACTGTACACCTCTGTGTTCCTCGACCTGAGCGGCTCGATGGCGTACCCGGTGGGCAATCGGAAGTATGAAACCGCACGCGATGTGGCGCTCGCTCTCGCCTACGTCGTGTTGGCCAGCAACGACGCGGTGAAGTTACTCGTGCTCTCGCAGGCGCAAGATGGTCAGGCAACCCCGTTCTTTCGGGGGCGTCAACGGTTGCTTGACCTCGCCGACTTTCTTGAGGCTCATCGTCCTGCCGGGAGGGTCGATCCTCCGCTGGCGTTGGCCCGCCAGCTCCAGACTGTGCATCGTCCAGGAAAAGCGATCTGGATTTCAGATTTTCTCTTCCCACCGCCGGCTATGCAATCCGGACTGAATCTGATGCGAGCAGCGAACTTCGACCTCGCCATTATCCAGGTGTTGGGAAAAGACGAGATGAATCCCCCGTTATTGCCCTCTGGCGCACGCCTGGTTGATAGCGAAAGTGGAGAATCTGGCCTGGTGCGGTTCGATGCCACCGCGAAAAAGGAATACCTTCGTCGTTTAGATATACACAACCGCACGTTGCGCAGTTTCTGTCATCAGGCTGGTATCCATCACGCGTTGGTGATCACAGACCAAGATGTGCAAACCTTTGTCTTGCGCGAATTGCCAGCGTTGGGCATGCTGACATGAAGAAACCAGGTTGCCAGTCGTCAGTGGTGAGTTGCCAGTTGGTAAGCACCGCCCTCTCACCACTGACCACTGACCACTGAGAACTAAGCGCTTTTCCTTATGGACTTCTCCTTTCTCACCCCCTCAGCTTTTAATCTGCTCTATGCCTTACCTCTGCTGGTGGTGCCGTACTTGTTACGAGAACGGGGCAAACGAGTGGTGGTGCCTGCTCTGTTCCTGTATCAAGGGTTGTCGTCATCAGCCCGCAGGCGATTGTGGGGACGACTGCAACTAACGCCGCTGTTCTTGCTGCAATTGCTGATTCTGCTGCTGCTGGTGATCGCGGCTGCGCAACCATTTGTGCAACACGAAGGGAGAAAGATTGCGTTGGTCTTGGATACCTCTGCCAGTATGCACGCCCGCCTTCCTGAAGGAGGAAGGAGTGTTGTTGCAACCGCAACAACACGTGCGGCGCAGATCCTCGGGACGATCCCGAGTACGGACACGGTCGTGCTCTTTACCAATACGCCTCTGCCGGCCCAGGTGTCGCTGCCTGATGACACCCGCGAACAGATTGCGCACCACCTGACGCAGCTCACCGCAACCGACGCCCCGGACCCGAGTGACGAGGTGATGGCCGCCTTTTTTCTCCAATTGATCGAGGAGCGTGACTTCTCGCGGGTGGTCTTTTTCACTGACCGCCCGCTCGCTGCACCAGTTGATACTGCTGCGCTTACCGTTCTGACGCTCGCCGAAGCACAACCGAATTGGGGGATCACTGCGTTTCGTTTGTATCGCAGCCCGTTTTTTCCAGACACGGTTGACGCAACGCTGGTGATTGAAGGGACAGCAGACATGCATGGGGGGAGTGTCAGCATCGAGAATGCGGAGACGGGAACGTTATTGCAGTCTCGACCGCTGGCCCGTGGCGACTCTCTGACGGTTTCTTTTCCTGATCTGCCACTCGCGGCCACCTACCGTGCGCGGATATTTGCTGAGGACGCGCTTGCGGTGGACAACGAAGCCTACGCAGTATTGCCGACACTGGCTGAGGTGCCAGTGTTGCTGGTGACAGCCTCACCACAGGTGGCGAAGAGCGTCCGACAGATTCCCAACCTCAGATTAGAGAGCGTGACGCCCCAGGAATATCAGCCAGCCCAGGCGGCAGAGTTTGCTTTTGTCCTGTTTCATCTAACCGCTCCGGATACCCTCCCGCCAACGAATGCGGCTTTTATTCTTCCACCGGACGGGAACTCCTTTTTCCCGTTCGCTCAGGCGAGCACACAGGTACGGGTAACGCAGTGGACGACAGCCCATCCCTTGACGGCCTATGTCACCTTCTCTCTGCTTGCTCCGGTCTATGCAGAGGCGTTCTTGCCGGTCGGTTGGTGCAAACCCGTGGTGTCGGCCACGGTTGGACCTGTCCTGTTGGCATGTGAACGAGACGGCAAGCGCTATGCGGCGGTTGGCTTCGATCTATTCCCCTATCTGGGATCACGCAATCTGCCGACATCGATTTTGACGTTAAATTTGCTGGGCTGGTTGGCAGACCACGCTGGGCAACCACTTGGGTGGAAGACTGGGGCGACCCTCATGTTGCCGGAGGATGCTCGCATCCGTCTACCAGACGGAGAAACGGTGGCTGTCACCGGAGGGATGTTCTCTTTTGCAAAGCAAGGCGTGTATACCATTAGCGAACATGGTGTCGAGCGTCGGGTCGCGGTGAACTTAACTAATGCGGAAGAATCCCGGCTGGGACGACCCCTCCAACTTCCGTCGGTGGCTGCAACCGAGGCCCAGGTGCCGGAAACCACTGGACAACCGCTGTGGCCGTGGCTCTTACTCGCTGCGCTGTTGCTGCTAGGCATAGAGCGATGGATGGCGACTCGTTCGGTCGAAACGGAGCAACCAGCGTAACCATTAGAGAACAGCATGTTACAGGACGCCCTGGAATATTTCACTGCTCTGACACCGCACAATATCTTCAGGTCTGGTGTCCCGTCATTCGACTTCAGTCGCCCTGATTTTCTCTGGCTCTTCTTGCTGCTGCCGCTGTTCTGGTTATGGCAGAGGAGAGCCTTGCGATCTCTGCTTGCCGGCGTGGGGCTGGTTCTGCACTCCTGTGTGCTTGTGGTGTTGGTGCTTGCTGTCGCTGGCTTACATACGCTTGATCCGGGGTCAACGAACACGCCCATGCTCGTGCTTGACCTGTCTCGGAGCATGACGGCAGCGCAGCGGCAATGGATGCGCGACCTGGTTGTTCAGCAGCTCCGCCCGACACCTGCGACACCGACGCTGGTGTTTGCTGGAGACGGCCAGCGGCTGTCTTGGCAGGACGCTGAACCGCTCGTGTTGTCCCCGCCAACACAGCTCCAGCTTGAGGCCTCCAACATAGAAAGCGCTCTGGTTGGCTTGCTCGGAGAGGGGCAGAATCGCAACGTCTACTTTGTGAGTGACGGCTGGGAAACGACAGGAGAGGCGCGATCGGTGTTGCCATTGCTGGCGGAGCGTGGACTGAAGGTGTATCCATTTCCACCCCCTCCCGCGGCAGCTGCCCCAAATGTGGCGATCCAGCGTGTCGGGGCTCCTCAAGTGATTGCCAGCGGTGCGGCGATCGAGGTCAACATCGCGCTGGACAATACCCATCCTGAACCGGTGCGCGGAGAACTCACCCTACGTCAAAAAGACCAGGTGGTGTGGCAAAAGGAGGTTACTGTACCCCCGGGGGCGTCGCTGTTTACCCATGTCTTGTCCCTGTCGGACAGTGGGCTCATCCCCCTCCATGCGTCTTTTACCCCGGCGGCAGGCACAGAGGATGCCATACCGCATGATAACCAGCTCACCGCTTGGGTGAACGTGTCGCCGGCAGAAAAAGTGTTAGTGTTGAGCGCGACTGCTCGCGACAACCGCTATCTGGAAAGAGCGCTCAATAACCGGGGATTCGGGGTGACTGCCCTCGATTTTGCTGTCCGGTCTACCGCCATTCCGTCAGCAGAATCATTTGGCGCAGTGATTCTCAATAACGTTGCTAAGGATCGCTTGCCTGCAGCGCTCGTCGATAGTCTCGATGGCTATGTCCGCAAAGGGGGTGGGTTGATCATGGTCGGAGGAGAAGAGAGCTTAGGCCTGGGTGGATACAAAGGCACCTCGGTTGAGAATGCGTTGCCAGTGGTCTTGACTCCGCCGCAAAAAGAAGAGCAGCGCACTGCCGTCCTGCTGGTGATCGATAAATCCGGGAGCATGCGCAGAGAGAGTCGGTTACTCTACGCGATCGCAGGAGCACGGGCGGTGGCGCGGAATCTTAAGGATGATGACCTCTTTGGCGTGATTGGCTTTGATCGAGAGCCGTTTGTGGTCGTGCCACTCGATTATCTAGGGAAAATTCGCAGAGATGTAGATGATCGTATTGACCGGCTGAAGGCGTCGGGGGGCACGTTTCTCCTGCCCGCTCTGCTCGAGGCAAAACGCCAACTCGAGCGCCAACATGCGACACGCAAGCACATTATTATTTTGACTGATGGGGAAACCGGCGGCAGTGGCAGTGATTACCTTGACCTCGTGACCGCGATGCACAGAGAACTGAAGATGACCATCTCTGCCATCGCCGTTGGTGAGCAGGCGAATTTGCGCCTCCTCTCGCGTATTGCCGATTATGGCGGCGGTGCCTTCCACCACACCGCGAACCCGTCGAACCTGCCAGACTTGTTCCTCGATGAGTTAGAGGACCAGGGGGAAGAAAAGACCATGGTGGAAAAGGAGGTCTCGCCTATTCCCAACCCCAACTCGCCACTGTTGGCAGAACTGGGCAAAAGGCCACTGCCCCCTGTAAAGGGATACGTCGAAACCGAGGTGAAAAAAGGAGCTAGGACCGATGTGTCGCTCAGAGTGGACAGTAAGCGACCGCCTCTTCTCGCCTCCTGGTCCTATGGGCAAGGCAAGGCGGTTGCGTTTACCTCGGACGCGAGCGGGCGGTGGTCTGCGCCGTGGGTAAGTTGGGATGGGTTTAGTACGTTCTGGTCACAGATTGTGCGCTGGTGCTTGCCAGAGATCAAACGGCAGGACAGTCCCTTTTCGGTTGAACTCGGCCATGACGAACGCGGCCTGCTCGTCGATGTGTTCTCGTATGGAGCGAGGGAAGAAGGGCGTACCGCGTCGGTGCGGATCAGCGGGCCAACGACGAATGGATCCACTGCACGCGAAACGACCTTTTCGCTTGAACGCCTGGCTCCAGGCCATTATCAAGGCGCGTACGACACGACGAAGACCGGCGATTATCGCGTCGAAGTGACCTTGCCGTCAGGCGAAAAGCTCGGGCCGCTCGGGTACACCCTGCCTCCTCGACGTCCGGTCGAAACTCCCCAGCCGCAGGCGAACCTGCCATTGCTCGACACGTTGGCCCACGCGACTGGCGGCAGCCTCAGTCCAGATGTGACTACCGTGGTCCATCCGGTCGGTCCGCCAGAACCGCGGCCGCTGTTGCCATATCTCATCCCTCTGGCGATGGGGCTCTATTTTCTTGAGCTGCTGGTGCGGAGAATGACGTAAGCTGACGAGCTAAGAGGCGGTCGGAGGCTGCAAGCTCTTCTTTGTCTATCTCATATGCCCCGGTCTCGATGTCGACATGGCGCTCTCTATATGCCTCGGCAGTTCTCACCGTGCTATTTCTGCTTCGTATCGGTTTCGCTGTTTAGGGCCGCGCCCGCTCCTAAGACAAGACCGACGCCGGCGCCTAAGATCAATCCCATCCCCCAGTCACCCATCGCGGCGCCGATCACGGAGCCGATACCAGCACCCAAGACGAGCCCCGCACCGGATTCCATAGACATAGACGTTTCGCCTCCATCCGCAGTTCTACTCCCCTGCAACAAGTGGCACTTTCGCCGCGCTACCAACCCGAATGCGGCCATGCAGAGCGTACGACGTGCCGCACCTCGACGCGAATCGCAACCGGGTAGCCAGGTGGGCTCACACCCACCCAGCCCCCGCACGGCTTTCTCACAAAAAAGAGGCTTGCTTTTCGAGGAGATAGGGGGGACATAAGAATCTTTGCTTAGGAGAACTTATGTCGCTATCGCCCCCATCTCCAGCTGCTACGGTAACGTTTTTTGCCGCTTTGCAACACCTCCCTGATCCCCGTGACAAGCGGGGCCGCCGCCACGATCAGGCCTTTGTCCTCTGTGGGGTAGTCCTGGCGATCATGGCCGGACGCTCCCGGGTTTCGGCCATTCACCGCTTCTTACGCAATCGCTTTGAGTGGTTACAGGCGCGCACGCAAGCCGCGGTGGGGCGGGGTATCTCGCGAGCGCAGTTGCCCCGGTTACTGGCCCGTGTGGACTGGGCCGCGCTTCATGCGCTCATCTTTACTCATCTGGGGGGGCATGTGAAAGCGGGGGCAGCGGGGGAGTGGATAGGGCTATTGCATTAAAAGTAGGGGAATAACAACAGGTTGGCATTGCCGGTGGGGGTGTGAAAGACTCCTGTGACCACAAGCGAACGGCAAC
>CAZCWX010000631.1:0-35804 GCA_964502465.1 uncultured Enterobacteriaceae bacterium | reverse complement strand
TCGGATAGGCTCTTAGAAGCAAGGCTCCCATGCCTGATAAATTTTGACGCTTAAACCCGGCAATCCCTTTGTGGTGCAGGCGTCTCGCCTGCACTCCTGGGCAACCGGGACGGTTGCACCACAAGACCACAATGCCTGGATACGGGATTAACGCCGGTGCCATTAGCAAATTCGTTTGTCAAAAACCATTAGAAAAGAAAAACCTCACTCATCCCTCTATCGACTTGATGTCTAGACAACGGTAGGGTAGGCAATGCAAGAGCGACATGGAACCGCAAAATGTCGAGCGCAAGCTCGCTGCCATCCTCAGTGCCGATGTGCAAGGCTATAGCCGCCTCATGGGTGATGATGAGGTGGCAACGATACGGACCCTGACGGCCTATCGTGAGGTTTTCACCTCACTCATTCCGCACCATCGCGGCCGTGTGGTCGATTCGCCTGGTGATAATCTGCTGGCCGAATTCGCCAGCGTGGTCGATGCTGTCCAGTGCGCAGTCGCAATCCAGCAAGAACTCAAAACCCGCAACGCAGAACTGCCACCTCCTAGACGGATGGAGTTTCGTATCGGCATCAATCTTGGCGATGTCGTTGTCGAAGGGGAACGCATTTATGGCGACGGGGTCAATATTGCTGCCCGGCTGCAAAGCCTCGCCGAAGCGGGTGGGGTATGCATCTCAGGGAGCGTGTATGACCAAATCGAGACAAAGTTAGCGTTAGGATACGAGTATCGCGGCGAACAAACCGCCAAGAACATTAGCAAACCGATCCGCGTCTACTGGGTGCACGAACAGCCATCAGATCTCACAACGAACAGTCAAGCATCGCCTCTTCCCCTTCTCCCTGAGGAACAAACAAAACCGTCTTTAGCCGTGTTGCCCTTTGTCAACATGAGCAACGATCCCGAACAAGAGTATTTTAGCGACGGAATGACCGAAGATCTGATTACCGACCTCTCTAAGCTCTCAGGATTGTTTGTGATCTCCCGGAACTCAGTCTTTCTCTACAAAGGCAAGGCAGCCAAGCCTGAACAAATCAGCAAGGAACTCGGCATACAGTATCTGTTGGAAGGAAGCGTCCGTAAGGCAGGCAATCGGGTGCGAGTGACCGCGCAGCTCATCGACGCCCTGACAGGGTATCATCTGTGGGCGGAGCGCTACGATGGCGAGCTGCAAGATATTTTTGCCGTACAAGATGAGGTCACCCAGCAAATTGTGGCAGCACTGCGAGTGAAGCTGACAGAGGGCGAACAGCATCGGGCGAGACGTATGCCTACCACGAATCTGGAAGCGTATGACTACTATTTGCGTGGGCTCGACTACCATAGCCAGAGTGGGGAAGCAGCCAACACCCAGGCGCAGCAGATGTTTGCAAAAGCTATCACACTCGACCCGCAGTTCGCTGTGGCATACGCCTACTTGGGGTGGACCCATTTTTCCCAATGGGCCTTGGGCTGGAGTCAAGATCCCCAGACCTTAGAGAGAACTCTTGAGCTGGCACGGCAAGCAATTGCTTTAGATAGCTCGCTCCCTGGTGGCTACCGACTATCAGGCACAGTCCATCTCTGGAAAAAACAGTATGAGCAGGCCATTGTTGAGGTCAACTATGCGCTCACCCTCGATCCCAACTGTGCCGATGGCTATGCGGGGTTAGCCGATGTCTTGAATTTTTCTGGAAAATCCGCAGAGGCCATCCCCCTGGTAGAAAAGGCGATGCACCTCAATCCGCATTACCCAATCTGGTACTTATGGGCGCTAGGCCACGCGTACTATCTGACAGAACAGTATGAAAAGGCGATCACGACATTCAAGAGAATGCTCATTCGAGGTGCAGACTTTATGCCTGCCTATGCTTATTTGGCTGTCATCTACAGCGAGTTGGGGCAAGATGAGGCCGCCCGGGCTGAGGGAGCAGAGTTCCTGCGCGTCAGCCCGCATGACTCACTGGAGGTGCTCAGGCAGCGGCTTCCGTATAAAGACCCAAATATCTTGGAACGTGTTCTCAGTGCTGCCAGCAAGGCGGGGTTGAAGTGAAAAAAGCTTTCAGCAATCAGCTCTCAGCTACGATGCTTCTAATCGGTCGCTGAGAATCCTCGACAGATTAAAGAAGATCTCGGTGGCGATGCGTGGGTAACGCCGCTTTACCCGCGTGAGGAATTGCTCGTTGACTGCCAGCACTTCCACGTCCTCAGTCGCGATCACATCGGCTGTTCGCGTGTGATGACGGATCCAGCCCATTTCGCCGAAGACGTCCCCACGCTCAAGCTTGCGAACCCGATGAGGTTGACCATCAGCGCCGAGAAAAACATCAGCGGCGCCGTTAATCAATACATACATTTCATTGCCCATCTCGCCCCGCTTGATAATAGCCTGCCCCCCAGGGAACGTTTTGAGTTCACCCATGAGCGTGACAATCTTTGCCTGCCAGGGTCGTAATCCTTCAAAAAGCCGAATAGTCTTGTGAGGGTCTTTCCCCAGCTTCAGGTAGAGCAGATCCCACAGGGTAATCACATGGGTGGTGGCGAGCAGAGCCGGCAGCAATATTACATCTCCGCTGAGCCCCACCAGAATGGTCACCGCAGACAAGAACCCGAACTCCTGGACAGGAACGAAAGTCGAGAGACAGAGCGTGAGAAACCCAAAGAACAGTAGCACAGAGGTGTAGACCACCGGTTTGCCGACCGCAGAAAAAGTTTGCATCAGCGCCTGTTCCTCGTTGGCGGTAGTACGAACCTTCGCACTCAGGCGGGTCATGAGGTGAATGGTATCATCGACGGCGATCCCCAATACAATCGAGGCGATGGTGTTCGTGCTCACACTCAGTACTGCTCCCGAGAGGCCCATGAGTGCGAAAAAGATCAAGATCGGGAAGAGGTTGGGAATCATCGCCAAGACCCCGATCCGGAACGAGAGAAACATCACTGACATAACGACAAAGATGACCGACGCCGTAAGTGCTAGGCTCTGGATTTGTCCGATCAGCAGGTCGTTGGTCGTGCGCGTATTGAGGATCACATTGCCGGTCGGATGCACTGTGAGTTCAGGAGGGAAAAGGTTTTGGGCAAAGGCCTGGATCTTCTGCACAGTCGCAGCGATTTCCTTGGGGGTTTCCAGCGAGGTACGGACAATAATATTCGTGCGCGAATAGTTAGGGTGGTTCACCACGCCAGAGGTACTACTAGAATTAAAAAAAGCGAGTTGGAGGACTTCGTCCAGTTGGGCAGGATTCTCCCAGAAAGTGGTCTGTGTCGCTGGTTGCGGAGGTTCAGTCCCATTGTCTTCTGGGGGAACGGCTTGGATGCCTTTTTCTATCAGTTCCAGGTAATCAACAAAAGAAACCGTCTTATCTACGCCAGGCAAGGAGTTGATATAGAGTTGCAGATCTTTTACTCTGCGCAACGTATCCCACTTCCTGATAATGTCTTGCTCGGTCCCATCGACCACGACATAGAAACCGATGCTCCCGACCAGGTGCTCACTTACCGCATCAGTTGCTTGGCGCACAGGGTGGCTCTCACGAAAGAGGGAGAGAAAGTTGGAGCCAATCTCGATAGTCGGGATCGGCCAGACGGCCAGGAGGCAGATGGCTGAAATGGCCATGATGACCGCATTGCGATGGTGGATAACGCTACGCACCAGCCCCTGCAACCTGGTCTCGAGCCAGGGAGCATGGCGGTCGGTGTGACGACGCGGCAGACGCAGTAAAGCCAACACTGCCGGTATGAAAATCACCGCGAACACAAACGCGAGCATAATGCCAATGGCAGAGTAGATGCCCATCTCACGAATGCTCACCACCCGATTCACCAGGAGTGAGAGAAAGCCGAGCGCGGTGGTTAATGCGGCGATCAGGACCGGGATACTACTCGTTCGTAAGGTCTCCAGTACCACTTCGTCTACCGGGCGCTCAGGCCGGGCCTGTTCAAAATACTCAGCAACGATATGCAAAGAGTAGGCAATGCCCAGCACGAGTATCAGCGGCGGGAGAGCAAACGTACCAACACTGATACGGCTGCCCGCCAGCACCATAATTCCCAGGGTCCAGATCAGGCTAATAATCACGGTGAGAGATGGAAGCAGCATCCCGCGCAGCGAGCGGAAGCTCAAGAATAACACCCCCATAATCAAAAGCAGCGTCAACGGCAACAACTCAATCAACTCTCGCCGCATCGTGACCGCGGAATATGCCTTAAAGTGAGGCAGGCCCGTGTAGTAGAGTTGTTCAGGGCCGTTTTCTTGCTCCACGATCTCCTGAATCCTTTGGTCCACTCCGCGGCGAACGAACTCGGCGTCAGTAATGCTATCAAGGAAGCTGATATTAATAGCCGCAGCCCGCCCGTCTGAGGAAACCAGGTTCTTCAGATAAACGGGCATCTGGGCAAGCTTCCGTTTGATCTCCTCAACGTCTGCCTCTGAGGCAGGAATCTCCGGAATGAGGAGCGTGTCTTCCTCCGCTACACTGGTGATGATGTCCTGCGCATTGGTCAGGCTGTTGACACTCTTCACCTCGGGGAGTTTGCGCAACTCTTCGGTCAGACGCTTGATCTTCTCCAGTGTCTGCGGGGTATAGACATTGTCGGTGATGATGCCGATCACCGCCACATCATCGCTGCCAAAAAGCTGGCGCACCTCATCATAGTATTGCTTTTCGGTATCCCCTTCTGGCAGCAGACTTTCAATCGAACTGTCAAACTGAATGTGGCGGGCGTGATAGGCAAAAAAGCCGGTCAAGAGCAATATGAAAAAGACAATACTCTTCGGCTTGTGAACGATCAGACGATAGAGTGGTTCCATAACTGCAGCCCCCCCTCCAAGGCCACTTGCTTGGCTGATTCTCCCTAGTGTCTACGTTTTCCCTATTCATTCACCAGAATTTGGTAAAAGACAAGAGAAACCCTCCCTTTGCATACCATGCTGAGGTCTTTTCCTCAGAAATACAGATCTGTCCCTGACCAACCCTTTATGGTAGAAGGCACAACCAACAGCCGCGGGCTCACTCGTAACCCATAAGGAGGGAACCTATGAAGTTCGGCCTACTATATATTCCTGATTACTATCCGGAACTCCATAAATCGGCCAGCCATTATTACGGGGAAATGATAGAGCAGATCCAATATGAAGAAGAGCTAGGGTTCGACGGTGTCTTTTTTGCCGAGCATTACGTCGGTGGATACGCGTTTCCTTCCCCACCAGTCTTTGCCACTGCTGTCGCTCAACGAACCAAACGTATTCGCCTGGGAACCGGCGTCACCCTCCTACCGTTGAGTAACCCAATCCGCACTGCCGAAGAATATGCCATGCTTGATGTGCTCAGCGATGGCCGACTGGACTTTGGCGTCGGTCGCGGAGTCCTCAAAGCGGAATATGAACTCTTCGACATTGATGAGGCCGAAAGCCAAGGGCGTTTTCATGAGTCACTAGAGATTATTCTGCAGGCATGGACCCAAGACACCGTCTCGTATGAGGGCAAATATTATAAAGTCCGCGACGTGACGCCTCTTCCCAAGCCTGTGCAACAACCCTATCCCCCCATCTGGGCAGCCTGTGCCGTCACTCCTGAAAGCTTTGTCTGGGCCGGACAGAAAGGCTTCCATCCCATGCTTGTGCCCTTTGCTTATCCCCGGCACGAAGATCTCCAGGCCAAGTTGACTCTGTACTGGTCTGCCCTGAAAGAGGCAGGACATGACGCCAGCAACCGAGAAATACTCGGCGTGTATCATCTGTATGTGGCAGAGACTGACGAAGAGGCTCACGCGCTCGCCAAACAGCACTTCGTCCAGTACTGGCGTTTTTTCGCTGGTTTGGACCAGAAAGCCGCCTGGCAGTCAGCCGACTACAAAGAATATCAGGGAGGCTTGTCGAAGCTCTTCGGGAACGCTTCTTATGAGGATCTCGACAAAGGGGACTGTGTCATCTTTGGCAGTCCAGAGCGCTGCGTGCAACGCTTGAAACGCGCCCAAGCCGATTACGGGCTCACCTATCCTATCTTCGAGGTCAACTTTGGTGGTTTTACCCATGAAAAGGCGATGAAGTCGATAGAGTTATTCGCCAAACATGTGATGCCGCATTTCCAGTAAAAGCAAGGCTATGGTACGGGGTGTTCTGTGGATTGCCATTGTCGGGATTGTCACTGTGGCCTTCATGCCTCACGCTCTGGGGAATCAACAAGGAGGAGTTATGCTGCGTATTCGGGTGAATGGCGTTGAGATGCACTATGATCTGCAGGGCACTGGTGAGCCGCTCGTGCTCATTCATGGTGCGCAGGGTGATCGGAGTATGTTCTCTGGGCTCGTACCAGTTTTTGCGAAACAGTTTCAGGTGCTCACTTTTGACCAGCGCGGTTCTGGACAAAGCGAGAAACCCGATATGGCCTACAGTATTGCACTGCTTGCAGACGACACCGCTGCGCTTATGGATCAGGTAGGATTCACCTCTGCTCACATCATTGGTGTGTCTATGGGGGGCATGATCGCTCAAGAACTTGTGCTCCGCCACCCGCAGAAGGTTCGATCCCTCGTGCTCGGGTGCACGACCCCAGGCGGCCCCAAGGCAGTTCGTTTGGGCGGTGAGGCCTTAACGAACGCATACTCAACCACACCCATGTCAGCGGAGGAGCGAGGCAAAGCCCTGGCTGAGGCCGCCTTTACCAAAGGGTACATTGAGCAGCACCCAGAAATTATCCCCGCGATGATCGAGGCACGCCGTCAGCGCCCGATTGACCCTGTCGCGCTCGGACACCGCATGAAAGCTGCGTATGCCCATAATACCTACGACCGCCTCCCGCAGATTGCCTGCCCGACGTTGGTGATTACTGGGAAGGATGACGCCCTCATTTCCTGGGAAAACTCCCGGATTCTCGCCGAACGCATTCCTGGCGCTCAACTGATATTGCTAGAACCTGCCGGCCATGTCTTCTGGACGGAACAGCCAGAGCAATCCCTCGCAGCAATTCTGACATTCCTTGCTAGAGAACGCGGAAAAGGCTACAGGCCACAGGGCACAAACTAGAGGCTTGAGAGAACCTCCCTTGAGCCTTCAGCCTTCAACCTTTAGCCTAAAACCTTCGGAGTATCCACGTGTCACGACTTGGTATTGTTCTCTATCACGGCATCGACAGCGGATCGGCACTGAAAGCATACGGGCGCATTGCTGAGGACGCGGGCTTTGAGTCACTGTGGGTGACGGAACGATATTTCCATGAGGAAACGTTTTCGCTGCTCGGTTTTCTCGCCGCAGCGGCACCACTTATCATGTTCGGGGTGGGGGTGGTCAATCCGTACACGCGGCACCCGGCGCTGCTGGCAATGGCCAGCGCTACGTTAGACCGTATCTCCGACGGACGGTTCCTCCTCGGACTCGGCAGAAGTGAGAAGCCAGTCATCCAGGGAAAGATGCACATCCCTTATGGCGACTCTCGCGCTGCTTTAGAGGAATCGGTGACGACTATCAGAAGTCTGCTTGCAGGAGAGCGAGTAACCACTGCAGCCGGTCGGTTCAAGTTGAACGGCGTAAAATTGGCTACGACGCCAATCCAGCAAAAGCTCCCCATCTATGTCGCAGCCATTGGACAAAAAGGGCTACGGCTTGCCGGTGCGATAGCCGATGGAGTCTTGCTCAATGCGTATGTTCCACCAACCTATGTGCGCTATGCGGTCGAAGAGGTACGAAATGCGGCAAAAGGAGCGGGACGTGACCCGCAAGCGATTGACATTGCGTGCATGCTGGTCGTGCGGCTGACAGATGATCCACAGAGTCTGATCCCGATTCTCAAGCAACGCATCGTACGACTTTTGGATGAGCCTTACGTAGGAGAGATTCTCCTTGAGAAAGGCGGGTTTGATCCGGCAATTCTCACACCTCTCCGTACAACCGTACAAAAAGATGGCGAAAAAGCTGCTGTACACTTTATCACTGACGACATGGTCGAGGCATTCTACCTGATCGGTCCAGCAGTTCGCTGCAAAGAGCGTATCGCAACATATCGCCAGGCTGGTGTTGATCTTCCTCTGCTCCTCCCCCGCCTCGAAGATTATCAAAAAGTGGCAGAAACGCTGAACCGCTAAAAAGACTCGCAAAAAAACCCTGGTTGACGCACCCGTGAGCCAAGAGTACCAGTGGGCCAGGCAATTCATTGTCAATTTCCTGGGAATAAGAGGAAGGAGAGTGTTGTGAAGCTTGGAATCAGCATTGGCTACTCTGGGGGTCAAGTCGAGTTGCCTGTTGACCTTGTGCTCGCAGCCGAACGACTTGGGTACGACTCCGTCTGGACTGCAGAAGCGTACGGCTCGGACGCCGTGACTCCACTGGCCTATCTCGCGGCCAAGACGACGCGCATCAAACTTGGAACCGGTATCATGCAACTAGCAGGACGCACCCCGGCACTGTGCGCCATGACCATGACCACCCTTGATGCCCTCTCTGGTGGTCGCGTCCTCGTCGGGTTAGGACTCTCTGGCCCGCAGGTGGTCGAGGGCTGGCATGGAGCCCCATATGACAAGCCGCTGGCACGCCTACGCGAATATGTGCAGATCCTTCGCAAAATCTGGGCGCGAGAAGAACCCGTGTCAGTAGCCGGTGAAGCGTACCAAGTCCCGTATCGGGGACCGGCTGCGACAGGTTTGGGCAAGCCCCTGAAGTCGATCCTTCACGGTCGTCAACTGCCGATTTATCTCGCAACCATGCAACCACGGAGCATTCGCCTCACCGCCGAGATAGCCGACGGCTGGTTACCCATCTGGTTCTCCCCACAACGCATGGATATGTTTCGACCTGCCATTGAAGAAGGCTTCAAGCGGGCCGAGAATGGGAAATCGTGGAAAGATTTCCACGTCGCAGCCGGTTGCACAGTGATCATCGGTGACGATGTTCGCGCCTGCCTGGCGCAGATGAAACCGACGCTCGCCCTGTACGTTGGTGGCATGGGAGCCAAGACAAAGAACTTTCATAATGAAATGGTGGTCAAATACGGCTACGGCGACGTTGCTGCGCGCATCCAGGAACTCTACCTGGCTGGACGCAAAGCCGAAGCGATCAATCTTGTGCCAGATGAACTCTGTGACGAAATGTCGCTGTGCGGCCCTGAGGCGCGCATTCGGCAACGCTACCAAGCGTGGGAAGCGTGTGGAGCAACGACGCTCTTGGTGCAGACACATCAACCAGCCGCGATGCAGTTGATGGCCGATATAGCAGGGACGAAGAAAGCGTGACACGTGATCGTGGCATATGATGCATCAGCACACGAGCACGAGACACGATGAGCGCGAGACACGTTTCCCAGGAGACTATCGATGAGCCAAACAATCTCAGCACACGACCCCTACCCTCGTAAACGCCTCGCAGTGCTCGACTCCGAGATCGCCTATGTGGATACCGGTGCAGGTGATCCTATTGTATTCCTGCACGGCAACCCGACTTCTTCTTATCTCTGGCGCAATGTGATTCCGCAGGTAGAGCGATTGGGGCGGTGCCTTGCCCCGGATCTTATCGGCATGGGAGACTCAGGCAAGGCGGCAAATGGTTCATATCGATTCGTCGATCACGCCCAATATCTCGACGCTTGGTTCGAGGCACTCGAACTGACCAAGAATGTCACGCTGGTGCTCCATGACTGGGGTTCAGCGCTAGGGTTCCACTGGACGTATCGCCATCCTGAGCGCGTCAAGGGGCTCGTCTATATGGAGGCGATCGTCAAACCGTGGAGTTGGGAAGAGTGGCCCGAAGCGGCGCGTCATATCTTCAAGACGTTCCGCTCGCCTGCTGGCGAGGAAGTGGTGCTGCAAAAAAACGTTTTTGTGGAACGTGTCCTTCCCAGTAGCGTCCTACGCCGCTTAACCGAAGAAGAGATGGCCGTGTATCGCCGTCCTTACCTGGAGCCTGGTGAGTCCCGACGACCAACTTTAACGTGGCCTCGCCAAATCCCGCTTGATGGAGAACCACCAGACGTCGTGGAGCTTGTCGAGCGTTACGGCCAATGGCTTGCTACCAGTGCTATACCGAAGCTCTTGATTAATGCCGATCCAGGGATGATTCTCCTTGGCCCACAAAGAGCATTTTGCCGCACCTGGCCGCATCAACAAGAAGTGACGGTGCCAGGGCTGCACTTCATCCAGGAAGATTCCCCGGCTGAGATTGGGCAGGCTGTGGCAGCGTTCCTTGGACGTTTGCAAGCATAGCATAATAGGCCCTGACCCTAGCCCTCTCCCGCTAAGCGGGAGAGGGAAAAAAGTCATCGCACGTCTCACTATGGAGGTCACCATGCAATACTCTGCCCTGCTTTTTGAAATCCGCAACAATATTGCCCGTATCACGCTCAACCGACCGGATGCTGCGAACGCGCTCAACCTCGAGCTTTCTAAAGACCTGATGTATGCTGCGCTCCAATGCGATCAAGATCCGACGATCCGGGCTGTGATCATCACTGGTGCTGGCCGCCTGTTCTGTGCGGGTGGAGATCTGAAAAGTTTTGCCGCACAAGGCGAACAGTTGCCGTATCACCTGAAAGAAGTCACCACGTACCTGCATGCGGCGATGTCCCGCTTCACCCGTATGGACGCCCCGGTAATTGCAGCAGTCAACGGCACAGCAGCCGGTGCGGGCATGAGCCTCGTCTGTGCGTGTGATCTCGTGCTCGCCGCCGAGTCTGCCCGATTCACGATGGCGTACACGCGTGCTGGCCTCACCCCAGACGGATCATCAACGTATTTTTTGCCACGCATCGTCGGTCTCCGGCGTGCGCTAGAGTTAACGCTGACGAACCGGCTGCTCTCCGCCCAGGAAGCACAGGAGTGGGGCATCGTGACCCGCGTCGTGCCAGACGGCAATTTAATCGCCGAGACAGATACTCTTGCTACGCAACTCGCGTCTGGGGCAACCATCGCGTTGGGTGCGACCAAACGGTTGTTGCAGAGCGGCTGGACTGAAACCCTCGAAACACAAATGGAACACGAAACGCAGTCGATTGCTGCTATGGCCCACACCGCCGACGGACGTGAAGGCATCACGGCCTTTCTGGAGAAGAGATCTCCTCAGTTCCGAAGATGCTAAGCCATCCAACTGTAGTTGACTCTCTCTTTTGCGCAGGGTACCAGTAGACCGTCTGGTCTATTTAAGTACAAAAGGAGGTTGAACAGCATGAGTACAGCAACAACCGGACTCAACACAGAGCTACAACAGCAGATCGAACAGTTTCAAAGAGAGGCCCTCTCAAAGGTGCCGCAAGAAATCGTTGCCACCCTCCGCAGTACCACAGAAGATCTCGTTCGCTCTGGCATTGCGGAACGGAGTCTCCGCGAGGGAGACAAGGCTCCGGAGTTCTCGTTACCCAATGTACGAGGAGAACAGGTCAAACTTTCCGACCTACTCGCGCACGGCCCCGTCGTGGTCACTTTTTACCGAGGAGTGTGGTGACCATACTGCAACCTGCAGTTGCGGGCCTACCAAAATCGCCTATCAGATATGCACGCTCTCGGTGCTTCCCTTGTAACCATCTCTCCGCAGACGCCAGACAACTCGCTCTCCATGGCGGAAAAAAACGATTTGCAGTTTGAGGTCCTCAGTGACGTGGGCAACAAAGTCGCACGGCAATTCAGACTCGTCTTTGCCCTGGTTGAGATCTTACGCCCACTCTACAAACAGATTGGCGCGGATCTGCAGAAATATAATGGCGATGAATCCTACGAATTACCCATCCCAGGAACGTTTGTGATTGCCCAAGATGGGACGATTCGACTCGCCTCTGTCGATGCCGATTACACCCATCGTCTCGAACCGTCAGTGATTATCGAGAGCTTACGCCTGCTCTCATCTGACCCGGCAACAGCCGAAGGAGATACCAATGAAAATCTACGATAGCAAGACTGCCCCTAATCCGCGCCGGGTGCGCCTTTTCCTCGCTGAGAAAGGCCTCCAGGTGCCGTACGAGGAAGTCGATATTGTCAATGCGGTGAATCGCTCCCCAGAATTTCGCAAGAAAAATCCCACGGGCACAGTTCCGGTTTTAGAGTTGGACGACGGAACGTGTATTTCGGAAAGTGTGGCGATTTGTCGTTATTTTGAAGAACAGCATCCGAGCCCGCCACTCATGGGTGTCGATGCGCGGGACAAGGCCATTGTCGAGATGTGGCAACGCCGTATGGAGTTTGAACTCCTGCAGCCTATTGCCAATGCATTTCGCCATCGGCATGAGTTCTTCAAAGGGCGTATTCCACAGGTGCCTGAGTTTGCAGAAGTCTCACGGAAGACTGCTGAGGAGCGCTTGGCGTGGCTGAACGAAGTGCTTGCTGACCGTCCTTTTATCGCTGGTGAGCGCTATACGATCGCGGACATTACCGCGCTGTGTGCGGTCGATTTTGGGCGCGTTTCGAAGATCAAGATCCAGCCTGAGCAACCACATCTGACCCGCTGGTACGAAGCCGTCTCATCGCGACCCAGCGCAAAGGCTTAACAACTGTCAGTCATAGCTTTTGTCAGGGGCAGGTTTGCACTCTGTCCCTCCATTTTGTCGCACTAAATCAGACCACATGACATTCGTACACTCCACGACCTGCCTATGAGGAAGGGCGGCCCTTGCGTGGCCGCCCTTCCCTCGGGCAACCACCGAGGGTTGCCCCTACAGAGAACCGGGGCCAATGTGCCAATCTTGTGTGGACCGATTTAGGGGTGGCCCGTCCCTCACCGCCCTAACTGTGGGAGAATTCTAGGCAAGGAAAACAAGGGCACGTATCCTGGCACAGGGAACGACTTGTTGCTTTGTGCCCAACAAAAGCGCAATAGCAATAAAGGAGGGTCAGCAATGCAATTCGATATGGTCTTTGAAGGCGGCGGCGCGAAAGGTATGGCCTTCGTCGGAGCCCTGAAAGCTTTGGAAGAAAAAGGGCATACGTCCAGACGCCTCATTGGCACTTCAGCTGGTGCGATCACGGCCACGCTCCTGGCGGTCGGATATAATGCCCAAAAAATGGCAGAGGAACTCGGTAGAAAAGATAGCAACGGCATTCCGGTGTTCGCCAAGTTTATGGACACGCCAACGGCTGAGGATTTGCAGGGAGATATTAACAGCAGCCTCACAATGCAGCTCTTCAAGAATATTGATTTCTCCTCTGTGCTGAGATCACTCTCCCCTTTACTAAGACCGCTCTCCTCTGCCCTGACCCAATTCAAAGAGCAATTCGCTCGAAAACTCATTGAACAGCTCCTGAAATCTCAAGCGTATGCCACCACTTTTTCATTCATAGAACAGGGAGGCCTCTACGTTGGTCAGGAGTTCTTCAACTGGTTCCGAGAAAGGCTCAATGAGCAAAAACCTGGCTTTGCTGATCTGACGCTTGCCCAGCTCTTCGCAGAAACAAAACGAGACCTCAGTCTCGTGGCTACAGATACCACCAACCGCGCAATGCTAGTGTTAAATCACCGCACAGCCCCACATTGTCCGGTTACCTGGGCAGTACGTATGTCGATGAGCATTCCCTTTGCCTGGCATGAGGTGCGTTGGCAGCCCGAGTGGAACCCCTATTGTCTCCTTGACGAGAGCGGGACCGTCATCAAAACCCAAAAGAATCTGACAGCACATGCGATTGTCGATGGGGGGGTGCTATCAAACTTTCCGATTAACCTGCTGGCATCCAACGAGCCGTCAGTGAGAGCTTGCATGGGAGACACGGTTGCGGATCGCACTACCGTTCTTGGGTTGCTGATCGATGAGGAGTGCGAGGTCAGGAACGCTCCCCCGCCGCCGAAGGAGGAAGAGGATGATGAGAAAGGCATCAAGGGAAACATCAAAAAGTTACGGACCGTCACGCGGGTATCACGGCTGCTCGACACCATGATGGCTGCTCATGACAAACAAACGATCGCCGCAAATGAAGACCTGATCTGCCGGCTCCCTGCGAAGACATACGGCACCATGGAGTTCGACATGACAGATGACCGAAAAAAAGCGCTGACCGAGGCAGCCAAAGCAACAATGCTCGAACATCTCGCGCATCGCTAAGGAACCGCGCAAGAACACCCTGAGCAAGTCTTGTGGTGCAGGCGTCCTTGCTTGCATGGACCTGTGCAGGCCAGGGGCCCGCACCACCATAGGAGAACAGTCAACTGATTTAGCGATACTCCGCTAAGGGCGCAAAAAACTCCTCCACCTGCTGCAGGACAAAGTCCGGCCGCTCTTCGGCCATGAAATGCCCGCAACGCTCCACTGTCCCACCCTGCACCTCAACAGCGACTCGCTGCCACAGAGGAGTAATATCACCCATAAACCGCTCTCCACCCCATGCCCGCACAGGCATTGTCAATTTCTTAGTACAACTACTGAACGCGAGGACATCCTCCTCCAGCGCCGCTCGGTAATAATGAAACCCAGCTCGCAGCGCTCCAGGCTGAGAATAGGCGCGCACATATTCAGCCATTTCATCGGGACTAAACAGGGCCGGATTATAGCAGGCAACACTACACATCCGGTTGAGATAAAGAGCCACGTGGTCCCGCACTAACTGTTCGGCCAGATCGGGAGCCCCGCCTTGGAAGAACACATGCCAGAGGCGGCGAATCCCCCGCAAGTCGATCGGTTCGCCCACCCGAGCGATGCCAGGAGTCGATTCCAGGATCAGCAGGCGCTCGACCAATTCTGGATGGTCATAGGCCAGGTAGTACGCCACTGTACCACCCCAATCGTGGCCAATGAGCCCAATCTTGGCATGGCCCAAGGTGGTCACGAGTTGGTACATATCATCGGCCAGCGTACGTTTATCATACCCAGTGAGCGGTCGTTCGCTATCGCCCAGACCACGCAGGTCAGGCGCAATAAAGGTGAAGCGCAGAGACAGGAACGGGATGATCTTGCGCCATTCGTACCAGGTCTGCGGCCAACCGTGCAGAAAAACCAACGGGTAGCCTGAGCCAGCTACGACATAGTGCATGCGGAAACCGTTTACGTGCGTGACATGATGGGTCCACGGTTCTGCCATCAGGAATTCCCCCTTCTTGCCTTTTCACTTTGGAACACTTTACGATGAAACTTTTCAGTAGGTGCTTTGCTCGTATTGATAGGAAGGTGCAGCAGAGGGAACCGGTGAAGTAGCGTGCGCTGTGCGCACGAACCGCCGATGCGCTTAATCCAGCGCACGCTACGAAACTACGCAAACTGCTCCGGCCGCAACTCACTATCCACCTCGATAATTACATCTGCTGGAATGTTCAGCCGCCGCGCCGCCGCGCGGATCGCCTCGGCGTTGGGCGCCTCGTAGAGGCAGTAAGTCTTCTTTTTGTCGGCGCTGAGAAAAGAAAAGAGCCAGTGCACGCCGACATCCGCATTGACCTGTATGATCGCGGCTGTACCATCACGAGTTGGATTGAGTTGCTCAGCAAAATTGCGCTCGATGATGAAGCGAGGCATAGATGTCTCCTTCTGTAACGGCCTCTGCAGGCCACAAAACATTGACGGCGTTATAGCACAGCGGATTTTTATTGTCTGTAGTTTCTTGAAGACACCCCACCCCTTTCTTCCCCACTAACCCCTCGAATTGAACGGTCTCTTTCATGAACACACTTCTTGCAGGTGTACATAACAGAATTTAAGATGTACACGAGGTAAATGCTATGAAACCTGCCCGTCTCATGCGGAAGAACAAACATTTGATTCTCGACCAAACGAAGCTGAAAAAAGCCCAGCAGGTCCTAGGGGCGAAAACTGAAACGGAGACAATTGACCGCGCGCTCGAACGGGTAATCGACGAGGCTGAGCGGGACCGTCAAGCCTGGGTTGCCCACGAGCGCTTTCTCAGAGCCGCCGTGCGCAGCGGCCTTGTCATCCAAGACGTCTTCGGGCGCTTAGAGGGTAAATAACGTGTCTGGGATCCTTTTCGACACGTCCGTGTACATCTCTGACTTACGGCAAGGGAATGACTCTCTCTTCACGCTGCGCCGTGCCGCACGCAAAGCGGGGGAACCGGCTCGCCCGTTATGGCTGAGTGCGGTCGTCCTGGAAGAACTCCATGCGGGCGCGCAGGATAGGCGACTGAAAAAGCTGCTAGCTCGTTTAGAGAATGACTTTGAGAAAGTGAAACGAGTGCTTGTGCCTCTCCGCTCTGATTGGACGGCGTGCGGACAAGTATTGGCTCAAGTCGGGGCGAAGTACGGCTACGAAGAAGTTGGCCGGGCGCGCCTGACCAATGATACCTTGATTGCGATGAGTGCGGCGCGCAATGGATTCACCGTGCTGACAAAGAACGCCGCTGATTTCCAGCGGATTGCCGAGTTCCGCCCCTTTCGGTGGGAAGAAGTGTAATGGAGTAAGGGGGAAGGGTCCGCGTTCGCTTGCTGTAGGAGTCGCGAAAGAGTAGAAGGACCAAAAACGCTGCGAAGGAGTGAATCGTTGATGACCTTTGATGAAGTCCTGGCGCAATTGCGGGAATTATTAGAGCGCGAAGGGCGGATTTCGTACCGGGCGCTGAAGCGACGGTTCGCTCTCGATGACGATTACCTGGAGGACCTCAAGGACGAACTCATCAAGGCTAAACAGTTGGCCAGAGATGAAGAGGGTGCAGTCCTGGTGTGGACGGGGCGCACGGCAAAGGAGGAACCGGAGAATCGGAGAATCGGAGAATCGGGGAAAGAAAGTCTAGAGTCTAGCGTCCAGCGTCTAGAGTCCAAACAAGATGTCGCGGAGCGTAGGCAGTTGACTGTCATGTTCTGTGACCTGGTGGGCTCTACCACGCTCTCCGAGCAACTCGACCCTGAAAAGTACCGTGAGGTGGTGCGCGCCTATCAAGCCGCCTGCGCCGCCTCGCGAATGGCCTCGGCGCTGGGCGCTTCGTACAGACAGTAGGTCTTCTTTTTGTCGGCACTGAGAAACGAGAACAGCCACTGCACGCCAACATCTGTGTTGATCTGTGTGACCGCGGCGATCCCGTCGCGATTGGGCTCGAGTTGCTCGGCGAAATTCCGCTCGATGATGAAGCGAGGCATAGACATCTCCTTTTTCAGCCCAGCCGTTTTTAAGAACGTACCACGGTGAGCGTCCACTGTCTGTAGTTACCGGGTTTTTGCGCAGTTCAAAAGGCGGTAGGCTGAAGAGTCCTTACTCTTCGGCCTGCTCAGAAAAAACGTTTCCCTTGCCTCAGAGGAAGAAGGGGAGTAGAGAGGGAACAGGTCTTCACAGTATAAAAGTGAGGAGGCATGGTACAGACGTTATTGTTCCAAAACGTTAGATGAATGTCTGCAAAGGAGGGAATCACTATGACAAAAGATTTTACCATCTGTGTGGGAACTATCGGCGCTGGCGTTTGGCACAGCCCAAACGGTGGAGAAAAATGGCGACGCAGTAAAATGAACCTCCCCTTCCACGCTGAGCCCGGGGAAATCCAGATCAGAGCGTTGGCTGTGTCCCCGCATAATCCTCATACTATTCTTGCTGGCTCTGAAGTCGGTCTCTATCGCAGCGAGGATAAAGGGGCGATGTGGAACTTGGTAGAATCACCGATGGACGGGCGGCAAATCTGGTCTATCGCCGTGCACCCGGCAAACCCCGACATTATTTTTGCCGGCACCAAACCCCCAGGAATCTTTCGTTCTCAGGATGGAGGCAACCACTGGGAACAGTTATCCACCGGAATCGCAGAGCGCTGCTTCGCTGGTGCACCAAAGGTCACGAACATCGTGTGCGACCCGCGAGACTCTCGCACGGTCTGGGCGGGGGTTGAGATCGACGGGGTCTATCGCAGTCGCGATGGTGGGGACACCTGGACACATCTCTCTCCGCTCGGAAACGACATGCTCAACCAGGATGTGCATGGCTTGGCGATCAGCCTCGGTCTCCCGGCAAAGATCCATGTCACCACCCCAGATGGCATCTGGACCAGCACGGATGAGGGAGAGAGTTGGACAGTGCATGGATTCCCGCGTTTCTATGAGAAAGATCGCATCTCCTATTGCCGCGGGGTGGCTCTGAAACCAGACGACCCGGATGTCATCTTTGTGGGCAACGGAGACTTCATCCCTGGAAAGACCGGAGCGATCCAACGTTCCACAGACGGCGGGAAGACGTGGGAAGCGGTACCCCTGCCTGTAGAACCGAACTCGACAATGTACTGGTTTGCCACACATCCGGCGGACCCAAACATCATTGTGGCGAACAGCCTCCACGGTTATGTCTACACCAGTCACGATGGCGGTGACTCGTGGCAGAAAGTGAAGCAGGAGTTCGGCGAGATCCGAGCGTTAGCGTGGCTGCCAAATTGAGCAGGACGACGCATACGAGCAATGCCTTAAGGTAGGACGTTGCACGGAGAAAGGTCTACACAGTGAGTGAGCAGCACGGTCACCATGCGCCGGAGTCAGCAGCGCCGCCACCGCGGCGCTTAACGCCTGCCCAGAACAAGCTCCGCGAGATCCGGACCAAAGCGATCGAGTCTCTCCTGATTGACAAGCAGCTTGTGACGCCAGAGAGTCTCGATGCGGTGATCAACGCCTACGAGAACGACCTTGGTCCGCTGAACGGGGGCAAAGTGGTGGCACGGGCCTGGGTTGATCCTTCCTACAAGGAGCGTCTGCTTCAGGACGGCACAGCAGCGATTGCTGAGCTCGGCTTTGGCGGTTTACAGGGCGAGCACCTGGTGGTGGTTGAGAACACTTCCACTGTGCACAACGTGATCGTCTGTATGCTCTGCTCGTGTTACCCCTGGCCGGTTTTGGGCCTACCGCCGTTTTGGTACAAGAGTCCAGCCTACCGCTCCCGCGTGCCTGGCAACCCTCGCGGTGTCCTGCGCGAGTTCGGCCTTGATCTGAGCGAATCAGTTGAGATTTTGGTCTGGAACAGCAGTGCAGCAACTCGTTACATGGTCCTTCCCGAACGTCCGTCTGGAACCGAGCAGATGGCCGAAGAGGAGTTGGCTGCGTTGGTAACCCGAGACGCGATGATCGGGGTCGCTCGCGTGCAATTCGACACACGAGCAACCAGTCCGCTCTCACAACGCCATGTCGCTGATATGGCAGGAACCACTGCCCTGCCTCGGCAGAGTGGCGAACTCGTCTTCCAGGACCCGTGGGAAGGGGAGGTGTTTGCCCTGGCTGTCGCGCTGTGCGAGCGCAGGCTCTATCAATGGAGTGAGTTCCGTGACCGCTTGATTAGCGAGATTGCCGCTGCGGAACGACCGGAGATCTCGCCCGCATTGCGGCCGAGCTATTACGAGTGCTGGCTGGCGGCGTTCGAAGCGCTCCTCATTGCCAAAAGTCTTCTCCCCAAAGAGAAGATCGATACCAGAGCAGCCTGGTTGGCGAGGGCCGCATCGCCCTCTCAGTCACGGTCGTTTTTGCACATGCGCTGGAGCATGTCGGACGACGATGAGGATTTTTGAAGCACCAGCAACCACGCTGAAGAGTTCCCATTGAGAATCAGCGCAGTAGTCTGGATGGAGCGAAGTGCGCCACGAGCAAGAGACGTTGAATCTGTAAAAAACAACAGGAGGGCAAGATGAGTATCTTTCGCATGTACACTGGGAATGATGGACAATCTCACCTGGAGGAGCAGACGATCAGCGCGCATCCGATGCTGGCGGAAGCGCGGTCTGCCGTGCATATCCAGTTCCGGGAGATTCCTGCCGGAACCTCCATGGATTGGCATCCGGCACCACGCCGGCAGTACGTTATTGTACTCGCTGGGCAGCTCGAACTCGGCTTCAAAGATGGCACCACGCGGCGTCTGAACCCGGGAGATGCAACCCTGGCGGAGGATACCACCGGATCGGGACACACCACGCGGGTCGTGAGCGCCACGCCTGCGGTCACTGCCGTCGTTCCACTGGCGAATTGACCTGAGGGAAGGGAGGAGACATGAAAATCACACGTGTCTACACCGGGCCGGACAACCAATCCCACTTTGAAGATATCACAATTCCCCTGAAAGACGGCGGCAAAGCCGGCTTCATGTCCGCGTTGATGAAGGCCACTGGTGTAGTGTTTCGGGAAACGGATGGATCATATAACTTCGACTTTCACAATGCGCCACGACGGCAGTACGTGGTCAATTTGGAGGGTGAAGTCGAGATCGAGGTTGGTGACGGCACGAAACGGATTCTCCGCTCCGGGGACATCTTGTTAGCCGAAGATACTACTGGCCAGGGGCACATCAGCCGCGCTGTGAGCGGCAAGCCGAGAAAGTCGTTGTTCATTACGTTGGATTGATACCGTACTTCGACTCCGCTTTGCGTGTTGATGCGGTAAAGGAGGAAGTATGGAATACGGGGTTGTTTTACCTCATGTCGGACCTCAGGCACGAGCACACGTAGTCGAGCGGCTGCAAATGGTCGCTCGCCAAGCCGAGACGCTCGGATATCACTCGCTGTGGGCGGCGGATCATATCGTCCTGCCTACACACTTAATCTCCAAGTATCCCTATCATCCTGAAGGCAAGTTTCCCATCGACCCGGCCGAGAATTTTTTGGAGCCGTTGACCGTCTTGAGCTATGTGGCGGCTTGCACCACAACCATTCGCCTGGGAACCGGCGTTCTCATCATTCCCTACCGACACCCGGTCGTCACAGCCAAGATGCTTGCCACGCTCGACGTCCTCTCTGGTGGGCGAGTGATCCTTGGGGCAGGGGTTGGATGGATGGCCGAAGAGTTTGCGTTCTTGAACGCACCCTATCATGAACGCGGTGCGCGGACCGACGAATATCTCCACGCTATGAAGGCATTATGGACGGAGGAAGAGCCGGCTTTCCAGGGGCGTTTTCTGCAGTTCTCTGACCTGCGCTGCGAACCGAAACCGGTGCAAAAGCCGCACCCGCCTATTTGGGTCGGTGGGCATAGCAAAGCTGCCTTGCGCCGCACTGCAACGTTAGCCGACGGTTGGTATGGACATGTCTTCTGGCGCAACCCGGAGGCGCTGCCGCAGGAGATTCAAACGATCAAGGATCTTGCCGAGCAAGCCGGGCGTGATCCTCGTTCCCTGACCTATGCGGCACCCGCCTACGAGCGGACGTTTGAGGATGTGCTGCATTCCCTCCCCCGGTATCAGCAGGCTGGCTTGGACCATGTGGTACTGGCTTTCTTCATGTGGACGGAAGGGTTTGAGGAAATGCTCAGGCTGATGGAGTGGTTTGCCCGCGAAGCCGGACTCAGTGCGACAACAAAGGCATAGTGCTATCGTCTCCTGAACCAAGGTCGGGGCCATTGCCCCGACCCGACCCGCGTCGTTCATTTCAAAGGCGAGAAGCTCGCTGGCGTGAGGATTTTATTGTACTGACTCACGATCATCGCCTGCGCCTTGGGGCGAAACGCCTGGAGTTGTGGATCTTCTGCCTGAGCCTGGCGCGCTTGTGCCCGGTGGTTGAGATCTTCATACGCCCAGATATGGACAACTTCGTTTAAGGGACCGACCTCCGTGGACCACCACCCGACGAGCTTGGAGTATTTGCCGATGATTGGGAGTGCCTCCTTCTCAATCAGCGCTTGAAACTCCGGGACCTTGCCCGGCTGTAATGTATACACGCGCATTTCGTATACCATAATGTAACCCTCCTTATCGTGAAGTCATATCAGTCTCCTGCATAGTTCTGCAAATTGCTATATCCCTCTTTAAGGCTATGAAGCATGAAGCAGTCGTCAACACGGACCGTGGTGCGCTTACGCCAGATCGAAGAGTAGGACCTCAGCCGGTTCTTTGCCGCAGATCTCAATCTTCGGTTCATCACTGACCGCGGCTCCATCTCCTGCGCTGAGCGGTGTGTCGTTCACCATGACCACACCACGCGTGACTTGTACCCACACATGGCGGTTCGGCGCAAGGAGATGGTTCACGCGCTCCCCAGGGGTCAGTAGCGTTGCAAACAACCTTACGTCTTGATGAATCGTCACCGACCCATCGCGCCCGTCGCGCGAGGCCACCAGCCGGAGTTTTCCCTGCCTCTCTTCGGCGGGGAAGGTGCGCTGCTCGTAACTCGGAGGGAGTCCCACCCGTTCGGGCACAATCCAGATCTGGAGCAAATGCAGAAGAGTGTTGCTCGAATGATTGAACTCGCTGTGGGTGATGCCGGTGCCAGCGCTCATGCGCTGGACCTCTCCGGGAGAGATTACTGAACCGGTCCCCAGGCTATCTCTGTGCTCAAGTGCACCTGTCAACACATACGTGATGATTTCCATGTCACGGTGCGGGTGGGTGCCGAACCCTTTGCCAGACTGCACGCGATCTTCGTTGATCACCCGCAGTGCGCGAAATCCCATATGAGCGGGGTCATAATAATCGGCAAAAGAAAAGGTGTGGTAGCTGTCTAACCAACCGTGATCTGCGTGGCCGCGTTCCTTCCCTGGGCGTATGGTAATCACTTCGTCTTCCTTTCTCTGTCGCAGGGGTGCTGGTGAATGGTGCACCGAGCCAGAACTCTGCCGTATAGCTTCCACTGCTGGGATGCACCGTACGCGCTATTTTCTTAAAACGCGATCGGTAACTCCAGATACTCACGATAAATGAAATCGCGATGCGCCAATAACAATGGCGACACCGCCGCCGTCACCACCGGGTTTTTTTCTGTGTAGAAGGCGCGAAACGCGGTAGCCATCGGGCACAACTCGGGCGGGAGCGGTTGGATGAGCGCGGCGAACGCTGCCCAATGGATGTCCAGCGCCGAGAGTTGATTACCGATAAAGAAAGTGTCGCCCTTCGCTTTCTGCTGTTTCAGTCGTGCCCCTAAAAAGTGGAGAATCTCTACCATACGCGCGGGCGCGGCCTCAGCCGCCTGCGCACTATAGCCGTACTTCATTCCAAACTTGAGCCAGAAGGCACGCGTGGGTTCATCGACTTTCGGGTTGGTTACGGTTCCATGAATCATCGTCAAGCGTTTCGACCACGCAAAACCGTTCTCGCCGGCGATTTCGTTGATGTAGCCGAACATCAGGGCGCGGTCTTCGAGGTTAGCAGGAATCAGCGCTGGTCTCGGTTGCAAGCGCTCCGCCAGGTAGAGCTGTTCGATCCACGTCGAGCGTGGGCGTTCTTCATTCCAAATCGCTACCGGGGCGCTGGTCTGCGCGGTCCACTCCCGCAACTCCCGGTCCGATCCATCCTGCCCCGCAGACGCAACGGGCGTGTAGGGAATCTTCTTGACATAAAAGATGCTTTTACACACCTCGCGCCAGGGACCGGGGATCGTATGCGCCCCCAGGATGAGCCGTAGCCCCGACATATTCCTCGCCTCGGCGAGACTGGCGTATTTGAGCTTATAGTCGTCACGACCGATTTCTGTTGCCATAAGGTCCTCCTTTGTCTGCTTATCATTCCCGCCCTGCCAGTATCACTTCTTCTGTTTAGCAGGAAAGATCAACCGCCACAGGAAGGGCAGTCTTGCCCCATGTCGAAAGGTCTTCACTGTCGTGCGGTTGATACTTGCCGACGACGAGTTGGCGTGCCAGTGCATCTTCTTCAGCTCGTTCGACAACACGCGCACTCCCGGTGAACTGATCTTTGCCGATGCGCACGGAGACTGCTGGAGTGTGTAGGAGATTCTTTACCCACCCTGCGTTTCTTCCATCTCCCGCCAGCATGTAGAGCGTTTGCCCATGCAGGGCAAACCAGATTTCAATGGTCCGAGGTTGACCGGTGACTCGACCTATCGTGGTTAAGTAGCAAAAGTCCTCGTCCGCAAGGGGGTGGAGGTCAAGCAGCATGAATATTCCTTTCGTGATCAGAAGATCCGCCACGGCGATCTCTCGTTCTATCTGTGACGACGGCGTCATCGGACCTCGCTTGTCGACTTATCCATGCGATCGTTTCTGCACCTCGAAGGTTGGCTGGCAAACGGTTTTCCAAACAACAGCACATCATCAAGAAGATGGCGTCACGACCGGGAGTACTCTGGCGCGCACGGAGGATATACTCCTGCACGCCGGTGAGCATGGGTGTTTCAAAGTTGACCTGAGTCATAGAGAATCTCCTCGACAACTGTAGCCCAAATGCAGTGGGCGTTTTTCCTCCTACCTTCTAGTTTCCGCTTTGCGGCATCCAGGCTACTGCGTTGTTCCGCTCTGTATTCCCGACGGTCAGCAGTGTTTACCGCGGCGCCAGCACTTCAAGGACCCGTTCGTCGGGTCTGGATGGAGTTCCGCCGAACACATCCATCCTCGATGAGCCACCCGGCGACAAAACGTGACAAACTGCTCCTTATTGTCAAATCGGTAGGGAACGTGATCAAAGACCTCCAGGTCACCAGAGAGCATGTTTAAAGCAGTTTTGAGGTCCTTTTTGTTAAAAGCGTCACAAAACTGCTGAGCCAAAGCTTGAATTTCCCGTGCACCCATCGGTATTTTCTCCTCCTTTTTTGTTGCGACGTGTCTCTTTCGTACCAAGGCGTTCTGCAGGAAACAGGAATAAAGATGTGTGTTACACTCATGAAGTACTGAGAGTAGATTTTACTCTCATGCGAGGCGCCATTGCATCAGAGTCGCACAGGCATTGCCTCCGCTAATGTCCGGAACAATTCGTAATTCGAGTACCGCTACCCCGTTGAGTTCGACACTGAAGTCCTCGCTCTCTTGGGTCGTACCCGATGGGCTAAAGGTATATTGCTGCCGCAGAATTTCTCGGAAAGATTCCTCACCGCCCGGAGACCAGCGGAGCACAAACTCCTGCGTGCGTGTTTGTTCCTCTTCTTGGAACAGCAGAAAGATACGCCTGAGGCTAAGTGGCCTGTCAAAAACGAGACGGATCGTTTGCTCTCCAGGTTGTGCTGCTCGCCAGCCAAGTCCGGGTCCCGGTATGAGAGCAGACTCGATGGGGTGCCCCATACTCTCGGAAGTGATCTCGACTTGTGCGAGGTGTTCCACATCCAACCAATTGAGATCAGTCGGCGAGACGCTTTTAGAAACCTGAGAGATGATCTTTTTGCGCATCGGTAGCCTCCTCATATCTTTTTATCTTCCATACCATTTTGTCTCCTTTCACCCTGCAGTTTCCAGGGTATCGACTCGTCGCAGTTGTGGGAAAATCTTTGCCCAGAGTCCCACAACAACGAGCGTTCCGAGCCCACCAAGGACGACCGCAGGCACCGTCCCAAACCAGGCAGCCGTCACGCCAGACTCAAACTCGCCCAGCTCATTGGAGGCAACGATGAAAACCGACTCCACCGCACTCACCCTGCCCCGCATGTCATCAGGGGTAGCCACGAGCACCAAAACCCGGCGAATGACCACGCTGATCATATCCGACGCTCCAAGGATGATGAGCATGGCTAGTGACAGCCACACATTCTGAGACAGCCCAAAGCCAATGGTCGCAAGACCAAAGATTCCGACGGTTGCTAACAATATGCGCCCAGCGTGTCTGGTGATCGATCGGCGGGCAAGCAGAACTGCTGTCACCAGCGCGCCCATTGCCGGAGCGCTGCGTAAGAGCCCAAGTCCCCAGGGTCCGACCTGTAAAATATCACGTGCATAAATGGGCAAAAGCGCGGTCGCCCCGCCCAACAGTACAGCAAACAGGTCGAGAGAGATTGCCCCAAGTATCAGTGGATGAGTGCGGATGAAAGCAATGCCGGCAACGAGCGAGGTCCACGTTACCACTTTTCGCTCTGTCGCTACGCGCTCCACCCGAATGAGACTCACCAATAGTGCCGCCCCTACCAGCAGGACCGCGCAGCAACTATACACAAGTGCCGGCCCAAGGGCATAGACAAGTCCCCCGAGAGCCGGGCCAGCGATAGTCGCAGTCTGCCAGGCAGAAGAACCCCACGCTGCCGCACTGGCAAATTGATGTGCAGGAACGAGGTTCGGCATCAACGCCACTGAAGCTGGGAACTCGAACGCACGCGCAATGCCAAAGAACAAGAGCACCCCAAAGATGAGCCCGACCTGCGCATCGCTCCTGATGGTCAGGGCCAGTAACAACACAGCACAGAGGGCATCGACGATCATGCACAACGCCAGCACCTTCCGCCGGTCATAGCGGTCGGCAACGTGGCCAGTAATGAGCGCTAAGGCAATCGCCGGAAGGAATTGGACAAGGCCCACGAGACCCAGATCGAACGGTCGTCGGGTCAAATCATAGACCTGCCAGCCGACTGCGACCGCCTGCATTTGTATCGCCATCGACGCACATAATCGTGCGATCCAGTAGCGGCGGAATCCTGGATAGCCGAACACGGACTCCGGGGTGCTGGTCGCAGGGCTGTCCGCAGAGCCATTGTGAGGAGAAGCTATCTTCATAGTCATGTGAACAGAGTCGAGACCATAACCGGAGCGTGCCTTTTCATCAAGGTTCCTTTCGAACCAGGTGTGAAACTCTGATTGACTCTCTCCTGCTATAGGTGTATATCCTCCTATCATGTCGCGCAGTAGTGCCCAGTTGTCGATGACAAAAAGTGTACAAGTTGGCCAGGTCTGTGCCTGCTTCAACCTGCGGAAAGCAGCCCGCGCCGTCACCCAACTCTACGAGGATATGTTACGGCCGAGTGGTCTGCGTGGCACGCAGTTTGCCCTGCTGGTGGCAACCAAGAACCTCGAACCGGTCACTGTCAAGCGTCTCGCCAAAGCGATTGTCATGGACCGAACGACCTTGACACGGGATCTGAAGCCGCTTGAGAAACAAGGGTTAATCACCGTCGAGGTCGGTGAGGATCGCCGTGAGCGCAAGGTCACGTTAACCCCGCAGGGACAACAGGTGTTAGCTCATGCGCTCCCCCTATGGGAAAAGGCACAAGCTCGAGTCGAGAAAGGCTTAGGTCAGGAGCGGTTGCAGCGGTTGCTCGATGACTTGTCAGCGGCGGTTGCCGTCACCAAAGCGTAAGGAACTGTATCTTAATAGGTGTATATACACCTCAAAGGAGACTTGAAACAATGAACGCCCAGCAGCACGAGACTCAGTGGCACCCCACGGCGTGTATTCTCTGCTACATCAACTGTGGAGTCGAAGTGCTAACCGAAAGACGCAAGATTGTGCGCGTGCGGGGAGATAAGGCGCACCCGAGTACGCACGGCTATTTATGTCAAAAGGCACAACGGCTGAATTTTTATCAGAACCATGCTGACCGTCTCACCACACCGCTCCGGCGTCGTGCTGACGGCAGTTTCGAGGCCATCGATTGGGACACCGCGTTCGCAGACATTGCCCAGCAGCTCACACGAATTCGCAACGACTATGGCGGCAGAGCCTTCGCTTTTTACGGTGGTGGTGGTCAAGGCAACCATCTTGGCGGTGCCTATGGTGTGTCACTCATGCGGGCAATGGGCTCAGCCAACTACTACAGCGCTCTTGCCCAGGAGAAAACCGGAGACTTTTGGGTCAACGGTTTTCTCTTCGGTGCACAGAACGTCCATACCACGGAGGATGTTGAGCACTGTGACTTGCTTGTCACTATTGGCTGTAATCCCTGGCTTGCGCATGGCTTCCGCAACGCGCGTAATCTTGTCAATGAAATCAAGAAGAACCCGCAGCGCCATCTGCTGGTGATCGACCCCCGCCGTACTGAAGTAGCGGAGGTGGCCGACCTGCATCTGCAACTGCGCCCTGGAACCGATGCGTTCCTGCTCAGCGCAATCTTGGCTGTGATCCTGCGCCGTGGAGGTGAAGACACTGAGTTCCTTCGTTCGCATGTAGTGGGATTTGACCAGGTTCGTGAGGTATTGCTTCACGTACCGATCGAAAAGTCGGTGCAACATGCTGGCGTTGCCCTTGCAGACGTAGAGCGTGCTGTCGATATGATCCTCGCGGCCCGGGCGATGACCGTCCGCGTTGAACTCGGCATCCAACAGGGTCGCCACTCAACCCTCAACTCTTACCTGGAAAAGCTCCTCTTCCTGCTGACCGGTCACTTTGGTCGTCAAGGAACCAACAACCTGCACACCTGGCTCCAGCCGTTGTGGGGGAATTCGCGCGGCGAGCGCTCAGCCGTGACAGGACAAGAACAGATCGCGGGTCTCTACCCACCAAACCGCTTTCCTGCCGAAGTGCTCAGTGACCATCCAGATCGGCTCCGGGCTGTCTGGGTTGACAGTTCGAACCCATTGAATACTGCAGCCAATACGAAAGCAGTGGAGGAGGCCTTCCGTGCGCTTGAACTGGTCGTCGTGGTGGACGTAGCGCTGACGGAGACAGCAGCCCTGGCTCATTATGTGCTTCCTGCAGCTTCTCAGTACGAGAAGTGGGAATATACCCTTTTTAATTTCGAGTTTCCAACCAACTATTTCCATTTGCGCGCACCACTCTTCGACCCACTGCCGGGCACCTTACCAGAGCCCGAGATCTACACTCGCCTGTTGCGGAGGATGGGCGACCTGCCACCCGAGGCTGAATTGGTAGAACTGCGTGCGCTCGCTGCTACAGATCACGCAGCATTTATGAAGCAATTTCTGGCGTTCCTGGGAAGTCGCCGTGAACTTGCTGCGATCGCTCCAGTCGTACTCTACGAAACGCTTGGCCGCACCTTCTCTGACGGTTCCGGCGCTGCGGCGATCCTGTGGCTTGCTGCGCATCGGTTTGCCGCAGAGCAACCCGACGCAGTGCGAGCCGCCGGTATTGCAGGCAAAGACTTCGCGTTAGGGGAAGCACTGTTTGAGAAGATCCGCACCAGCCGTTCGGGTGTGGCGTTCAGTACGCATACCTATGAACAGGTGTGGAATCTCGTCAAGCACCGAGATCACAAGATCCACCTGGCGATTCCACAACTTCTCGCATGGCTGAAGTCTCTCGATCCGACAACAGACGCGAGTGACCCTGCGTATCCATTCACGCTCATTGCTGGACAGCGCCGTATGTATAATGCCAATCAGATCTTCCGTCACCCTGCCTGGCGCAAGGACGATCCAGACGGCACGCTACGTATTCATCCCGATGACATCACAGCATTAGGCGCAACTGACGGCGGGTGGATGGCAGTCGAGACCCGCACTGGCCGCATCGTTGTACGCATTGAAGCTGACGACTCGTTACGCCGTGGAGTCGTTGCACTCCCCCATGGCTACGGGCAAGCCTATCCGTCCGGAGAAGAACGTCTTGTTGTTGGGCCACGTATCAACCTCATCACGGCAAGTGACGATTGCGACCCAATTGCTGCGACGCCATACCACAAAAATGTCCAGGTTCGTTTAGTTCCGCTAGATCTGGCAAGTGCTGCAGAAGCAGAGACCATCTCTGCACGAGTGCGTGCACTAGCCGCAGCCTGACGGAAAGAGGTATATCAGCAACAGGCCTAGGTGCCCGCAGAACGTTTTCGATCAGAGGGAAGCCATATGACGGCAAAAGAATGGTTAGTTGATTTCGCTGCGCTGTTAGGCGTAGAGCCACCTGACGACGAGCAGGTCAGTGATTTACTCCGGCTGGCCGGTGAAGCGGCACATGCGTCAGAGCGTACCGCTGCACCGGTTGCCTGTTGGCTGGTTGCCCGTGCCGGTCTCTCACCTGCAGAGGCACTGGCGGTCCTCGCAAAATGGCAACAGGGCGGATTCCCACGTTCTTGAGGGGAGACGTTTTTTGTCGGAGAAGAAATGAGCTGGGGAAAACAATCCCTCATTTCTTCTCCCTGACCGGAGGCGACTGATGATACAGCCGTGCATAGGCAGGGACATCCATCCCGGGGAGAAGTCGTGGATCAGGAACTGGTGTCTGCACCGTCAACCGCAAAGGAATTTCCCCAACTCAACACAGCAACTGGTAGTCCTCTTCACCATCCACCGGCGGACCCATTCCGCGTAAAAAAATGAAACAGCCGTCGCTATTTTTCGATATGCACGGTGAGCGGTGTCACCTTCACCACCAGGGTCTTGCCCGACCCCACGCGCCGGGGACGGGGGACGAAAAACCCGAACCAGGCAAGCCAGTATTTCTGTTGGTAGACTTCGCCCATGCGGTTGACTAAGTCAGGGTTTCCCCTGATAAACTGCCCCTGGCCTTCAAAAAACGGACCGTCTTTTTTTCCCACCCACACCCGCATCAGGCTACCACGGTGGATGCGGTGGGCCTTATGACTCGTTGGCGCCGTGGTAAAGTACACTGCCTCGCCATCATACATGAACCACACCGGGGCGACGGTGCTCCACTCCCCATTCAGACGCCGAGTGGCGATGTACAGATAGGATTCGGTCTTGAGCGCAGCATCAAGCTCGGGGCTAAAACTGTCACCCCCGTATGCGACGCTCACGACACCAAGTCCCACAGCTAAGAGCAGTCCAAGCAGTATCCCCATCCTTGTCCTCGCTGACCTGGGTTCCTTGTCACGATGCATATGGTATTCTCCTTGATACCATTCTTATCCAGTAACCGTCAAAGGAGGGTGTTCGTGGCAATGCAGGGGGTTTTCCATCGCCAAGACCGGAGTGTACGCGTAAAAATCTCTCTTCCTGTGCAATGGTTTTGGGGGTTGTGCGCAGTATGCTTGCTGACGAGTCTCCCGTCATTCCCCGCCTGGGCTGACGAATTTGCTATTATGGCTCAGTTTCATCCCTATCGCCAGGGAGCACCGCGTATTCCTGGTGTAGCACCAGGGGTGCAACTGACCGCAGAGAACGCGCAGGTTGCCCGCGAGGTGCTACCGGACGAGGTCGTGCAACTGCTCACAGCTGGAGACTTCGAAATCACCACACAAGAGACTACGGATCTCCCGCCACGGCCGTTGTACCAGAGTGCCACAGTGGCATCCTCGCCGGAGGTCTCTCTGAACGGTGGTACCCTCGAACGCTATCAGGCTGGCGTTCCCTTTCCTCTTCTTGATCCTGCCGATCCACAGGCTGGCATCAAACTCGCCTGGAACCTGCGCTATCGCGATATGGGAGAGACATTTGAGATGCGACCCACTCCGCGCCAAGTCAATGCTTCAGGTGGAGTTGAGCACAGTAATCGCGGCCATATGCGTGTGCGGTTCGGTATGTATCGGCCCAACCCGGAACACAACGACCCGCAGTGGCAAGCCCAGGGAGTGCTATTGAAAAACTCCTTTGAATTACTCGCGCCCTCCGATCAAGAAGGCATCATGAACATCCGCATCATCTATGATGATGACCGCCGCGCGACCGAACAGTGGCGTTACTCCCCGCAGAATCGCCGCACGCGCAAAGATTATCTGAACCACGTGGCCCCAATCGGCGGCTACTACGAGATGTTGCAAGAAGAGCAGCCACCGTTTTTCTTTCAGGGGTATCTGTATAATTACGACTGGAAATTTCTCGGCGAGCGGGTCATGCTTGTGCCGGGCTTCCTCAAAACAACCGAACTTCATTACAGCGGGAAAAACGAGTGGTACCCTCAGGTTCCCTGGGAACTCCGCCATATACTCCTCTTGGAATGTACCCCGCAGCTCTCTCATCCCTTTGGTAAGCGGGTGTTCTTCCTGGATCAGCAAACCTATACGCCACTCCTCACTCTGACCTATGATCACGAGGGCACATTCATGCGCCTCAATATTACCGCACATGCCCATCCGAGTTTTCACCCTGGCAGCAACGGCAGCGGTCTCCCGGTCCTGGTCAGTGCGGCGTGGATCAACTATGCAAAAAACCGCGCGACTCTTTTCGATGCCGGCGAGACGATGCGGTACAACCTGCCGCTCGCCGCTCAGCGGTTCGAGCTGTTAGAAATCCTCCGCAAAGGGAAATAAAAAAGCTGTCAGCTCTCAGCTCTCAGCTTTCAGCGCAGACAAAGGAGACCCCAAAGCCTAGGGATCACCTTTCCTTCTACTGACTACTGAATGCTGACTACTGGCTAGTGAACCCTTTCTTAAAATTTTTCGCTTTTCTTTCGCTTCCTATCTTGTTTTAGCCCGCCACTCATTCATACAATAGCAGAATGAGCACCAATGCCCTGCCAAAGCAGGAGCGACGATCGGGAGGAAACACGCGGCGAGCGGGAGCGATTTCTTCTGTTCAGGCTTTGCAGGCGTGTTATGAAACCGCCACATTCCCACTCGCCGAACATTTTCCACAGATTGATGCCTGGCTGGCCGATCATGCGCCTGATCTGTGGCAGCAAATCCGTCAGGAAGACGACGAACTCTGTCGCCTGCGCCAACTCAGTATCCCACTCAGAACCTATCAGGCAAAACTCGACGCCTTTGTTGCACTGTGCGAACAGGCAGAGCGTGTGTATTGTGAGGCCCAGCCAGCCGTACTCGGCTTGCCTATCCTGCCCCCAGGAGAGCGGGTTGCCGTGTACTACGAGATCAGCGACGGGTCGCTCCTCAAGGTCAACGGCGAGAACTGGTAGAACGATCAGCTCAACTTCGTTGCAGAGCCGCTGCCCAGCAAGCCTCATAACGAATGTGTCGGTGTGAGGGATGTGAAGTGCACATCAAACCTCTGGGGAATGAGGGGACTGAGTTCCTCCATTAGCGTATCACTCAGTTGTGGTGTCGCCGAGACGGCGGCACCAAGCAGCAGGCAGGACGCCTGCACCACAAGATTGCCACGACCCCTGTGCGGCTTACCAAGAAATTGTCATGCACCCGGGGGTGTTGAGATCGTCGCCCTCCTCGGTTATGTCCAATAGTGTATCAATTCACCCTCGACTATTGTCTTCATCTGATGAAGAGCTATTCATCACCCAGAAAGGCGGCCTATGCAAAAGATCCACTACAGTCTCTTAGCCATCGGTATTGGCCTGTTTACGACGGCAATGGCGGGGTTCACACCCAAGCCACAACCGTATGCGATCTTCGAACCTGCCCTGCCCTGCGAACAGGCACAGCAGCTCGCGCATCGGGTCGTCGAACGTCTCGGCTACACTCCCACCTCCCCCGCTCCAGTTCCCGATAGCACGGCAAGCATCATAAAGGGCCAACGAGAAGGCGTTTTTGGTCCAGAAGCCGTGACGGTAAAGATCACCTGTGGAACCGACGGTGTCCATGTAGACGCTGAATCTGACGTTCCGCCCTGCGAGCAGACCAATCAGATCGTCCGTCGGACGGTCGAGCGCCTCGGCTACACCATCACTTCTTTTACTCCAGCCGTTGCCAATGGCAAAAGAGGGGTGATCAAAGGAAAACGGGAGAACCAGCAAGAACAGGATACCGTCACGCTTACTATCAAGTGCGACGCCGATGCCATATACGTGGACACACATTCAGACAGTCCGATCGTGGCGAGTACCGATTTTACCGCAGCCATTACTGATTTTCGCCGCGGATTTTTTTCGTTGTTCAAACCCTTAGCTGCCGAGCGCCAACAAAAAAAGACCCCGTAACCGAACCGGACAACCAGAACGGCAGCCCACGTTGCTTCTCGCGTGCCTGTATGTCATGGGAGAACGTATGGAGCAGAAAATCCAGCAGGTTATCGACGAGCTGCATGATCGGATTGCTCGGGAAGCTGCCCATATGGCTGCAGGTCACTCCCTTGACGTGAACCAGCTTGCGTTGGCTGCTGGACCAGAGACGGCAGGGTTCCTCAACCTTTTGATCCGTATTATGGGCGCAAAGCAGATCGTTGAGGTCGGCACCTCGATCGGCTACACCGCCCTCTGGCTCGGTGAGGCAGCGCGTGCCACCGGGGGACACGTCATCGGCATTGAAGCAATCGAGAGCAAACACCGACAGGCAGTAGACCACCTCTCGCGTGCAGGGTTGACTGAGGTGGTGGAGGTCCGTCTCGGCGACGCGAAGGTGATTGTCCGCGACCTGGGTGGGCCGATAGACCTGGTCTTTATCGATGCCTGGAAAGACGACTACATCAGCTATTTTGATACGTTGTTACCCAAGCTTCGCATTGGCGGGTGCATCGTGGCCGACAACATGACCTCCCCGCCAAGCTTTCAGGAGATTATGCTCCGGTATCAGGACCATGTGCGGTCGCAGCCACACGTACGCAGCCACCTATTGACAATCGGGAATGGCGAAGAAATGAGTGTGCGGCTCGCGTGAGTGGCATGTCCATGGGAGCAAAACTCCTACTCGCCCCCAAGAGAGCAAGGCGGTATGGCCGAGAGGCGCACGCACAAATCAACCGATAGCACCCTGCAAAACCTGCTCACCCTCGCCCGTGAAGGGACGATCGAGTGCCGCTGTGCAGTCCTGCTCGTTTTGGGTGCGCTCAAACTGCAAGACGCGAGCGTTGTGGAGACTGCTGGTGTCGCGCTAGGCCAGGCGAACGTCGTGCTCAAAGATTATGCTCTGCGGTATTTCGAGGACGCACAACCGAAGACAGCCATTCCGCTGTTGCTGCCTCTTCTGGAAGACCAAGACAAAGACGTGCGTGAGCGGGGAATTCATCTCCTGACGAGCTTCGGACAGGCGGCCGTGCGTCCTCTTCTGCAGCGAGCTCCTACTGCCAGCCATCTCTGGCAGCTTGGTGCAGCCAAAGTGTTGTGCGCGCTTCGCGGGAAAACAGCCTGGCAAGGAGTGCTGCAGTTACTTCCGCAGGGCGACATCGAATTTAACAAAACGGTTTGTGATCTCGTGACCACCACCTTGCGCGAGATGACAGCACAAGAGCAAGATGAGTTGTATGCCGAAGTTGAGTCTTTCGCGGTCACTCTTGATGAGCGGACCCAGCGCACCGCGGTCGTGTCAGCCATTCGGCTCCTCGGACAACTTGGCCGGCCGCAGGCACGGCAATGGCTCTTCGGCTTTGTGCCAGCCGCCCACCATCACACGGTCCGTTTCCATGTCCTTGTCGCCCTTCTCCACTGTCTCGGCGGACACGAGTTACGCAAAGACGAGTTAGACCGGCTGCTCCCCATTTTGGCAGAACACGAATTTTCTGACATCATGCGGCTCACCTTGGAACTGCTCGAGGTGCATGCCTTACCTGAGGAGTACCAGCCCGTCCTTGCTCGCTTGCTGGAAAGCCCGCATGTCACCGTACAGAAATTTGCCCTCAGGAAAATGGGTGAGTTCAGTTCCCCAGCCGTTGTCCGCACCCTGGTACAACAGCTCGGGGACCCTGACCGGATACGACGTGATGCGGCAGCCCGTTCGTTACGTAAGATTCCGACGGCGCGCAATGCCCTGCTGAAAGAATTCCTGTCATGTCATGATGCGAGCGAGGCCTGGGCTATCGCCGAGATTCTGCCGACCTACGAAGGAAAATGGCGACGTGACATCCTTGACGAGATCGGCAAACGCCTACAAGCCGCCATCAAAGCAGAAGACCGCATTCAGGGTGCGTATCTGCACGTGCTGAAGAGCGTTGATGCCGAGTACGCATACACATACCTGGTCAGTCGCGGCACCCAACTGAAAAAGGCCAAGAAATATCACGAGGCCGCACGGTTTCTGAGCCCGCTCAAAGAGTTCCCCACCTGCAGTGCGGAAGACAAACTCCTGCTCGCGGTTGTGCAGTTGAAAGGACATACGCACGAGGTTGGGCCTGCAGCCCGGCGTCCAGAGCCAGCGCTGGAGTTACTCGCGGAGGTCTATCGCTCGTCAGCGTTCCCGGTGCTCGAAGCGCTCAAAAAAGAAAAGTCCTTAGACCCCGAAGACCTTTTCTATGTGGGGTTTCGCTTCGCCGAAAGGACTGCGGACGAACGCCTTTTAGGTGAAGGCATTCTGGAGTTCCTCGCCCGGCACTACCCACAGAGCAAAGTCGGCAAGAGTGCCAAGAACAAGCTCAAGCTGTTGACAACCTAAATCAGCCCCCACAGGATTGGCACTTTTTTGATTCGTAGTAGCGACTTTAGTCGCTTCCTGAACAGCTTCAACGACTGCAGTCGTCACGACGGGCATCTGAAATGCATTCCAGCAGTAGCGTGCGCTATGCGCACGTTGTCTCTGCTTGAGTCTCTCATACACAGGGACGTCCCCAGCGATAGAGGCTGCTTCGGGGTCCCTACTTCAGCAATAGACTTGCAGTTCAACGCGCTCATCCCCTTCCCTCTGCCATCCGCGTCGGTCGCTGCTAGGAAAAAACAAG
>CAZCWX010000630.1:0-16747 GCA_964502465.1 uncultured Enterobacteriaceae bacterium | reverse complement strand
CGTGCCGTGTACCCGCCATCGATGACTAATTCTGTCCCAGTCACATAACTCGACTCATCAGAGGCCAAGTAGAGCGCGCCATAGGCAATGTCATCAGGCCGACCAAACCGGCCAATCGGTTCATTTTCCATCCACTCGGCCCGAGCGGTGTCAGGGTTGGGAGTCTCGCTTAATACCTGGGCAAACATCGGAGTCTCGATGACTCCTGGGCAGATCGAATTGGCACGGATGTTGTCACCAGCGTGCGCCAGTGCAGTCGATTTGGTCAGGAGTCGGACGGCTCCTTTAGAAGCGTGATACGCGGCAAAGCCTGGGGAACCCACTAAGCCGAAGATTGATGACGTATTGATAATCGAGCCACCCCCATTCTTCTTCATTGCTGGCACAGCGTACTTAGTGCCGAGGAAGACCCCTTTGACATTGATATCGATAACTTTGTCCCACTCGGCAACGCTGGTCTCAACCTCCGGCTTGGGATTTTCTACTCCAGCGTTGTTGAACAGAATATCGAGGCGGCCATACTTCTTTACGGTCACGTCCACCATGCGTTTTGTATCTCCTTCACGCACGACATTGACTTTGACAAAGGCCGCTTTGCCACCGGCAGTCCGGATCGCGGTCACAACCGCCTTCCCTTTATCCGCTTGGACATCCGCCACAACGACCTTTGCCCCTTCCTGAGCAAAGAGCTTCGCAGTTGCCTCGCCAATCCCGGATGCGCCCCCAGTGATTAACGCAACTTTTCCTTCGAGTCTGCCTGCCATATGTCCCTCCTTGTATTGTAGTAGAAGCCCTTCAGCAGTGCTTCCACCAATCCCTGGCCCCCAGTCTCCAGCCCTATGCTGTCACTGCGCCGTGTATCCACCATCAATTATCAGTTCCGACCCGGTCACAAACGACGATTCGTCTGAAGCGAGGTACAGCACCCCATAGGCGATATCCTCTGAGGTTCCAGCACGCTTGAGCGGCACCCCATTGAGAAACATCTGCCACAGTTCACGGTCCAGCCCTGTCGTCATTGGCGTGTCGATCGGACCAGGATGAATAGAATTGACCCGGATTCCTTCTTTCGCGTACTGGATCGCCGCGGTTTTGGTCATGATCCGCACCGCCCCTTTGCTGGCCTGATAAGCGGTCTGTAGGCCAGTGCCGATCAAGCCAGAGATCGACGAGATATTGACAATGGAGCCACCGCCGGCTTGGCGCAACGCCGGCACAGCGACCTTCATGCCGAGCCAGACCCCGCTAGTGTTCACCGCCATCACCCGGTCCCATACCTCTTGGGTAATGTCTTCGACTCCTTCCATTTGCAGAATCCCTGCGTTGTTGACGAGGATATCGAGCTTGCCATAGGTACTGACTGCGGTATCGACTGCTTGTTGCCAGTCGCCTTCTTTGGTCACGTCGAGTTTCACGAAGACTGCCTCTCCACCTTGCGCACGGATCTCCTCGGCGGTGCGGATCCCCTCAGCTTCTAACACATCGCCCAACACCACTTTGGCTCCTTCGCGGGTGAATACTTTTCCCTCGACCGCCCCCTGTCCGCGGGCACCGCCAGAAATCAGCGCGACTTTTCCTTTGAGTCTGTCTACCATGTTCCCCTCCTTTTGTGAGCGTTCAGCTCTCAGCTTCGCATCCATTGGGTCTGTTGCGTTTTAGACAAGCGATAACAATTCCCGCAGGTGCCGGATCTTCTCACACTGTACCCCTTCGTAGCAGCCAAGCGCATCGAGCAGCAAAGGCCGTATGCCGACACGTTCGGCCCCAACGACATCAATACCATAAATATCTCCCACAAAGACCGCTCGTTCGGGACTGGTTCCAGCCTGTGCGAGCGCAAGGTAAAAAATCTGCGGATCCGGCTTTTCCACCCCGACGAGGTGTGAATCGATTACGACATCGAAGAACCGATCAATACCACACTGCCGGAGGATCGCAGCGATCCGCCCATCGGCGTTGGAAACGACTCCCAATCGCAAGCCGCGGTCACGGAGTTCAGCAAGCACCCGGGGCGTGGAAGGCATCATCAGCCGCCATAAGTTGTCTTGCTGGTGAGCAGCATCCAGTCGCTCGATCACTCGTGCAGTAAGCTCAGCATCGGCGACCAGTGGGTCGAGGAGTGCCGCAAAGTAGGGTCTCCTCCGCGTCTCATCTGTCCCGCGTTGGCGTCCCAGCACCTGCTGGTCTATTTCTGCTCTGGCCGCGTACTCGGCTTGACGAAGCGCCTGCCGCGTAACCTGGATGCCAACACGACGCAACTCCCGTTGAAGGAACACATAGTCCAGGTGAACAAGCGTACCACCAGCGTCGAACAATACGGTTGTGGTTGTAGCGGTATGAGGCACAGCGGCTTACCTGCCTTTCGACAACCCAAGCACCCGCTCGCCGATGATCCCACGTTGGATCTCATTGGTCCCGGCAGCAATCGTCCCAGCACGAGCGCCGAGCACTCGGCGTGCCCAACGCGCATGGTCTATCACAAACGGCGAGCCTTTTTCCAAAACTGCATACGGACCCAGTAACTCCACCGCAAAATTGGCAATACGCAAGTTGAGTTCAGTGGTGGTGATTTTGGAGAATGAACCTTCCGGCCCCGGCGGCTGACCTTTCAGTTGACGGGTTAAACGACGCAGATCATTATACTTGATGGCTTCGGCTTCAATAGCGAACTGCGCCAGTTGCTGACGGACCGAGGTATCTTCGCTGGCCGGCTTGCCGTGCAACTCGACACGCCGAGCCAGATCAAAGACCTGTGGCAGGATTTTCTCGAAACGAAAATAGCTGCTGGTGGCAACGCGCTCGAACATGAGGGTCGTGATCGCCACCATCCATCCACGATTTTTTTCTCCGACGAGGTTCTTTTTGGGCACCCGCACATCCTCAAAGAAGACCTCATTAAATTCGGCATCACCGGTAATCTGCACCAACGGCCGGACGGTAATGCCAGGACTATGCATATCGACCAGGAGGTAGCTAATCCCTTGATGCTTCGGGGCGCTCGGGTCGGTACGAACAAGCAGAAAGCACCAGTCCGAGTGCTGCGCCTGACTGGTCCACACCTTCTGGCCGTTGACAATAAAATAGTCACCATCCTCAACTGCCCGTGTTTGGAGGGATGCCAAATCAGAGCCTGAGCCTGGTTCAGAGTACCCTTGGCACCAAATCTCCTCAGCCGGCAGGATTTTGGGCAGAAACCGCTTCTTCTGTTCCTCGGTTCCCCAATGCATAAGAGTTGGACCGAGCAAGGTCATCCCATTCATGTTAACCCCAGCTGGAGCACCTGCCCGACCAAGTTCTTCATTGAAGATTGCTTGCTCAATGACTGACGCACCACGTCCACCATATTCCTTCGGCCACCAGATGCCGACCCATCCACCTTCGTACAGCTTGGTATGCCAGACTTTATGACGCTTCCAGCGTTCGTCGTGGGACAGTTCCTCATCGCGTCCTTCGCGTAAATCCTCGGGTAGATTCGCTTCCAGCCAGGCACGCACTTCCTGACGAAACGTTTCCTTCTCAGGCGAATAGTTGAAATCCATGTCTCCTCCGCAAAACAGTGGTGAGTGTCGAGTGTTGAAGAGGGAATTTGGCAAAAACTGAACACTCAACACTGATGATCTAACTCGCTCTTTTCAAAACCCCCTCACTTTCCAGCTTTTGTACCTGCTCAGGAGTGTATGAGAGGTAATAGCACAGGACTTCTTCGTTATGTTCACCAAGGAATGGCGCTTGTAAAGGCAGTTCATCAGGAAACTCTGAGAACTTGAGTGGCATGCCGGGAATGTCCAGTTCACCAAAAGCACGGTCGGTTATCGTTCGCACGGTATGCCGATACCGGAGGTGAGGGTGATTCACTGCCTGTTCGATCGAGAGGACTGGCGCTACCGGAATACGTCCCTCTTCAAGGATGCGGACTGCTTCATCGTCATTTGGCGTTGAAGCCAACCACTCCTCGATGATCTTCACCACCTGCGACATATTCTCGACTCGCTTCGCATTGGTATGAAAACGAACATCTTCAGCTAGTTCAGACCGGCCAATGGCGCGACATAACGGCGCCCACTGGTGCTCCAAGGCCATAATGAATAAGTACATCTCTTTGCCCTTGAATAAGCCAACAGGACACACCGCATAGTGTTGCGAACCAGACCTCTTCGGCTTAATCCCCCCATGGCTCCCACTATAGACCTGTATGTTAATTTCATGGCAGTGGAAATACGCGTCGAGCAGCGAAATATCGAGGTATTGTCCATTGCCAGTGCGTTCGCGATACAACAACGCGCAGGCAATGGCTGCCACAGCGTGTACGCCAGTGCTCACATCACCGAGACCAAGCATAGGAAATGAAGGCGGGCCATCCGGGTCCCCAATCATATACGTCACCCCAGCATACGCTTGCGCTATGTAGTCGTAGCCAGGAAGTTTGGAAAGCGGCCCCGTTTGACCAAACGCCGACATGGAACACATCACAATGCGAGGATTGATCTGTTTGACAACATCATAGCCAAAACCAAGGCGTGCGATCGTCCCTGGAGAATAATTCTCGACCAGGACATCAACTTTCTGTACGAGTTCTTTCAGAATCTCTTGTCCCTTGGGGTTCTTCACATCGATACACAGGCTTTTTTTCCCACGATTCTGCTGGATGAAGTAACCGCTGCGTCCATCCCTCAAGAACGGGAGTGCACGCGAGATGTCGCCACCAGGAGCGAGTTCGACTTTGATGATCTCGGCACCCATCTCTGCCATAAGCCGTGTGACAGTGGGTCCAGCAAGGACTTGAGTAAAATCGAGCACCTTGTAGCCATCCAACACATGTTTCAGTTCTGCGCCCATGATGTCGCCCTCCTTCTGCAGGGAAAGGTATTACACCAAACCACTTCCTAGCGACAAGGGCAGCACGCTGACACTGCCTTCCGCCTTGCACCCCTATCTGCAGGTCGGTACGATGGGCGCTCTGAGGAAAGACAGAAAACGTAAAACGGAACGAGTTATGCAACCCTTCTCCGCCCGATGTGTTACGTTTTACGCTTTACGTTTCACGTTTTCAGAAAGGTTCTTGTATGGAATTTGCTTTTACTGCAGACCAACTCTTGCTCCAACAAACACTGCGCCAGTTCGCCACAGACAAGCTCCTTCCCAATTATGCACGGTGGGATCGCGGAGAGAAAATCAGTCGAGAAGACATCAAGGAGGTAGCAAGGCTCGGGATCTTCGGTCTCCGCATACCCGAAAAGTTTGGTGGACAAGAAACCGATTATGTCACCTGTGGCTTGATGACTGAGGAACTGTCACGCGGCGATTTTAATTATAGCCTGTACATCCAGCTTGGCCTCATTGCCTCGGAACTGCTGGCCAGCTTTGCGCATCCCGAAGTACAAGCAGAGTGGCTGTCACGGCATGCGGTTGGGGATGCCATTATTGCCTTTGGGCTCACTGAACCGAGCGCAGGCTCGGATGCAGCCAATATCACCACCCGCGCAGTCAAGACCGGAGATGAGTATACCATCACTGGCGAAAAAGCCTCGATCACCTTTGCGGGCTATGCCGATGCCTGTATTGTCTTTGCCCGCACCGGAGACCAGGGTGCTCGGGGGATTTCTGCCTTTCTGGTTCCGCTTGATGCACCGGGCGTCTCGCGGCAGGTCTATAAGACCCCTGGCGAGCGTCTTACCCAGCGAGGCTCCCTCTTTTTTGACGGAGTACGCATCCCTGCGCGTCATCGCTTGGGTGACGAGAGTGGCGGATTCTATCAAGCCATGGTCGCTTTCGACTTTAACCGCGCGATCATTGCCCTTGCCTGCATCGGTGCAGCTCAGCAGTCGGTCGAAGAAACGATTGCCTATACGAAAGGGCGGCAGGTGTTTGGCAAACCTCTGGCGAAATTTGAAGGGGTAGCCTTCCAGGTTGCCGAATATCTGACGTTACTCGAAGCCGCACGGCTCGTGTCATACAAATGCTTGTGGCTCAAGGACCAGGGACTGAAGCACACCAAAGAAGCCGCGATGGCAAAGTGGTTGGGACCGAAGGTCTCTGCCGAGGCGATTCACGCCTGCATCATCCTGCATGGTCACTATGGCTACAGCATGGATTTGCCCCTGGAACAGCGCTGGCGCGATGTGGTTGGACTCGAGATCGGCGACGGCACGCCGGAGATCATGAAAGGGATTGTGGCGCGTGAGGCATTCGGCCGTGAATACACGTCCTATAGAGACTAAGCCTCAGTAGGGCTAAGGTATTCTTCTTTGTACCAGGAGTTGAGAAGAAAATGAGGCGATCAAAAGATCGTGCGTTCACAAGCGAGAGCATGGGCCCAGGCTGCTCACCCTGACCAATGAGGTCTCGTGGAAGCCGGTGAAGGTGAGCAAAATATTCATTTTGGACCAGATATACCGAATTGGTCACAGATTTTCCGTGCGAATGGAATGTCCTCTTCTGTTTTTGTCTATAGCAGCCCGCAAATATGATGCATGCTCCCCCTATCTTTAAACCTAACGCCGATCAAACTGCGCTGCTAACTGTTGCACCGAGAGCCGCACCATGGTCGGTCGGCCATGAGGGCAGACGAAGGGAGACTGACAAGCAAGGAGTGAGGTGACGAGCGCTTTCATCGCTTCTGGTGTCAACATTTGCCCTGCTTTGACGGCTTTCACTTTGCACGCCATTCGTGCAGCCAAGTCCTCGAGTTTGGCTTCGACTGAATTGTCCGACCGACTCTCGGCTCGTGCTTGTGTCAGTTCCACGATGAGGTCGGGAGTGTCTGAGGAACGGAAATACGGCGGGGTCGCCTGCACCTGGTAGGTGTTCCCACCGAACGGTCGGATATCAAATCCGAGAGTCGTCAGATATTCCTGCACTTCTTCTAAAGCCGCGCGTGCGACCGGCGGTAACTCAAACGTTAACGGCAGGAGCAGTGGCTGGGACTCGCCTTGGTGGGTGTGAAGCGTTGCCAGCACCTGCTCGTAGACAACGCGTTCATGAGCCGCGTGTTGATCAATGACCCATAGTTCCCCTTCCACCTCTATGAGCACAAACAGTTCATGGCTCTGGCCAACCACACGGAATTCTGTCCCATCTGGTCGCTTCCAAAGCACCGGCTGCACGGCAAGGCCAACTCGTGCAGGCACAGGAGTCGCAGGCATAACTGGAGCCTGTATAGGTGGCTTTGCCACCAGGCGAAGCGGAGACTCCGGTCGTGAGGGATCGCCATGGCGTCGTATAGGATAATCTGCCGGGTCAGGAATGGGAATCGTATCTCCCAAGGACGCAGGAGTCGAGGCGGACGGGAACGATATCGCCTTGAAAAGGTTCGCCTGATCGAGAGCATGGCGGACTCGTTGGACGAGCACGTGCAGCACTGCACGCTCGTCTTGAAACTTCACTTCACGCTTAGTCGGGTGCACATTGACATCCACCGTATGAGGCAGAACAGTGAGAAACACCACTCCCATCGGAAAGCGACCAGCCGGCAACAGTTCTCCGTACCCACGGCTCAAAGCAAACGACAACGCCTGGCTTTTGACTGATCTCCGGTTGACGAAGAAATACTGCGCCGTTCGGGTGTTCTTATGCCGATCTGGTGGCCCAATGAGGCCAGTCGCCCTGATCCCCTCGTCAGTTTCCTTCTCGTCCTCACTGGAAAGGGCGATGAACCCCTGTGCCCAGTCTTTCCCCAACACGGCCTTTACTCGCTGAGGGAGGCTCTCTTGAGGCAGCGCATCGAAGACCTCTCGCTGATCCCAGGAAAACCGCAAGCGAATCTCTGGCCGCGACAGCGCAAGACCGACCAACATTTCCTCAATCTGGTGGCCTTCGGTCGTCGGAGACTTGAGAAATGCCCGGCGCGGCGGCGTATTAAAGAACAGGTGACGTACTGTGAGCGTTGTTCCTGGTGGCGCAGCAGCAGGAGCAACCTCGGCCGGCGCACCACCTATCACCTTCACACGTACGCCTTCGACTGCTTCAGGGATACGGGTGAGCAGGTCCAGGTGGGTCACCGCCGCGATGCTTGCCAACGCTTCACCCCGAAACCCCAGCGTTGAGAGGGCAAATAAATCAGCACTCCGAGAGATTTTACTCGTCGCATGACGCTGGACCGCAAGTCGCGCATCCTCAGAACTCATGCCCTCGCCATCATCCTGAACGACAATTTCGCTGATGCCGCCGTTGACGATATGAACGCTGATAGTTCGGGCCCCAGCGTCGATGGCGTTTTCCACCAGTTCTTTGACGATCGAAGCCGGCCGTTCGATCACCTCGCCGGCACGAATCTGCTCGATAGTCTGAGGGTCAAGAAGATGAATACGGCCCATAATATAATGCGGAATGTGGAATGCGGAATATAGAAAACACAAAAAGGAGACAACCAAACGACTCACTATCTGTTCCGTGTTATATGCTCCGTCTTAAGAGTTCTGCATATTGCGAAAGAGCCCAAGTTGCGCCGGATTTTCGGATAGGACTGTTCTGACTCCACGCGTGCGGATGCGTTTGGCTGGCCGGATAATATTCACCCCACGCTCTTCCAGATCCTTCAAGATTTCCTGGGCACGAGCAGTCACAACTGCCGGTAATCCAGCCAGCTTCGCAACATGGATACCGTAGGATTGATCAGCAGCACCAGGAATCACCTTGTACAAAAAGATGACTTCTCCTTCCCACTCCCGCACGGCAAAGGTGTAATTGGCAACGCCCGGCAAGAGCCGCTGTAACTCGGTGAGTTCATGGAAATGGGTAGCAAACAACGCGCGTGGTCGCGGCCCGTCCGGATCGATAAGAAACTCAATAATCGCTCGTGCTATGGACAATCCATCCGAGGTGGACGTGCCACGGCCGATCTCGTCGAGCAAGAGCAGACTGCGAGGGGTGGCGTAGTTGAGGATTTGGGCGGTCTCGATCATCTCCACCGCAAAGGTACTCTCTCCCAGCGCCAGATTATCTGAGGCGCCAATGCGAGTAAAAATACGGTCCACAATGCCAATCCGCGCCTGTTGAGCGGGAACGAACGAACCGATCTGCGCCAGCAAGACAATAATCGCCGTCTGACGCAGATAGACTGACTTCCCACTCATATTGGGCGCGGTCAGTAAGAGCAGTTGCTGGGTCTCGCGGTTTAACAGGATGTCGTTCTCCACGAACTTATTGCGACCGAGCAAGAGTTCCACTACTGGATGTCGCCCCCCAGTGATTTGCAACACTGGCTCTTCAGTCACCTCTGGCCGAATATATTGTTGGTGGAGCGCTACCCAGGCGAAGCACGCCAGCACATCGACCTGCGCGATGGCGCTCGCCACCGCCTGGATCATGCGTAAATGTTCCAGCACTAAAGCACAGAGCTGATCGAACAGCTCTTGCTCCAGTGCGACCGCGCGTTCTTGAGCATGTAAAATCTGTTCTTCGTAATCCTTTAATTCAGGCGTGACAAAGCGCTCGGCATTGGCAAGCGTCTGCTTGCGAGTGTAGTCCGGTGGTACTTTCGTTAAGTGGGTATTAGAGACTTCGAGGTAATAGCCAAACACGCGGTTGTAGCTGACTTTCAGCGAGGGAATACCGGTTCGGGTAATCTCCCGTGCCTGCAAGGCCGCAAGCCATTGCTTGGCATCGGTAGCCAGGGAACGGAGGCGGTCAAGTTCAGGGTGGTATCCCTGCGCAAAGGCGCCGCCTTCCCGCAAGTGCAGAGGCGGGATATCAACCAGCGCACGCTCCAGGGTGGTTCGCACGATCGAGAGATCGATCGTCAACTGGTCATGTTGAGTGACGAGCAGAGGCGCGTCGCTTGATGTCAGCGCCTGCACTAACGCCGGCACCCGAGCGAGGGAGTCGCGCAGCGCTGCGGCATCCTTGGGAGTCGCCACTCGACAGCTAAACCGCGCCGCAAGTCGCTCAAGATCTCGCAACGGCGAGAGCGCTTCACGCAGGGAGTCCAAAACCGCCGGATGATTCACGAACTCCTCTACGGCATCGTGCCGTGCTGCGATCGCCGTCAATGAAAGCGCGGGTTCGCGCATCCAACGCTGTAACAGTCGGCCACCCATGGGCGTGAGCGTTTCGTCGAGCACGTCGAGCAGGGTCTTTCCCCGGTACTCTGGATTTGCCGGGCGAAAAAGCTCAAGACTCCGTTCCACGACTGGTCCCAACAGCATGGTCGAGCCAACCTGTCGATGTTTCGGCACGTTGATGTGTGGCAAACCCGTTTGCAGGTGACTCTGGAGGAACCTGAGCACCAGAGCGACCGCAATGGTGGTTGGCATTTGCAGTTCTAAGGCGCGGAGGGAGTCCAGACCAAAGAACGCCTTAATATAGGCGACACAGTCCTCGTACGCGCCGTGCCAGTCATCGAAGCGAGTCATCACCACGTTGGCGCGCATCTCGCCATATCTAGCCAGGAACGGTAAGGCAGCGACACTCTTCGTCGTGACAATTTCACTCGGCGCAATACGCTCCAGTGCTTCAGTAAGGGTCTCGTCGGTTTCCTGCCAAAAAGTAAACGAGCCAGTGTTCGGTTCCAACAAGGCGAGCCCCCACTGGGGTACTGTCCGTGAGAGACCGAGGAGTATGGGGCTACTGGGATCTGCATCATTTTCAATAAAGGTCGAAGGCGTGACTACCCGAGTCACCTCACGCCTGACCAAGCCTTTGGCGGTTTTGGGATCCTCAACCTGATCGCAGATCGCCACTTTTTTCCCCGCTTTCACTAAGCGGGCGATATAATTCTGGATGGCATGGTGCGGCACGCCACACATTGGCACCTTTCCCTCTCCGCCATCACGGGCCGTGAGCGTGAGGTCCAGGAGGGCGGCGACTTCCCGTGCATCGTCGAAGAAAATCTCATAGAAGTCGCCAAGACGGAAGAAGACGACTGCATCCGGATACTGCCGCTTGGTCACGAGGTATTGCTCCATGAGGGGGGTCAGTGCCATTGTGATCTCTTAGCTATCAGGAATCAGCTTTCAGCAAAAGTAGAATACGTTACAGGCCACAGTCTCTAGGCGTAAGGGAATTCTTTAGCCTACAGCCTTACGCCTTTCTACTTACCGGCTTTCTTCAACTGTGACCAGGGTGCAGCAGCACGCCTTGATCTCTTGCTGGAAAGCTGGAGAATTGAGGCCAGCCTGAGGCAGGAAGGATAACAACAATGCTTACTCTCAGCGAAGAGCAACAACAGATCCTGACCACCATTCGTCGCTTTGTCGAGCGCGAGGTGAAACCCGTAGCCAGTGAGATGGAACATCGAGACGAATACCCTCATGCGCTGGTTGAGCGCATGAAAGCGCTCGGGTTGTTCGGTGCGATTATTCCTGTCGAGTATGGTGGCATGGGGTTATCGTTCACCACCTACGCGATGATCATTGAAGAGATCTGCCGGGGCTGGATGAGTCTCACCGGTATTCTCAATTCTCACCTGCTTTTCGCTTATATCCTGGCACAACATGCCACCGAGGAACAAAAGCGCCGACTCCTCCCGGCCATGGCCAAAGGGGAAAAACGTGGTGGGCTTGCGCTAACTGAACCACACGCGGGCAGTGACGTGCAACGTATCCGCACGACCGCAAAGAAACGCGGCGATGTCTACCTCATCAACGGCACCAAAATGTTTATTACCAACGGCCGTCACGGGAATATCCTGGCCGTCGCAGCCAAGACTGATCCAACTGCAGAGCCCCCGTATAAAGGCATCAGTTTATTCGCGGCTGAGAAAGGTGCCCCTGGTCTTACAGTAAGCCGCGACATTAAGAAGCTCGGATATAAAGGACTCGACACCTGTGAACTTGCGTTCGAAGATTTTCCTGCCCCGGTCTCCAGCCTCATTGGCGGGAAAGAAGGCGAAGGCTTCAAGCAAGTGATGAGTGGGTTAGAGGTTGGCCGTATCAACGTTGCTGCACGTGCGGTTGGCGTCGCTCAGGCTGCCTTTGAGGAGGCAATCCGTTATTCGCAGCAACGTGAAACCTTCGGCAAGCCCATCTGCGAGCACCAAGCGATTCAACTCAAACTGGCAGATATGGCCACCAAGATTGAGGCGTCGCGTCTGCTTGTCTACCAAGCGGCGACCAAGAAAGATCGTGGCGAACGTTGTGATCTTGAAGCCGGCATGGCCAAACTATTTGCGTCAGAGTCGTGTGAGGAAGTCGCCTTAGAGGCGATGCGAGTACTAGGCGGGTATGGCTACACACAAGAGTTTCCGGTCGAGCGATTTTATCGCGACGCGCCATTGATGATCATCGGTGAAGGGACAAGCGAGATCCAGAAGCTGGTGATCGCGCGCAACCTCTTGCAGAAGTACAAGATTTAAAGGGGACATTCGACAATTCTTACACCTTCAGAAAGACGTTAAAAAAACAGTAAAGGCGAAGGCTCAACCAAGCGTGGCTAGACTAAGCCGCTGTGGGCAGAGGTCGCAATGACGTGATCGGGACCGTCTCAGCAGCCGAAGGTGTATAAGCAGACAATGCTAAAAAATCACTTACCGGCGGGCGTCGTGCGATCTCCAGCACTAATTCTTGCAGTTCTCTCGATAATTGTGCGAGCCCGCTCAGTGGGAAACTGCGCGGGCCGATTTCAGTGAGTTGAGCGAGCAACGAGTACTCAAAGATCGTCAATCCGACCGCCCGGCGCTCAGCTTTATTAATCCGGAGCAGGATATGCTCGTTCAGTTCGATTCCTGTCGCATTTTCGCCGGGCGCGAATGAGATATACAGAGTGTCGCTAGTTTCGTCATAGCGGAAAGTTGGGGGAGCCATCGTGTCACCTGATCGCTTTCTGATAAGCTATAGTGACGTAATTGTTTGGAACAAGTCGGCCGGTTTCGTCTTCGATGAATCTAAATATTACAATCGCAACGATATGCGTGTTGTCTTCAGCCAAACCGGCAAATGCTCTCGCGTACCGGTATTTTAGTGGGTTCAAAGGGTCTTGTTGTCGAGTGCCGCTCTGGATCGTCTCTTTCAGTTGTTCTTCATACGCCGCCATTTCCGGGTGATCATACGGGTCAATAATATGTTCCCATCGTTCGTTAGTCAGATAGACCTCGCGCCCGCCACGGCCCCGCACTGTCCACCGCCTCCCAACAGTCATAGCGGATTGACTATAGCATCTATAGCATCGTTGCGCTCCTGTCTTGCTAGCACCGTCAATTCATTCGTTTCTGAAACAACTGGTGGCCCCAAAGCCAGGTATCTTGCCAAGTCTGGACAAGTCCGAGTTCATGCATACGAGCGAAGGTAGGGCCAAAGTCTCGCACGATGTGCTGTGGACGACCTGCATCCTCTTCTGCATGGATACGGGCGAAGAGGAGACCTCCGGGTTTTAATGCCTGCCACAGGCGTTCGACTGTTTCCACTGGATCGACAAGATGTTCAAACACGTCCATAGCCAAAATCATGTCAAACTCAGCTTTCGGCAGCGGAACTTGATTCAAGTCAAGAAACCGAGCAGGCAGACCACGTCGAGCAAACCGCCAGCGGGCGAAGTCGAGCAGTGAGGTCGAAATATCAGCGAGGGTCATCTCTAATCCCGCACGGACAAACAACAACGCACCAGAGCCGACTCCAGAACCGAAATCGAGGCACACCTGCACGCCGTGCATCCGTGCGATCTCTAGACCAATGACATACGCAAGCGGTCCAGTATCGTCCCGCAAAGAATGCCAGCCCATCAAGTCGTATACCATTATCGCGCTCTCATAGAAGCTTTCGATGCTGGCACGCTGTCCAGGATCAATCTTTTTCTCCCACTCGTGTCGCATGATTTCCACCGCGTGGGTGCAATGATACTCAACCTCGGCGAGATCAGCGATGCCATAGTAGGAGGCAATCTCACGGAGCAGGCTGGCACGGAGGTCCTCCTCACCGTTCCACAAAAGCGCCCTGCGCCACTCTGTCCGGTAGTTGGCAAGCAGCCGTTCCTGCTCGTCCATGGTAGCCTCCTGACCTAAGCGGCCAGCGGTCACCTCGCCCCACACCTCACGTAAACGGTCTGGTAACAGCGTCATCGTATTTCTCCTCTTATCAAGATGGTGGCCTGTGCAAATCGTTAAGGTGATACACAGATAAAGTTTTCTCGCGATACAGAGCCGTCACAGCGTACGCTGAGCGAGCGGGGTACACAGGTCAAGAACAATGGGCCGTTGAAAGCATGACCACGGGTATGCAAATACAACGCGTATGCTCTCATCCTCCCAAGCCTACCTACTTTTCCTGGACCTATTTGAGTGCAAACCCACTCTCGTGAGCCCAGTTCTCCACGTAGGGCAGCACGAGATTAACATGGCTCTTACCCCTTCTAGGGTTATCCCTTCTTCAGAACCGCCGCCCCAGTCAGAGTGTCGACAGCCTTAATGGCGCAGCTCGGAAACTCGCTCGCCCAGAGATCGAGTATCTTCCGCTCGTCGGGGCGCTTGGCGTCATCGAGAACAACAAGGGCGTCCTTGGCGAGGGAGTCAAAGAGCACCGGGAGCGCAGGATAACGGGAGAGCTCCTGGTACCCCCCTGGCGGCCCGTCGATGATCAGCAAGTCAATGTCCCGTAAGTCGCTGAGCGTACCCGGATCGTACCACAGCCAAGTCTGACCTCTGAAGGAAACCTCTTTCAGGGGAGCGAGACGGACTTCTACCACGTCACCAAGCCCATGGGATCGAATATCTCGTTCGGTCTCTCGCCAATACCACTCATTATCGTCGAAGGAAACCAATCGACCTCCACCTTGTTCCTCAAGAAGATAACCAATCAGGACTGTGGAGACTCCAGAACCAAGCTCAACGATAAGGCGGGGTTTCTTTTCTCTCACCGTCCGAAAGAGAAGTACTGCCATGTCAGGTTCGATCGGGAAGCCGCCCATAGAAGATAAGGGAAGCCTCACCTTGAGGACTGACGTGAGCCAGAGGAGGACCTGAAGCTGGCGGTAGTGGTCCTCAATCCGGCGGCGAAGATCCTCTTGTGTGGCGAAGAGCCGGGAGATCTCTTCGGCCTGCCGGACGTAAAGTATGAACCCTCCCCCCACAAGAAGGCTGCTGAGACCGCCGACAATCCAAACGAGCCCGTCCCGAAGTACGAACCAGCCAGCAAGGGTTATTCCGGCAAGAAGCCCGAAAACCACAAGCACCAGCGTCCTGTCACGGATTGCATACACCACTTGTTCCCTCCTTGCAGAGAGGCGCAGCAGCCCCTTGCTCTTCTACTTTATCACGTTGGCCCAGCCTTGGGGACAAAGAATTGGTGCTCCTTGTCCTGCTCTTCAAGCTCTTCTGCATGGGTACACGAGATAATTGAACGGCGGTTCGCCCCACATGGACACGTTGTTGTTCCTCTTTGATGCACTGGTGCAGAGAGCACCAGAGAGCCGACAAAGGCCATTTTTCTCTCTTCGGGACTTACAGCCCCGCTAACTGCAAGAGGCGGGTCAGGACACGATCTGAATCCAGATGCTCTCGTGCAAAGGCGGCGGCAGCGGCAGCATGTTGGGCGTAGTCATGCTCGGCTTGGTTGACCGCGTCCGCTGCACTACTGAGGTCAGTGAAGGTGAGCAACCCTGCCCCGGTTGGGACATACGAGCTGATACCCGTGTCTTGCACAATCACTGGTCTCCCAGCGGCCAAATAACACGCGCTGCGATCACTAAACCAGCCGGTGCGGCCAGCCGCGTACCCATGCTTCACGACCGTGAACTCGCCACGCGCGCCAGAGATATAATCCCGATACATATCGGGAGTTGCAATATGGTCCCGCGGGGGAACAAGGCGCCAACCGTGCTGCTCCAGTTTACCTCGATCCGGCTCGTTAGGATGAATACTCAGGCAGATTTCTAATGGGACAGATATGCAATGGGGCAACTTAAGCACGCGCAAAAATTCTTCCGCCTTCTGGCCGTACCAAACGCCGCGCCATTCCACCGGATTATACCCGCGCCAATCTGCGACTGTAGAGTACGCTGCACCAGGCGGGCTGGTAGTCGCCCACTCGGTAAGGACGACCGGAGGCAGGGTCGTCTCCCAGCGTAGCCCGCAAGTTGGAAGTGGACAGTCCGGGGCGCCCAGATTCAACCCGACTGTGACGTACACATCATGGCCGCGCAGGTTCATGTCGACGCCGTATTGCTCTTGCCAGATCTGCGTGTACCCGGGATCCACATCAAGATACAGGCGTCGGCGCACCGTCCCGAGCACAGATTTGAGCTGAAAATGCCCTGAGCGGTTCACCAAGAGATCAATATCAGGTGCGAGCTTTTCAATCGCGGCAGGAGAGAGCCCCACATAGCCGGAGCCCTCTCGCTCGATCAATGCCGCCTGATCGGCTAATCCAAAACGATCTATCACCGCGCGGAAGTAGCGTGCGTTAACAGAGGCAGCAAAGGGTGAAGGTTTTCCATCCTCGTCCTTACAATCCTTTGCTTTGAGCAGTTCGACATAATAGGTATCGCAGCCGAGACGGCGGAATCCAAGAAGGTATTGGAGCACTGCCCACGTGTGGCCACCATACCCCCATGCCGTGCCCCCCATGGCACCAGTAATCATAACACGTTTTGCCATACACTCCTGCCAGATTGTTACTTTGCAAGTAACGTCTACATTAGACAGCTTGAAGAAGTTGCAATTTGCTTACTCTACTCCCGCATCTTGCAGCAGCTTTTGCAGTACTTTATCAGCCGCAAAATACTCCGCGGCAATCTCACGGGCTGCATAGGCATGGTGCACATAATCCGCGTTGATGGCTTCTAGAGCAGCCACCGCTTCGTCCATATCCGAGAAGGCAAAAAG
>CAZCWX010000629.1:0-4022 GCA_964502465.1 uncultured Enterobacteriaceae bacterium | reverse complement strand
GGGTTGCCGTCAATAATTTCTAGCTCATCTGGAAAAACGCCGATGCCGCCACTTGCCACAACTTTCCCTGGGTTCACTGTTTTATATTTTCCCGTGATGACCCCTTTTTGTACTAATCGGGCCACCCCACCTGGAATGACTTCAGTGTGAATGCCCAAATCATTTTTGTTGTCAAGGTACAGAGCGAGCGGCGACGACACACTGCCAAGGCCAATCTGAACCGTGTCCCCATCTTTAATCAACTCGTTAGCCACAAGAGTGCAAATGATTTCAGTGGCAGCCACCTCTTCTTCGTTACGCGCCGTCGCTGGAAGAGCGGCTGGCGGGACTGTCGGCTCAACCAAAGCTGCGATTTCTGACACGTGGATGTAATTCTCACCGCCAGTACGGATATAATCTTCATGCACCTCGGCAATTACCACCCGCGCAGCAGCCACCATTGTTTTCGACATGAATAACCCTGTGCCGAAGCTGCAATAGCCATGTTTATCTGGCGGCGAGACCGGCGTGAGGTAGACATCACACTCCATCCCCGGCGGCAGTTCCTTGTGGCGATAATACATAACAGGAATGAAATCGACCTTCCCTTTCGCCATGGGGGGGCGAGTCGTGACTCCGAGATATGGGGTTTGCAGAATAAAGGCCCGGTCCATTTCTGGCTGATCCCAGTCGAAAATCGGTCCGATGGCGCACACCTTGACACCCCGCAATTCATGCTTGCGCGCCATAAGCGCCTCACTCAAAGTCACAGGAGTGGCGTGGAGCCAGTTCACCTGCACGGTGTCTCCGTTGCGCACGAGTTTCAATGCATCCCGAGCTGACATCAGTTTGTTTCCACAACGTTCACGCCAGTTCATAGAACCCTCCTTACAGATCTTTGCTGGAGCATAAACCACGAATAACAAGAAAGTAAAGCCTCGCACTTCTCTTTTGTTGTCTTGCTACAACCACTGTGGTACTTGGTAGAAATCCCGCCGAGGGCTGTTGGATAAGGAGATGGTCATGGAGATCCGTATTGAATATTGTGCAGCATGAGGATACGAGCCTGAGGCCGTCAGTCTGACGGAACAATTGCTCACCAAGTACAAACAGCGCATTCGCCACCTTACTCTTGTCCCCTATGCCGATGGTCGGTTTGAAGTATTCGCCAACGAGAAAAAAATTTACTCGAAGAAAGCAACTGGGCGATTTCCAGAATATGCAGAGGTGCAGCAAGTTTTAGAAAGTGCTTAATCCACAATTCGCCCAGAAATCTAAGTCGCCAAAACGCCGCGCCATAGTACGTAGGAGATTACGCGAGTGCGCAGGAACAATCCTGTGCACCGCCCCTCCTTTTCGTACCGGTCTACAACTTCCTATCTAACCACCAAAGAACCAAACACCCTATATTCGTAAAACCAGCGAACGAGGAGGGGCACTTCCGCGTGCGCCAGCGGCGCAAAGCGGAAGTGCCCCTTTGAGTGAGCCACGAATTCGCTGAGATCGTCCCGAAAGGACCCGAATGTAAAGAAAGTCCCTGCAAAAGAGGGAGCGTTGCTAAAGGGGAAATGTATCGCTCGCAATTGATCACCGCCAGAGGACAATATCCCCTCCCTCATTGACATCAGCAGGCCACCACGCTAAGCCAAAACGCCAGCTTTCCCACAAAAACAGAGGTCTAATAGTGATCTCACCAACACCCGGGAAAGGAGAGAAAGGCCGCGGTAATGTTCTTACGCAAACATTCACAACTCGATAAACACCTACAAAGCCTCGAGACATACCTGCAACAGGAAAATCCGCTCTTAGTCTCAATAATGAAGAGCTATCGTGAACTTGACCGCGTAGCACGCCGCCTTGGTTTCTTCAGCGAGAGTGACTCCTACACCAGACTCGTTCCTTGGTGGCCAATTATATCTGTTTTGGGAATCTATTCTTCTGGGAAATCCACGTTTATAAATGACTACCTGGGCCATAAGCTTCAACTGACAGGTAACCAAGCAGTCGATGATAAGTTTACAGTCATCTGTTACAGTAAAGAAAACACTATTCATGTCCTTCCAGGAACTGCCCTTGATGCCGATCCCCGCTTCCCCTTCTACCGCATCAGCAAAGAGATCGATGAGGTAGAAACTGGCGAAGGGCAACGCATTGATGCGTATCTACAGTTGAAAACCTGTCCAAGTGAACTCCTCCGCGGGAAAATTTTTATTGATAGTCCCGGCTTTGACGCCGATGAACAACGGACCGCTATTTTACGTAGCACGAACTACATTATTGACTTGTCTGATCTGGTGCTGGTCTTTTTCGATGCGCGCCATCCGGAATCCGGGACCATGCGCGACACCCTCCAGCACCTCGTGGAAGAAACCATACACCGAAAGGACTCTAACAAATTTTTGTTTATTTTAAACCAAATAGATGTGACCGCACGCGAGGACAATGCAGAAGATGTTGTCGCATCATGGGAAAGAGCTCTAGCACAAAAAGGTCTCACAGCTGGGCGTTTTTTCCGTATTTTTAGCAAGTCAGCAGCGATCCCCATCGAAGACCCAAATGTGCGAACTCGCTATGAGGCGAAGCGCGACACCGACTTAGCGGATGTCGATGCACGCATACAGGATGTGAGCAAGGAACGAGCGTACCGTATTGTCGGTACGCTAGAGCAGAACACAAAAGACCTTCAGGAGAAAGTCATCCCTAAGCTTCGGAGTTTGCTACGAACCTGGCGAGTTCAGGTGTTATGGCTCGATGGTCTCGTGTTTGGAGTTATCACGCTATTGGTCGTCTTGGCCATCTGGAATGGATGGGCTGAACCGATAATGTCTCTCCTCCCAGATTGGAATCAACAACCATGGCTCTGGGGGACTGGGCTTGCACTTGTGCTGCTCATCGTCGTGTATATCCACTTCTCCATCCGTAAGCGAGTCGCACGTTCGATGACAACCAAGCTACGTCGAGAAATGAAGGGCAACGAGTACCTGGAAAATTTCATCAAGGCCTTCGACCATAATACTCGTGCTTATCGCAGCGTTTTCCAGAACGAGCCGCTAGGGTGGAATCAAAGAACGCAAAACATGCTTCAGAAAGTATTGGCCGATACAGGGAGTTTTATACAAACCCTCAACGATGCTTTTGCGAATCCCTCTGGAAGACGCCCACGTTAAAACCGGCATAATTCATCTTTAGAAACGCCAGAAACACCCTCTCCATCCCCTATCCTCCATATGATGTGAGCCCTTAAACGAACTGCGACCTTTACTCAATACTCATTTGCTTCCCATTGTCCACATGCTACACATTCGACAGTGCAACTCACTTCCTGTAAACTAGTGTCCATCCAGGGGAGGGGCAGAAGGAAATGAACCGGTTTATTATCGTTGTCGCTACATGTTTTTTCAATGTAACTATCCTTCCGCAGATTGCCGCTCAAGACTTTGATGTTGGCGCCCCCGTCCAACCCGCGCCAGAGATCCGCCTTACCGGAACCTTAGAAAAAACCCCAAATCCGCCTGCTTCCACGTTTCCAGTACTCCAGGTGTGGATCGCAGGCGAACAAGAACTCTTTCGAGTCATCCGTGTCGAGCCAGTCATTCCCGCATACCCTGCGGAGGAAGAACTGCGTAAAGTCTCTGGCCTTGGGTTACGACTGCTTGCTGAAAGGGAGGCCTTAGCCGCCTTGCAAAGTCCTGAGATGCATAACCGGCCGATTACAATTGAAGGTTCGCTTCGTGTACGCGATGGCATTTTGCAAGTGCAATCCGTGCGCATCGCAGAAGAGCAGAACAGTGGACCATGATCTTCCTCACTAAATCGAAATACAAGACTAAGGAGGGGAGCAATGAGACGAAAAATACGGAACAATCTTATTACGCTCGTAGTACTCGCTTCGACCGTAAGTGCTACAGTCGCCTCAGCCCAGATATTCTCTCCGTATCGCTTCAGAAGTGGCTCTTTCAGATAGCCAGAGTGGATACAGTCACCGGCTCAGACCCCGGGATGCTGCTTCTCAGTCGCATCTTCCCTCCCCAGCTCCACTTTTT
>CAZCWX010000628.1:0-8185 GCA_964502465.1 uncultured Enterobacteriaceae bacterium | reverse complement strand
GACTTCGCTCACAGTATTTGTGGAGGTCATGCCTCATTTGTATGGAAGTTGCCAAGCCTCAGAAGAACGCTAACCGGATAGGGGAACGAGGGGAAATCTCCAAGCCTTTCACAACAACAAGCCGCCGCGCAGCGGTTTCGTGCAACTAGTAAGTATCCGGCCATCCCCCTGGCCGGATATCCCCATAGCCATTCACACAAACAATCACACACAATCTCAAGGACTATCCACCAGAAACACCGACTTTGTCAAGTCTTTTCTCACTAGCAAAGGCCGCCACTTTGGCCGCGTATCCCGATATCAGCCCGCCGTATACCCCGGATTGTCTCCGGTGGCCGTATAGCCTGATATCAGCCCGCTGCATGGGTCGATGTTCCTCTCCTCCACGATACCTAGAGCCGGTCGGCTGGACTGTATACCCCTCGTCCTCCACGATTCAGCACATGCGTGTACAGCATCGTGGTATTGACGTCTTTGTGGCCTAGCAACTCCTGCACGGTGCGAATGTCGTAGCCATCTTCCAATAAGTGAGTCGCAAAAGAATGACGAAAAGTGTGACAGCCTGCGTGCTTGGTGAGCCCCACCTTGCGACAGGCTTCTCTGACTGCCTTCTGCAAGACGGTCTCGTGCAGATGGTGGCGGCGGATCAGGCCCGAGCGGGGATCCGTCGCAAGTTTGGAAGCCGGGAACACCCACTGCCAGCTCCACTCCTTTGCAGCATGGGGATATTTTCGTGCCAGGGCATAGGGTAAGGAGACGCCTCCGTATCCTCGTTCTACATCCCGTTGATACAGCGTTCGTACTCCCTCCAAAAGCAACTGCAAACCGCTAGAGAATATGGAGAGTGAGCAGGGAGTGTGGCTTATACGATGACTGTCACACGGCCACTGCGTAAGTCATACGTCGCGCCTGCCACTTTGACCTTTCCCTGCTTGAGCGCATTGACCAGGATCGGTTCTGAGGTCTGTAAGTGCTCGACCCCAATCTGGACGTTCGCCTTGATGGCATTTTCAAGTAAATCGCCAGGCTGGTCTTTGGCTCTGATCACCGCTGGTTTTATCGTGTTGACTAAATCGTTGAGAGAGCCGGGGAGGGGATCGTTGGTGTCGATGTGCGTGATCGCGGCTTTGACTGCGCCGCATTGGCTGTGCCCGAGCACGACGATGAGTGGGACTCCCAACTCTGCCACGGCATACTCGATGCTGCCTGTTACGATAGCCCCGGCCCCGCTGATGACGTTCCCGGCGACGCGAATCACAAACAGGTCGCCGATTCCCTGATCGAACACAATCTCTGGTACAACCCGAGAATCTGCACAACTCACGATGACAGCCTGAGGACGCTGCCCCTCGGCGAGTGGCGTGAAGTCTGCAGGCTTTCGACGTGGATGTGTCAGTGCTCCTGTGACAAAACGGTCGTTGCCTTCCAGTAAACCGCGCAACACTTCGTCGGCATCGTCAGTTGTGTCAGTCTTGCTGGTCGTGGGCTGTGGCGAGGCAGCACGTACAAGTTGAATCCTGGGAAGAGTGAGACCTGCCGCCGTGGTTCCCAGCACACGCATGAACTGGCGGCGGGAGAACAGTGAGGAAAAGGGCATCCTGGGCTCCTTCTGTTGTCGAACTTCTGGGCTTCCTTCCTTGCCCGTCTGTTCTGTGAGGATAGGGTCTGTTATAGATCCACACACAGTCTCTCTGCAACACGCACAGGAGGAGGTTTTATGGAAAGTTTTGACACCCTACTGTATGAAAACCCGGCTCCCCAGGTGGCCCGCATCGTGCTGAACCGGCCAGAAACCCGTAACGCGCAGGACACCAAGCTGCTCTATGAGTTGAACGATGCTTTTAACGTAGCGGCGCGTGACGATAACATCAAAGTCATCATCCTGGCCGCTAATGGTCCGCATTTCTCTTCTGGGCATGATTTGCGTGAAGCAAATTCCTACCAGAACATGCTGCAGTATCAAACGGTCGGCACCTGGTGCGGCTTTACCTGTGCCGGTGCCGAGGCGCAGATGGCACGGGAGAAGGAAATCTATATCGGCTTTTGTGAACGCTGGCGTAACATTCCCAAGCCGACGATCGCTGCCGTGCAAGGCCGCTGTGTTGCTGGCGGTCTGATGCTGATCTGGCCCTGTGACATTATCATTGCCAGTGAGGATGCAGAATTTGTCGATCCCACCGTCAGCTTCGGTGTCGATGGCGTGGAATTCTTTGCCCATCCCTGGGAAATGGGGCCACGTAAGGCCAAAGAGTTTCTCTTTACCTCTGACTGGATCTCGGCGACCGAGGCCCACCGCATTGGCATGGTCAACCAGGTGGTGCCGCGTGACCAACTGCAGGAAGCGGTCTTAGCCATGGCCCAAAAAATCGCCCGTAAGTCACTCTTCGCGCTCAAGCTCACCAAAGAGGCGGTGAACGCGGCGGAGGATGCACAAGGCCGTGTCGGTGCCATGCAAACGTCTTTTGCGCTGCATCAACTGGCGCATACCCACAATCTCAAGGTGTACGGCATGTTGATTGACCCTACCGGCCTCCCGCCCGAAACTGCCAAGGCACTTGGCGCGCGGATCGAAAAGAAACCGAGTGAGTAACCGTCCCTGAGCCACGAAACAGGTCAGGATCGTGGTTTGAGAACCACGCAAGAATGACTTGAGCAGTGCTTGTGGTGTAGGCGTCCTCGCCTGCCTGGCTTGATGCAGGCCAGAGGCCTGCACCACAATACAAGAACGGTCAACTTATTTAGGTGCGACTTCTGGGGACCTGCTGGACGGCTGCTGGCACGCATTATACGGTCTACTCGTACGAATCCATGCCCTGCTGTCCCTTGAGTGAGAACTGTATGGAACCGCGATTTCGTGCTCAGCTCTTCATCGATGGGGAGTATGTTCCTGCCACGAGTGGGAAGACCTTTCCGGTTGTGAATCCAGCGAATAACACAGTCTTGGTGGAAGTCGCTGAGGCCGGTGTCGAGGATGTCGAGCGTGCTGTGGCTGCGGCACGCCAGGCGTTCGACGAAGGTCCCTGGCCGAAAATGACAACCGCTGAGCGGGCAAAGCGGCTGCGACGCTTCGCTGAGTTCCTGGTCTCCTACGCCCCGGAACTCGAGCGGATTGAAAGTCTCGATGTCGGCAAGCCGGTCAAAGAGAGCGGCGGGCACGACATTCCACGCGCAGCAAATAATTTCTCTTTCTTCGCCGATGCTTTGTCGCAATGGACCCAAGATGCCCACTGGAGTGAAAGCAATTCGCTCGGGCACGATGTCAATCTGTTAAGCGTGACGATGCGCCAGCCCCTTGGCGTCGCTGGCATTATCATTCCCTGGAACTCGCCGATGATGCTCGGCACCTGGAAGCTTGCTCCCTGCCTGGCGGTGGGGTGCACAGCCGTACTGAAACCCTCAGAGCTAGCGCCCTTGAGTGTGCTGAAATTGGGGGAAATCGCCCAAGCAGCGGAATTGCCGCCCGGGGTGCTCAACATTTTGTCTGGGTTTGGCGAAGTTGGGGCTGCACTGTCTACGCACCCAGGGGTCAACGCCCTCTCGTTTACCGGTGGCGTGGCCACTGGCAAGCGTGTTATGCGGGCCGCGGCTGATACGCTGAAGCGTGTGTCCTTGGAACTTGGCGGCAAGTCGCCGAACATTATTTTTGCCGATGCTGACGTGGATATGGCGGTGAAAGGCGCCGTGCGCGCGATCTTTCGCAGCCAGGGGCAGTCGTGCGTGGCTGGCTCGCGTCTGCTTATACACAGTGCCGTGTATGACGGTTTTATGGAACGGTTTCTTGCTGCAGTCGAGCGGCTCAAGGTTGGTGATCCGCTTGATCCCACGACGGATTTTGGCCCGCTGATCAGTGCCCAGCATCGTGAACGCGTTGAAGGCTTCGTCCGGTCTGGTCTCGATGAAGGCGCGCGGCTGCTTACGGGTGGCAAGCGCCCGGGTGGGCCGGATTTGCAACAAGGGAATTATCTGCTGCCTACGGTCTTTGAAGCAGTGACCAATACGATGCGGGTGGGTCGCGAGGAAATTTTCGGACCGGTTCTTGCAGTTCAGCGGTTCCAGGACGAGGCCGAAGCGATCCGTCTGGCGAATGATACGCTGTTTGGCCTGGCAGGATTTATCTGGACACAAGATGTGAACCGCGCTCTGCGAGTTGCCAGGGCAGTGAAGACTGGTATGGTGTGGGTCAACAGCTTCTTTCTCCGCGATCTACGGACTCCGTTTGGTGGGGCGCGGGAGAGTGGGATTGGCCGGGAAGGGGGCCGGTACAGCCTGGAGTTTTATACCGAACCGAAGTTTGTGTGTGTCCCGTATTAAGAGGCTTTCAGCGATCAGCACTCAGCAGTCAGCCAAAAAAGGAAAAGCTGAAGGCTGATCGCTCAGAGCTGACCGCTACCAAGGAGAACGCATGCCAGCACGAACCGGAGCCGAATACTTACAAGGATTGCAAGCACGTCGCACTGAAATCTGGCTAGGCGATGAACGGCTCTCCGATGTGACCGCTCACCCCGCGTTGCGTCGCGGTGCGCGCTCGGTCGCCCACCTGTACGATATGCAGCACGATCCAGCCTTGCGGGACGAGATGACCTATCGGTCGCCGACGAGCGGCAAGCGGGTTGGACTGTCATTCATCACGCCGCGTTCGCTTGATGATTTGCAACGACGCTCGCGAATGATGTTGCACTGGGCGCGGTATAGCGGTGGGATGCTGGGCCGGTCCCCGGACTATCTCAATGTCAGTATTATGGCAGAGGCTGCGGCAGCTGATTTCTATGCCGAGAACGATCCGCGCTTTGCGGAGAACGTGCAGAATTACTACACATACATTCGAGAACATGACCTGTGCCTCACCCACACGTTAGTGAACCCACAAGCCAACCGGGCGCTGACCGCAACCGGACATCCCAGTGCCGAGGTCGCAGCGCGGATCGTGAAAGAAACCGAGCAGGGGATCGTGATCCGTGGAGCACGCATTCTCGCGACCCTGGGGCCGTTGTCGGATGAGATCGCCGTATTCCCTTCGACGGTGTTGAAAGCGGCAGCGGATACGGCGCCATACGCGTTCGCCTTTGCCATTCCCTCTGATACGCCTGGACTCAAGTATATTTGCCGCGAGTCGTTTGATTATGGTCGTTCATCATTTGATCACCCGCTCGGTTCACGTTTCGAAGAGATGGATGCGATTGTCATTTTTGATGAGGTGTTGGTGCCCTGGGAGCGGGTGTTTCTCAAGGCAGATCCGTTCCTGTGTAACAAAATGTTTGCAGAGACCAATGCGGTTGTGCACATGATGCACCAGGTGGTGGTCAAGAATGTTGCAAAGGCTGAGTTTCTCCTTGGCGTTGCCTGTCTGATTGTCGATGCTATCGGAGCCACTGAATTCGCGCACGTACACGAAAAGATTGCGGAGTGTATTGTCAACCTCGAGCTGATGAAGGCGTGTCTCCGCGCCGGAGAAGCGGATGCAGCGATCGATCGCTGGGGCGTGATGAGTCCGCATCGACCGCCGTTGGATGTCGCGCGTAACATCTTCCCGAAGATGTATCCGCGCATGGTCGAAATCCTGCAACTCTTGAGTTCCTCAGGGCTGATGATGATTCCGCCACAGTCGGCATTGGACAGCCCGATTGGCGACGATATCGACCACTATCTTGTCGTTGCCCAGCTGGATGCACGAGACCGGGTGAAACTCTTTCGCCTGGCCTGGGATATCGCGTGTAGTGCGTTCGGTGGTCGGCAGGTGCTCTATGAGCGGTTCTTCTTTGGCGATCCAGTACGGATGGCGTCTGCGCTCTACAACGTGTATGACAAAGAACCGTTGATGGAACGGGTCCGACAATTCCTGGGACGGGAAGAGGAGGATTAACGTACAAGGCGGCCACGAGAGGCCACTGAGTCGGTGATCGGCACTGGCCAGGCGATTGTCTGGTTTGATGTAGAAAAGAGCTGTCAGCAATCAGCGATCAGCAAAAGAAATAACAGACGGATCTCTCAGTTTTGCTTCCTATTCAAGCTGAAAGCTGAGGGCTGATAGCCGAATGCTCTGACAGGAGGAATTCATGCTCCGCGATATTCACGGCATTATTGCCATGCTTGTGACCCCATTTACCAAGGAGTACCAGCTCAACGAGAGTGCGCTCCGCGCCGAGGTTGATTGGTGTATACAGCAAGGCGCGAATGGAGTTGTGGCCACCCCGAGTATCGGAGAGTTTCTCCATCTCAGCGAGGCCGAGCGTGTCAGGGCGTTCGAGGTCACGTTTGACCAGGCGCGGACACATCCGAACATCATAACAGTCGCAATGACCTCAGGAGCGACTACCCTCGAAGCGCTAAAATTTGCCAAAATTGCCGGCGAGATGGGCTACGACGCCCAGCAATTGATCCCACCGTATTATTGGCGCTGCGGGGAAGAAGAGGTCTACCGTCACTATCAAATGGTGACCGAAGCTGGCCATCTGCCAGTGGTGGTTTATCATAACCCGGCGCTGTCGAAATTTCACATGAGCCCGAAATTTTTTGGGCGTTTGTGTGGGATTCCTGGAATTGTAGGCGTCAAAGAAGTGTTGACCGATCTCCAGCATCTCGAAGCCCTGTACGATGAGGTGCGTGGTCGGGTGAAGATTTTACAAACGTTTCGGGCGTTTCTTACTGGACTCATGCTCGGGGCTGCCGGTGGGTTCATTAACGTTTTTGCGGTGCCCGCTGCGGTAAAACTCCAGCAAGTGTTTCGTGCTGGCGACATTGCCAAAGCAGTGGAGATCCAGCGGCGGCTGAATCGCTGTTTCCCGCGTGGCGGAGAGGAGACCCTTGGCCACCTTGGCACGACAAAGGTAACGGCTTCAGTCGTGACAGGAATTGACATGGGACCGGCCCGGCCACCGTACATGGCGCCGGACGATGCTGCGGAGCGGTTACGTCAGCGGTTGCCGGAGTTACAAGAGCTGCTGTGATTGTGCTCCCTCTCCCGCACTGCGGGAGAGGGTTAGGGTGAGGACCTGACTACGGGAGAGATCATCTCTTCACACTTCCTCAGCGTGGCTGTTTGACAGAGGGAGAGGAAATCTGGATAGGGGGTATGTATGGCTGAAGAAGATGCCAAGCGAACACTGCGGGTATTCGCGGTCGCGTTCGGACTATTGGCAATCTCGAATCTGTTGAAACCGTTTCAGTTTGGTGGCGAGCAAACTGGCTTTGTGTTCTTTGGCGAGCGCCTTTCGGGGACCGCGAACATGATTGCTGGACCCCTGTTTGGCCTCTTTTTGCTCGTGTATGCGTGGGGCATCTGGAACATGAAGCGCTTTGCGCTGGCGATGGGGCATGCCTATGCGACGTATGTCGTACTGAATCTCATTCTTTTCTATGCAAAGAACCCCATGCCCCCTGGAGTTGGATACAGAATATTCGGCTTTGTGTATACGTTTGTGGCTCTTGGGGTGGCTGGAGGTGCTGCGGTTCTCTTGACTCGGAATAAAGACAAGCTGATCTGATGGATGTTCATGCAGGGGATCCAAGACTAAAATTACGATATCGTCGAAGGACCCCTTTAAACGAGGTCACGATCGGGATCGATGTCGTGTAGACTCAAATCCGCGAAGTTGATCCCAAAGCCTTCAGCTTGTTGCTGGAGAATAGAAATGACTTCATTGAATGCCACGAGTCGGCCGCATTGAAAGTGGTACTCTGGTGATCCTTCCCGCTCTTTAGTCCGCTCTGTTTTGGCGTCAAGCGCACGGGTTTTGATGATCTCACCAAGGTCGTTCAAATAATATTTATACTTTACGCTTGCTATTGGCCTGGTCGCCTTTTTTCGTACAACAGGCTGTGCATAAGCTCGGCTAGTTCCTGATTGCGTGCTAAATCTTTTTGCCATTTTGTAATAAGTCCTTGCTGTTCCTGAACTGTCAAATAGTCCCACTCTCGTACGAATGCCTTTGGAGTTGCGAGCTTCTGTTTATGCAGCGCTACCTGTCTTTCGTAACTGCGGATCGCTCGCTGAATTTCTTTAATCGATCGTCTCCGATAGGTTTGTAGCAGTCCCGCATGCTTCTCCTTCGACAATGCCTTGCGCCTTTAGAGCGTGTCTAAGAAGTCGATCTTCGTGCTTCGACAGGCTCAGCACGAACGGAAAAGCTTCAACGAATTAAATCCCTAACCCGTTCGCCCTGAGCTTGTCGAAGGGTGAACACGGGGT
>CAZCWX010000627.1:0-7137 GCA_964502465.1 uncultured Enterobacteriaceae bacterium | reverse complement strand
CAAGAATAACTGGGTCAATTCTTGTGGTGCGGGCCTCTGGCCTGCCCTTCACAATGCAGGCGGGACGCCTGCACCACAATATGAGAACGATCAACTTATTTCTGCTCGGCTCCTTAGCGCTGGCCACCGATCGTCACGCGTCTCACGCTGCAGCAGTACAGTGGCTCGACAGTGTGACGGCGGGGGACGCCGTGATCTGCCGCATTGCCCAAACCCGCCTGCTGCGGCTGCTCAACAACCCGGCTGTCATGCGTGAAGACGTGCTGGACACTGCTGCGTGCTGGGAGCTGTGGCGCCGGTTGTTGGAAGATGAGCGGATGCATTTTGCCCCTACCGAGCCGTTAGGCCTTGATACAGCATTTGAACGCTTCACCAGCGGAAGGACATTCACCCCCAAATTGTGGACGGATGCGTATCTGTCCGCCTATGCCCAGACGAGCGGATTGACATTGGTCACCTTCGATGGAGGCTTTCGTCAGTTCGCGGGCTTGACCTGCCAGGTGCTCGAGTCCAGCTGAGCATTTGCAGAAATACTCAGAGAGTGGAATATGAGTATCTTCATTGAATGGCTGCATTCGCTGACTGACTCTCGTTCTGACCTTGAACGCTGCTTCCTCGACGCTCTGGCAGTTGAGCACTATCGTTTGCCAGACGAGGCACAAAAGGCGATTCCCGAACCGAACTGCATTCCAGACTTTTTCTACGCACCGAACATCTGCATCTTTTGCGATGGGTCTGTGCACGATCAGCCAAGCCAAGTAGCTCGGGATGAAGAGACGAGGCACGGGCTGAGGAATCGAGGCTATCGGGTGATTGCAATTCGCTACGACCAAGAGTTAAGAGAGCAGATCGCAAGGCATCCAGATGTATTTGGAGGGATTCGATAACATCGCTGTAAATATGCGAGTTCCCCCAGTATTGCTGCGATGTTGGGAAACCCGCAGTGGCAGACTCTGTACTTCTCGCCGTGGCTGAGATAGAGGTAGTAGAGAGACATTGATAAAGATAAGTTCTCGGCCAATAATGAAAGGCTGACCGCTGATAGCTGAGAGCGTTATAGAAAGGAGTCGTATGGCAACTGTTCACTCTGTGTTAGGCCCGTGTAACCCTGAAGAGCTTGGGTTTACCCTCATCCATGAACATCTGACCGCCGGATTTCCCGGCTGGGAACTCGACAATTACGGCTTTGATCGTAAGCGTGAAGTGGCGAAGGCGACTGAGAAGCTCAAAGAGATTAAGGGGCTGGGTGTTTCGTCATTTGTTGATCCGTGCCCCATGGAGCTCGGACGCGATCCAGAATTTGCCGCTGAGGTGTCCGACAAGTCCGGTGTACGTGTCATCATGGCGACTGGCCTCTACAACGAGGCGTTAGGGATCCCGCCGCACTTCCGTAGCCTGCCGGCGGACGACGTTGCCGAGGTATACGTGCACGAACTCACCGAGGGCATTGGCAACACTGGTATCAAGGCTGGGATCATCAAGACCGCGACTGGGGGGATTCCGGGTATGACAGAAACGGCCAAGCAGATTGGTCCTCATGAAGAGAAATGCCTGCGCGCTGCGGCGCGTGCGCACAAGGCCACTGGCGCGCCGATTCTCTGTCACAATGACGAATTGGGACCATTTGGTCGTGAGACTTTGGATGTGTTTGCTGACGAAGGAGTGGATTTTAATCGGGTCTTGATTGGTCATGCCTGTGGCGTTGGGGACATGCGGTACTACTTTGATATCTTGGATCGCGGTGCCTGGATTGGTTTCGACCGCTTTGGCATTGAGACTATCGCTTCAGATAAGATGCGCCTCGCTTCGCTGATTGGGCTGCTGGCTGTGGGGTATGATCGCATCATGCTGTCACATGATATGGTAAACTGCTGGTTAGGGCGAGTCACAAAAGCCTGGCAAGATTTTATGGATAAGTGTCCCAATTGGAATTACACCCACATTATGAAAAACATCCTGCCAGCCCTGAGCAAGGCAGGTGTCAGCGAAGGCACGATTCGCACGATGACGGTGGATAATCCACGCAGTTACTTTGGTGGCTAGCGGGAAACAGCCTCACCCACCTTTTTCCTCAGGGCGACTCTACAGTGGCTTGCATTTGTTATGAAGAGACGATTCTTGGGTTCCCTCTCCCCTTGTGGGAGAGGGACAGGGTGAGGGGAAAAGTAGCAGTAACGAGTATATTCATCACAAACGAAAAGCGCTGTAGGGTCGCTCTCACCACCCCCGCCGCGTTGACCAAAAGGAGGATAACATGCAGGGGAATGCCAACCACTCACAAACACGCTTTTGCCGCACTCTGCGGAAGGTGTTGTTTTCGTTCGTTGTCGGACTGTTCTGCGCTTCCCTAGCGCTGGCAGAAACAGATCGCAGCTACCAAGCAATACGAGATTGGCTTGAGCAATATCGCGATGCCGTTCCTGCTTTCCAGGCTGGTGAGCGTCTCACGTTCAAGGACATCGAACGTCTTCGCCCATTCATGCCGCAGCCGTCCTGGGAGTTTTACTTCTTTCCTGACATGGAAATGGAGATTGCCGCCAAGGAAACGTATCCTCCTCCTGCTGACTGGGGAAAGAGCATGGTCAGCGACTACCAGCTTGATAATCAGGGAGCATTGCTCGGATTTAACGGCGGAGGGTGGCCATTTCCGGAGATCAAACCAGATGATCCGCAAGCCGCGGTGAAGGTCTTTTGGAACATGTACTGGCGACCCGGTCATAGTGATTTCTTCATGCCCATGGTTGCCTGGGGACGAGGGGTCGGTGGGACATTAAGCCGGCAGTGGGAATTCGTTTCGACCACAGCTGAATATGCCAAAGGTGAGTATTGTCTGGTCCCTGGTTATGAGGGGGTCAAGTACAAATCGATCATGGAGTTCCGCAGCCCGCGTGATCTGGCGGGAGCGCGTAACTTACAGATCGAATATACCGACCCATATAAAGAGAACGACAGTTGGCAGTATACCCCCTCGCAACGCAAACCTCGCCGCGTGTTATCCTCCGAGCGTACCAGTGAAACTATGGGTATGGATTTTATCCGTGAGGATGCCATGGGGTTCGGCGGCAAAGTACACGAACAGAACTGGGCCTATCTGGGCAAAAAGTGGGTGCTGGCCACGGTGAATGTGCCGACCCATCCGGAAGCTGGGGGGCCGAACCTGTGGGTGCCGCAGAAAACCCGCTGGGAGCCGCGTGAAGTGCATGTCTTGGAATTGATACCCAAGAAAGAGAATCATCCCTATGGCTATAAATTGATCTTTATTGATACCGAGATTTTTTGGACCCTGTGGATGACGGCGTATGACCGCACAGGTCAACTGTTCCGTCTGGGGCAGGACTTCCTCAAGTATTCCGAGAGCTATGCGACAGAAGAAGCTATGCAAGCGCCCTACGTGAAAGTTGACTATGCCCGCAACGCTGGGGCGCACGTTTTTCTGCACGTTGGGAATACGGTACTCAATGTGCAAAAGCCACATGCCACCTTCACGCACTGTTATGTCGTGCGGAGAGAGTTTTCTCCGGGGCGAGCCAAACAGTTCTACTCTGTGCGCAATATGGTCAGTGGGAGACGATAGGAAGGTGTTGCTTGGGCGGAAAACGTCATACGTGAAATGGAAAGCGTAAAGCGTACGATGAGGGGGCCTCTATTACTCATTATGTTTTACGTTTTCAGATTACCCTCTGACTTCATTGCAGAGAGGAATAAAGGAGGCTTGTATGAAAGTCGGAACCGCGATTTCTATGTTAAACGTCGGTGAGAAGCCGGACGGCGAGATTTACAAAGATGACGTCAGGCTTGGCTTACTGGCTGAACCGCTGGGATTCGACTCCATCTGGAGTGTCGAACACCACTTCACCGGCTACGCCATGGTGCCGAATGTTGTCCAGTTGTTAACTTACTTCGCCGGTGCCACGAAACAGATCCAACTAGGCACGGCAGTGATTGTCCTCCCGTGGCACGATCCGGTACGAGTCGCGGAAGAAATGTCTGTCCTCGATAACCTGTCTGGTGGGCGGACGATCTTTGGGTTCGGTCGTGGTGCCGCCACGGTCGAATACGACGGCTTCCGCATCCCGATGGATGAAGCCCGCGCCCGTTTTGAAGAGGCGGCAAAGATTGTGATCACCGCACTCACGAAGGAGCGGTTCTCCTATGATGGGCAATTCTACAAGATTCCAGAAATGAGCATTCGGCCACGACCGATCTCTCACCCGGAAAAACGTCTCTATGCCTCCTCGGTCAGTCCGGAGTCTGCTGAGATCATGGCGAAGCTCGGTATTGGAGTGCTCATCGTCCCACAAAAGGATTGGGACACGACGGTAGCGGATGTGCAGCGGTATCGAGCGACAGCGCAAGCGAACGGTTTCACCCCCAAGCCGCCGATTAGTCTGATTAACGTCTCGGTCCGCGAGAGTGGCGACGAAGCGCTCGAAGACGCGCGTGTCTACATGGGCGCCATGTTCGACTCCATCGACGCGCACTATCACTTTTCTGATGGGCATCTGACCGGGGTGAAAGGGTATGAGTTTTACGCCAAGATGGCGAAAACGTACTCGAAATTCTCTGATCCGACAGTGAAGGCAAAGGCGGTAGAGTTCTTCGCCAGTCTGCATGTTGCTGGTACACCACAGCAATGCCTCGATAAGATCGCTGAGATCCGCAACAAGACGGGGATGGACCACTTTGTGGGGCAGTTTAGCTACGGCGGCATGCCGTACAAAACCTGTGAGAAGAACATGCGGCTGTTTGCCGAAAAGGTGAAACCGGTGTTGCAAGACAATCAGGCATTCTCATTGTTTATGCCTGAGGCGGAAGCGCGGGCGTAATCCTTTTTCGCACCTCAAATCAAGAACACACAGCAGGACTCACTGTGGGGGCATGGCCAGCGGCTCGCCCCCTTATCACGCTACGTCTTTCAGTTGGTTTGTTTGTTCTTGCTCAAAGACCGCTCGCACCTGATCGAACGCACCTTGTGTGCTGCCTTCACCCCCCTTTCTTTTGTCTTTTCTGCTCAGTAGATGACCAAACAGTTGTATCTGCAGGGTGGGGCGGTGTATGCAACCTGTGAGCGATGTTCTGTCCCACGCTGAAGGCGTGCTCTCTCTTGTAGCGGAAAATTCCTCGCCAGCGTCTGTTTCTCATGGTGATTTGTTAGGCGGTATCGGCCTGTGTGTCGCTGTCGCCGCAATCTGCGCGTTGATCGCAAGCAAGCTTAAACAACCCCTTCTGCTCGCCTATCTCGTTGCTGGTCTGTTGATTGGGCCGGAAGTGGGCTTTCAGTTGATTACTGATCCAGAGACGATTGAGGCGATCGCCGAGATCGGCTTGATCCTGCTGCTGTTCATTATCGGCTTAGAAATGGATCTCAAGAAACTGCGTGCTTCGGGCAAGCCGGTTATTGTGACCGGCATTCTGCAGTTCTTGATTTGTGTAGCATTGGGCTTTTTCTTTTACGCGCTGCTCGGCTTCCGTATTGGTCAAGAGGGAGCCGTCGGCGGACCGTTTGGACTCGGCTACATGGCGGTGACCTCAGCGCTCAGCAGCACGATGATCGTCGTCAAGCTGCTCTATGACAAGTTTGAACTCGATACCCTGCCGGGCCGTATTACCCTGGGGATTCTCATCTTCCAGGACGTCTGGGCGATTGTGGTACTGGCACTGCAACCAAACCTGCAACAGCCAGAGTTTGGTCCCCTGGCTGCTTCTTTCGGGAAAGGTGCGGTGTTGGTAGCGGTGAGCCTCCTCGCAAGTCGCTATGTCTTGCCCTCCCTATTTCATTCTATTGCCAAACTGCCTGAACTCATGTTGGTCTCGGCCCTGGCCTGGTGTTTCCTTGTCTGTGCAGGAGCTGATTATGCAGGGCTGTCGCGAGAGATGGGAGCGTTGATTGCGGGGATTGCGCTTTCGACGTTCCCCTACAATCTGGATATTGTAGCCAAAATTACCAGCATTCGGGACTTTTTCGTCACCCTCTTCTTTGTGGCGTTGGGCATGCAAATCCCCATGCCAACCCTTGGTATCCTGCTGACTGCGGTGGCCTCGTCGCTCTTTCTGGTAGCGAGCCGCTTCCTGTCCGTATTTCCGCTCCTCTCCGTTATGCGCTATGGACATCGTGTGAGTCTGCTTCCGGCGATTAATCTTTCGCAGATCAGTGAGTTTTCGCTCGTGATTGCGTCCTTAGGTCTTGCTGCCGGGCACATCGACGATCACGTGATGTCGTTAATTATTTTCATCTTTGCGCTCACCTCGACGGCATCGACGTACATGATCAACTCCAGCCACGCGCTGTATCAGCTCTGCAGCCGCTGGCTCACGCGTCTACGCATCCCAGATATTTCCCATACTCAAGACGCACAGCTTAGACACGAGGAAGAGAAAGCTGTACGGATAGTCTTCCTGGGATTTTATCGCGAGGCCAGTGCCATTCTGCACGAATTTGAACAATTGAGTACAGCCGAGAGGCGCCACCCGGTACTCGAGGAAACCTTGGTGATTGACTTTAACCCGGTTGTCCATCGGGAGCTACAACGGCGCGGTATTCGCTGTCTCTACGGTGATATCTCTCACATGGATACGCTGAAACACGCTGAGTTCCACGATGCAGCGTTGATTGTGGCGACGATTCCTGACGCGATCCTCAAAGGCACGTCCAACGCAAAATTGCTTCAGCACGTGCGTCGCCTCTGTCCTTCAGCGAAAGTTGTGGTGACCGCTGGAGGGATTCAGCAAGCGCTCAGATTATACGAACAAGGAGCGGACTATGTGTTCGTCCCGCACTTGCATTCTGCGGCACAGATCGCCCAGATCATCGAAGAGTTCACGCCAGAAGGATTAGACGCTTTGCGGGAAGAACAAGTTGTTCTCCTGAGTAGGCGGGATGAGGTACTGTCGTAAAGCATAGGGATAAGAATCGGTGTCGTCTAAAGCAAACCACAGAAGACTGGTACACTGTTAGACCGCAACCGCTTCTTGCAGAGAAGGACTCAGCAGAGTCGCTCGTACACGTCCTCGCTGTCGCTTCACAGCCAAGAAGTGAGAGACTGGCGGCCCGCTGAGCAGCGGCCAGAGCAGGGCTTTTGTTTCAGGCTCCTCGTCAAGCTTGACTAATGGGAGTGCGGACCCAGCCTGCACATGGAA
>CAZCWX010000626.1:0-24162 GCA_964502465.1 uncultured Enterobacteriaceae bacterium | reverse complement strand
AACGAGTAACATCACTCCGTCCACCATTGCCAAAGAACGCTCGACTTCGCCACCGAAGTCTGCATGGCCTGGGGTGTCCACAAAGTTGATCTTCACCCCACGGTAGGTGATAGCTGCATTCTTTGCCAGAATGGTGATCCCACGCTCACGTTCCAAAGCGAATGAATCCATCACCCGATCAACCAGATGTTCGTTGGCGTGAAAGATCCCGCTCTGTCGCAACAGCGCATCAATCAGCGTGGTCTTGCCATGATCGACATGAGCAATAATAGCGACATTGCGGATATCGTCGCGTCGAGGCGCATTGGTATGCTGCAAAAGGCTTCTCCTTTACGATCGCAAAGATAGCAAAGGAGGGCCGAAGTTTTCGGCCCTCCTTGAAAATGACTCTTTGTATTGTGCCGAATCTGTGCGATGAAGTCGAGTAAAGGTTTTCTCAGGTTCAAACAGACTGAACGGAGTCAAGAAATTGTCAGTGAGAGACAAAAAGCTACACTTGCCTCCCCTCTTCTTCCTACTTGTGGTAGAAAAGGGTAATTCTGCAGACGGTTCACCCGGGTCTTTTTCTGCATTCTGTGCTTAGCGGTCTTCCTCAGATTCTTTGGAAAATCAAAGACATGCGGATCTGTTTGCCAAATAGTCTGCTGAGTGCTCTTTTTGCGGTTTCTTGCGAACAGCAACTGGCAAAGAATTTGCTCAAGATTTTCGCCAGATTAACACTACACATTCTCTGTCGATGGGGGTGAACATCATGCAAAAACAGAAAGCACAGGTAGTAAAAAAAACACTTGCAACACCGGTAACGAGTATGCGGTCGAAAAGAGCACCGCAACAGGCGCACCGCCAAGGGTCACACCTGAAGGAGGTGCGCGACCCTAAGGCTCCAGTCCTTTCCCCCTGTTCGTTATTTGGTCCAGATGGGAAAGAACGGTCAGGCTGGGAGCTGCGGGTCGGCGACGTTTTATTTGGTCGAGCAGACTCGAAAGAGAGTCTGTTAGCATATTACACCCGTATTTATGAGCCGTTGCCGACTGGCCACTGGCGTGAGCGTGCGTGGCAACCGCAACGGCGAGTTGCTCGACGTACCCACCAAAAAGACACGTCCCGAGAAGAACTGTTCTACGAAGACGACATCGCCCTGGAAAACGAGGTGGTCGAGGCGTAGGATTGAGCATTCATCAGCGAGTTGATAGGAATCTGTTTATACTCTACTCTTAACGACGGCAAATGCTGAAAGCTATTTTTTTCGACTTCGATGGCACCCTTGCTGATGATGGTGACTCGATTAACGAGGCCTTGTTCAAGGCATGCCAAGTGGTATGTCACCGGTGGCCGGCACTCAATATGGCTGGCCTGGCGGAAAGCTACCGCAAACTCTCAGACACGGCGTGGGGGGATTTCGACCGCTATCTTCGACATCTCCCTACGCCTGAGTCGATGCTCGCAGCAGTGTGGCACCAAACCTTGGCGCTCTGGGGCCTGCACGATCCTCCCGTAGCAAGAGCAGCAGCCGAAACCTACTGGCGATACCGCCTTCATACCTGCCATCCATATCCAGATGCACTGCCTCTGCTACACGCCCTCGCCGGCCGTTTTCATCTGAGCGTCCTCACCAATGGCGCACCGGGAATGCAACGAGCAAAGCTGAACGCGACTGGGCTCATCCCTTTCTTTCAGCAAGTATTCGTCGGTGGAGAGTTTGTTCGTGGCAAACCCGACCAGGCTATTTTTCGCGCTGCTCTCGAAGCCGCCATCTGTCAACCAGAAGAAGCCCTTCATATTGGTGATTCATTGCAGCACGACATTTGCGGCGCCCACAATGCTGGCATCCACAGCGTCTGGATCAACCGCAAAGGGGTCAGCCTGGTAGATTCTGATCCCATGCCGGATTTCTCGATCACGACTCTGGCACATCTTGTCTCATGCTTAGAGCAACTAAGCTGAGAGGGCTGAGGAAATAATGGACAAGAAAGCCTATAACATTCTGCTTTTTAGCTATTACCGCGATGCCGAGCTGCGCGGGGCGGATCTCATCCTGCGACTCATCAACCGCACCGAAGACCCCAATTTGCAGGAAAAACTGACCCGTCATCTCGCCGATGAAACGAACCATGCCTGGCTCTGGACTGAACGGATTCGTGCGTTAGGCGGTGACCCCGTGCGCATCGATGACGGGTATCATCGTCATCTGCGCCGCAAAGCTGGGATTCCATCCAATCTGCTTGACTTGCTAGCGCTCACCTATGTCGTTGAAGAACGGGCCGGCAAGCGTTACGAAGAACACGCCGCCCGCCCAGATGTGGACCTTGACACCCTGCACGTCCTGAAAGATATGCGCACGGATGAAGAGTGGCATCTCGCCTGGGTGGCAGAGAAGCTCACAGAGCTAGAGCAGACCGAAGGGAAAGAAAAAGTCGCGGTGACCCTCGACCGTTACCGCGCCCTGGAAGCGGAAGCGTTCGCCGAAATGCTCGCCGACGAACAGAAGGCGTTAAGTGAGTTGACGAAAGAGTAGAGGAGGGGGGGGTTACTCACCCCCTCGGTCTCCCTCGCAAGGGCAGGTTTTTTCTCACAGCCTGGTCTTTCTTGACTTTCTGGATTCCCGCTTTCGCGGGAATGACAAATCCCTGTAACACCCGGCAAAAGACCTCTCTCCGAAAGAAGGAAAAGAAAGGACCATCGTCCCCCTCTCAGAGGGTGTTGAAAAACTACGCGTTCACCCTTCGACAAGCTCAGGGCGAACGGGGTAGGTATGGAAATCGTTGAGGATTTGCCGTTTGTGCTGAGCCTGTCGAAGCACGAAGACCGACTTTTAGACACGCTCTAAGGAATTTTTCAACAGCTTCTCATACCTTCTTTTTTTTGCGCGCCACGTAATCGACGAGCAAATACTCACCAAGATGGTCGGGGCGTGTGTAGAACGCTCGGCCACGGTTAATCTGAGTCATCTTATCAACAAATGCACGCAGGCTCGGGCTGTCGTCAAGCATAAATGTATTGATCGTGATGTGCCGTTGTGTCGCACGTTCGACCTCTCTCAACGTTTCTTGGGCCGCACGCATACTGATACCACCGAATGACAACGGCCACTCACAATACAGCCGGCCGCGCGAAAAATACGCGGTGGGTTGTCCATCTGTGACGACAATGATGTTCTGATTGTGGCCGGGATGGCGATGCAACAGGTCGCTGGCTAAGCGGATGCCATCCTGTAAATTAGTAAACGGGTCACCCATGTTCCAACTTGCCTCAGGAAGATCCTTGATCTTGAGCTCGACTGCACGAGTAAAGAACCCGACGACCGAAAAATAATCGCGCGGGTACCGCGTGCGGATGAGGCTCTCTAACGCCAGGGCCACTTTCTTAGCTGCAGCAAACCGTCCTTCCCAACTCATCGACCAACTCATGTCGAGCAGCAGGACGGTCGAACTGGTGGTTGTATGGTCGGTGTCAAAGATCGTAAAGTCTTCTGGCCCCATTTTGATGGGGACACCCACGGTCCGTAGCAGTGATTTCTTGAGCGTGCCCACAAGATCGAGATGCATGGGATCACCGTATACGTAGGGCCGGGTTTCATCGACCTTGATCTCCGCAACACCCCTGTGGTCGGTCGCGTGCGCACCAGTACGATCGCGTAACAAGTTTGCGTAGATATCTTGGAGGGCTAATTGCCCGATGCGACGCACTCCTTTTGGTGAGAGCATCATCCGGCCCTCTCGCTGTACGAGAAAGCCAGCGTCTTCCAGCACCGATTGCATTTGTTGCAGGTTCTGGAAATCCTGCCACGTTCCCTGCCCCATGAGTTCCCGTAGCTCATTGGGATCAATGTTGTCCATACGGCCGGAGAGCAGGTTCTGCTCCATCTGCTGGAGTTGCTGCATCTCTTCCATGAGCTCGCGGGTCTGCTGATAGTCGAGTGGCTGCGGTCCGTTGAACAGATCTTTGTAGCGGCGCTGAAAGTCTTCCATTGAGCGAATGTTATTGAACTCTTTCATCAGCTCATCGAACGCTTGCTGTGCGTCAGCATCTTCAAACTCATAACGAGAGAGTTTTTCCATGCGGTCGCTCAGCCGTTGGGGAAGATGCTCGAGGAAGTGCTCTTTTGCTGCCACGTCGGATTTGTGGGGGCGGTGTTCAGTCAAGGTCTGCTTTTCTTGCTTGAGAATGTCTTCAAGCTGCTGTTGGATTTCCTCGAGCGAGGAGCGCAGGTTGAAATCGCGGTAACGTTTACGCATCTCCTCACGCAGGTCGCGTACCAGGTCGTCCAACCCCTTGAGTTTTTCGTCTCCTTGCTCTACCCCCTGACGCATGAGCCATTCCATGGCTTGTTGCAGATCATCTGTGGCTGATAAATGGTCAGCAAGTTTCTCGAAGAGCTGGTCCGCTGACAGTTGGACCCGCTGGCTGCCATCCCATTGGGAGTAACGTATGGTAATCATCGACTACACCCGGTAGGTATACCGTCCGCCCTCGCGCTCTTTGTTGAGCTTCTGGTGTAAGTGGAGACCCTCAAGAATGAACTCAGCAGCCGAAGCAACCTGAGCCGGGCTGTCCTCCACGCCTAAGATCTTGATGCTTTCCTTCAAACCAGGGACGCTGCGCACGTCTTCGAGATACTCAGTGGCAGACATGCCGTCAGAGACCTGCATTCCCCATCCATTATTAAAATAGACAATCACGGGTTTCAGCTCGTCGAGCTTGAGATACCGATCAAACACCTTGACAATAGCGCGGTTGAGCAGACGCTCAATAATTTCCTCTTCCCGCTTGTCTTCTCCCATGTACTCTAACTCAATCTTCCCAGCGGTCGAGGCAGAAAGCGCGTGAAGGTCACTAATACGCGGGACGACCTCTTTTTCTCCCAACCGCACCGCACGCTTCTCTGCATTACTCAGGGCGCTTTCGAGATTGTTGATGGTCATCCGCACGCTGACGCCAGACGATTGGTTGATCTCGTTGGACCCTCGCGCCTCCATCGTCAACTGGGCAATGACTTCTTTGAGGAACTGTGGCACCTGCAGGACCAGTTCCCCACGGGGAAAGGAGGTCGCCTCCTGATCCATAATGGCGATCTCTTGCTCGATCGAGCGGGGATAGTGAGTGCGGATCTGCACATCGAAGCGGTCTTTGAGCGGCGTAATGATGCGGCCACGGCTGGTGTAGTCTTCAGGGTTGGCGCTCGCAACAATGACAATGTCGAGCAGCAAGCGGATTTTGAATCCTTTGATCTGCACGTCCTTTTCTTCCATCAAGTTGAAGAGCCCAACCTGTACTTTTTCGGTCAAATCGGGGAGTTCGTTGATGGCGAAGATGCCGCGATTGGTGCGGGGGATCAGTCCATAATGAATGGTCTCTTCATCGGCGAGGTAGCGACCTTCGGCGACTTTAATCGGATCGACCTCACCAATCAAATCGGCGACAGCAACGTCGGGGGTCGCGAGTTTCTCAGCGTATCGGTCTTCGCGCGCTAACCAACGGATCTCTAGATCATCGCCCCGCTCAGCCACGAGGCGTTTGCCGAAGGGGGTAATCGGTGCAAAGGGGTCCTCAGGGATTTCCGCGTCGCGAATAATCGGGACATACGCATCAAGTAACGACGTGAGCCCGCGAATGACACGAGATTTTGCCTGGCCTCGCTCGCCCAAGAACACCATGTGATGGCCAGCAAGAATGGCATTTTCGACCTCTGGGATAACCGTATCGTCATAGCCGATAATACCAGGCAAGATCCGCTCCCTAGCGGCGAGCATGCGCAAGAGGTTCGCGCGCATTTCTTCACGCACTGGCAGGGTACGGTATCCAGCTTTTTTCAGATCTCCTAAAACGCGGATTTCATGACGGATGGTTTCACTCGGTTTCACGTGTTGCACGATAATGCTCACCTCTGATCTGATCCTTCTCTCTCCGACTGTAGAGCCGCAGCGAAAAAGGGCCGGAGTTGATCGTAACTCTCTCTTAGGTGCTGTGGCATGACTTTGACCTCACCAATAACTGGCATGAAGTTCGTATCACCATGCCAACGCGGCACAATGTGCCAGTGGAGGTGATCCACGATCCCAGCACCAGCGCACGCCCCCAGATTGAGACCAATATTCACACCGTGTGGGTGCAACGCTGTCTCAATCACCGTGAGGGTACGGCGCAATAGAACCATCAGATCGTTATATTCATGTTCGGGGAGATCGGCAAGCAGTGCCGTGTGACGACAGGGCGCAACAAGCAGGTGGCCGTTGTTATACGGATATTTATTCAGCATGACCCGCGCAGAGGGGGTGACAGCGAGAATCAAATTGCGGCGCTGTGCTTCCGGTGCTGCGGAGGAGCAAAAAATACACTCGTTCGTTGTTCCTTCTTCAATGTAGCGCATCCGCCACGGTGCCCAGAGAACCTGCACTCCTTTGTCTCCCCCGTCCTGTTGTTGCGTCCCCCGCAGCTTCATGCGCGTTTTTTGTCCTCAGCTTCCTCAACCATCCTCCCCGTTCCAACAGGCTGACCGTCAACTCGTAGGCGGAGTTCTTTCCCAACCTTGAAGAGCGGCACTTTTTTCGCGACTACGGAAACGAGCGTTCCGGTGCGCGGATTGCGCCCTTCGCGCGCTGCGCGTTGCCTGACAATGAAGCTGCCAAACCCCCGAATCTCTATGCGTTCCCCCTGCGCCAAGGCATCGGTCATGCTATCGAACACAGCGTTCACCATCACCTCAGCGTCCCGACGCGAAAAGCGAGGATAAAGCTGGGCTACTTCTTCAATTAGTTCTCGCTTCGTCACTGTAGGCTCTCCTCCCCGCAAAAACCAGAACCAGCTCTCTCCCTATTATACCTTTCGCTGGCCGCTTTTTTCTTCCCCTTCCTCTCGGTCAAGACGTAATTCCTCGCGCAAAATATCTTCAAAGGAAAAACGGGCTTCTTCTCGCTCACGCCGCAAGTACGCCTCCATTTCCGCGCGTTCCTCGCTACGGCGGAGGGCTTTAATACTGAGCCCGAGCTTGTGCTCACGCGGATCGATATGGAGGACTTCTGCCTCGACCATCTTTCCAACCTGAAATAACGCCGACGGCTTCTCTACCCGTTCTGTCGAGAGTTGCGAAATATGCACGAGCCCTTCGATCCCTTCTTCGATCTCAACGAACACACCAAAATCCGTCACACTGGTGACTTTACCCTGGATACGGGTGCCAACCGGATGGCGCTGCGGTAACGTAGTCCAGGGGTCAGGCACAGCCTGTTTGATCCCTAACGATACCCGTTCGTTCTCCACATCGACACCCAGCACCATTGCGTCTACCTCATCGCCTTTCTTGTAGAGTTCTGAGGGGTGCTTGACTTTTTTAGTCCAGTGCAGGTCAGAAATGTGAACCAGGCCGTCTATGCCTTCTTCTACTTCAACAAAAATGCCGAAATCGGTGACACTCTTTACTTTGCCGTGGATCCGACTCCCAACGGGATGATTGGCTCGGACCAATTCCCAGGGGTTAGGTTCCACCTGCTTCAAGCCCAGTGAGATACGGCGGTGGTCAGGGTCGATTTCCAGGATCACCACCTCAGTTTCCTCTCCAACGGAAAGCACTTTAGAGGGATGAGTAATGCGTTTCGTCCATGACATCTCAGAAACGTGCAGCAGCCCTTCAACTCCCTTTTCTAATTCGACAAACGCACCATAGTCAGCCAGACTCACCACTTTTCCCCGCACACGGTCGCCGATAGTGTAGCGATCCAAGACCGAGTCCCAAGGGTCAGGAATCAACTGTTTCAGGCCAAGCGATACCCGCTCACGCTCGGGGTCATATTTCAAGACGACAACCTTGACCTTCTCGCCGACATTCACGATTTCTGAGGGGTGCCCGATCCGGCCCCACGACATATCGGTAATGTGTAAAAGCCCATCGATACCACCCAGATCGACAAAGGAGCCATAGTCGGTGATGTTCTTGACCGTCCCCTCGAGGATCACTCCTTCTTCGAGCAACTTCAAGGTCTCTTCACGCAGCACATCACGTTCTTGCTCGAGCACCGCGCGACGTGACACGACGACGTTGGCGCGCGCACGATTGTACTTGAGCACAGCAAATTGACTTTTTCTGCCAAGAAAACGATCGAGGTCACGAACCGGACGGAGATCCACGTGCGACCCTGGCAGGAACGCTGGTACGCCAATATCGACTTTCAGCCCTCCTTTCACCTTGCCAACAATCAACCCCTCAACCGCACCTTTGTGGAGATAGGCCTCCTCAATATCACGCCATACCCGGAATTGTTCAGCCTTTGCGCGGGATAAAACAATCCCTTCTTGATCGGCATCCGCCGCGTCAAAAAAGACTTCGATCTCCTCGCCTTCATTGACCGCGATCCGGCCATCGCGCAGGCGAAACTCAGAGAGTGGGATATGTCCTTCTGATTTGTAGCCAATATCGACCGTGACGAATTCCGGCCCGATCTTCACGACCCGTCCACGAACGATCTCGCCGGGTTTCACCGAGCGAAGGCTTTCCTCAAACATCTGGCCGAAATCTTCACCCGGCCCCCTGCTTCCTTGCGGTGCGGTTGCGACGGTTTCTACCTTGTCTTGTTCCATGTTTCTGGTTTACCCCCTACGAATCCCCCTGATCCTCGCTTTTCCATACCCTCCTCCTTTCCAGGTTGCAAGAGCTACGCTGCTAGTTTTTCCTTTTTCTATCGGCGTTTGGTTGCTCACGTACCCAGTGGAGCAACATTTCGACGACTTCCGCCAGGGTAAGCGTCGTAGTGTCCACCACCATCGCATCTGCGGCTCGTCGCAGCGGTGCGTGTGTCCGCCCGCTGTCCCGCTGGTCGCGCTCAGCCATATCCTGGATCGTCGTAGCGAAACTCTCCGACTGCTCTTGTTGCTGTAACTCAGCATACCGCCGGCGTCCTCGCTCTTCAGGCGAAGCTTCAAGGTAAAATTTCACATCGGCATCTGGAAAGACCACAGTGCCGATATCACGACCTTCCATCACCACCCTCCCACCTTTGCCCAGGTCCCGCTGTAAGATCAGCAGGCGTTGGCGTACAATCGGTTGGGCTGACACTTGAGAAGCCATCTGGCTCACTTCCGGCCGACGGATGTCCGCAGTAATATCACGGTCACCCAGCAAGAGACGCATCCCTTCTGGCCCAGAAACGAACCGCAAATCAAGGCCCTCGCAGAGCACGGCTAAGGCATCCGAGTCCTCAACGCTCACCTGTTGCTCGAGAGCCAGCAGACCGACTGCCCGGTATAATGCCCCGGTATCAACGTAGCGGTACCCCAGGCGCTCGGCCAGTAGTCGGCTTGACGAGCTTTTCCCCGCGCCGGATGGACCATCAACGGCGATGATAAGTCCCGTGTTCATAGATGTGTGACGGTTGGCCCGGTGAGATCTCGCACGAGGTTATAAAAACCAGGAAACGAGATAGCAACACTGTCCACCCCTTTTAGCACCATCTCCCCAGTTCCGGCTAGCCCGGCAACGGAGAGCGCCATAGCGATACGATGGTCAGCAAAACTCTGCACCTGCCCTCCGCGCAAGCCACCGTCGCCTTCAATGACTAAACCATCCGGTAATTCAGTCACCCTGGCTCCTAAGGCCAGCAAAGAGGTCGCAAGCGCATGCAGGCGGTCACTTTCTTTGACCCGGAGCTCTTGGGCTCCCCGGATCGTTGTCGTCCCACGTGCAAATGCCGCAACAACAGCAACGACTGGCAGTTCGTCAATCGCACGCACGACCAGCTCCCCCTTGATCTCCACTCCGTTCAGCAAACTCGGGCGCACGCTCACGTCGCCAACGGGCTCACCGCAGATCTCGCGCTGATTGAGGATAGTGAGCGTTCCTCCCATCGCTTGAAAGATGTCGAGTACTCCCGTGCGGGTCGGATTGAGACCAACTGCACGGACGTGCAACTCAGAACCAGGAACAATTAATGCGGCCCCAATGAAAAATGCGGCAGACGAGAGATCTCCTGGCACCTCTACGTCACAGGCGTGCAGTTCTTGTCCTCCTTCAAGCGAGATTGCGGTATCATCCACATGCAAGCGTCCACCAAAAGCAGGGAGGAGTCGTTCCGTATGGTCACGCGAACGGACCGGTTCCCACACCTGCGTGCGGCCATGCGCCTGGAGGCCCGCCAGGATGAGTGCCGACTTGACCTGAGCACTCGCCACCGGACTACGATAGGGAATCCCGTGCAAGCGCCTTCCTGCAACCCGCAGCGGGGCACGGTCTTCTCCACCTTCAGCGAAGATTTCCGCTCCCATTTCCCGAAGAGGCGTCATAATCCGACCCATCGGACGGCTCCGCAATGACGCATCTCCATCGAGACGAGAGACGAAAGGGCGGCCAACCAACAAACCGGCGAGCAATCGCATGGTGGTGCCAGAATTCCCGCAGTCTATTGTCTCAGCGGGGGCGCGGAGGCCATTCCACCCGTGACCTTTGACCTGCATCTCAGTCCCCATCCGCGTAATCTCTACCCCGAGTTTTTGCAACGCGCTGATCGTGCTCCGGTTGTCTCCGCCACCAGAGCAATTGAGAATGTGGCTTTCGCCCTGGGCAATGGCAGCAAACATCACCGCTCGATGGCTAATCGATTTATCCCCTGGCAGCGTCAGGGTTCCACACAAGCCAGCAGGCGCTGGACAAATACGCACGCTATCGTTCATGAGGGTTCCCGCAACCGGGTGAGACGTTGGCGTTCCGCCCGTGCGCGACTGATAGACACCGCAAGCGCCTCACCGTCCCCACTCGCAATGTGTGCTTTCATCTGGGCGAGCGCGCATTCGAACTCGGTAAGCGCCTGTAACAAGGCCCCACGGTTCGACAGGCAAATGTCTCGCCACATCTCCACCGGACTTGCTGCTACTCGGGTCATATCTGCAAACGCGCTGCCAGCATAGGTCAGCACATCAACCCCAGCCACAGGGGCATTCAGCGCCGCGTTCATGAGGCTAAAGGCGATCACGTGGGGCAGATGGCTAACCCGGGCCAGGACCTGATCGTGCGTCACCATGTCCATCTCCTGTACTCTCATCCCGACCCCTTCCCATAAAGCTCGGATGCACGCCAGAGCGTTGGGATCAGTCCGTGAGATGGGAGTGAGTATGCAGAGGCGTTTCTCGAACAGTGTGGCAAAGGCTGCAGTCGCCCCTGCCTGCTCGGTTCCGGCAATGGGGTGTGCTCCCACAAATGGGAGCGTAGCAGGCAGGATCTCTTCCATAACAGTCACTACCTGTTCTTTCACACTGCCGGCATCAGTCACCACACAACCGGCGGGAAGGAAAGGGATAAACTGTTCCGTAACGTGCCGCATGGCTTCCACCGGCACCGCCAGCAGAAGCAGGTCAGTACCCCGCGCGGCTTCAGCTGGATCAAACGTATAGGCATCGATAATGCCGCGCTCCAAGGCGACGCGCAGATTTGCTTCCGTACGGCCAAAGCCGATGACCTCACGCACGAGTCCGCGCGCACGAGCCGCAAGGCCCAACGAGCCGCCAATCAAGCCAACACCAACAATGACAAGACGATTGAACAGCATAGGAAGCTCTCCGCCATTAGCTCTTAGCTTTTTTCTGTAAGAGCTTCTCCATCGCCACAATAAACCGCTCATTCTCTGCCGGCATACCGATACTGACGCGCGCATAGCCAGGGAACCCGTATCCTTCCATTGGTCGAATGATCACGCCTTCAGGCAAGAGACGTTCATAGGTACCCACACCAACTTTGACCAGCAGGAAGTTTGCCCAACTCGGCGCGTATGCAAGACCCAAGCGGTCCAGTTCCCGGCGCAGATACGCCATCCCGTGATGGTTATTCTCTTTCGTGCGGCGGATGTGCTCCTCGTCATCAAGGGCCGCCAGAGCTGCCACCTGGGCCAGGGTGTTTACGTTGAATGGCTGACGAATACGGTTCAGTGCATCGATCACCTCTGGTGACGAAACCCCATAGCCCACGCGCACGCCGGCAAGCCCACAAATCTTGGAGAATGTCCGGAGCGTCACCAGCAGCCGATCGCCCCGGTGATACGCAAGCGAGTTCGGATACTCAGGATCATCGACGAACTCCAAGTACGCATCGTCAACCACAATGAGTACGTCAGGCGAGACCTGGCGCAAAAACGCTTCCCACTCACTCCGATTATAAATGGTCCCTGTCGGATTGTTCGGGTTATCCAGGAACACGATGCGGGTTTCTGGCGTAATGGCCTGTGCCATCGCTTCGAGATCGAATTTGAACCCGTCGTGCGGCACGATAATCGTCCGTCCCCCCGCCGCTTGCGTCACCAGGTGATAGATGGCAAAGGCGTGCTTGCCAACCACGACCGCTTCACCGACACGGAGAAAGGTGCGCACGATCATTTCGATCAGTTCGTTCGAGCCATTGCCAATGATCAGCCGTGAACGATCGATCCCAAGCTTTTCCGCTAACCGTCGCTTGAGGTAGAACGCATCCCCATCGGGATAGCGATGCAGGTGTGGCAAGGCCGCGGTGATTGCCGCCACGGCTCGCGGCGAGGGGCCAAGCGGGTTTTCGTTTGAAGCAATCTTGATCGAGTCGTGAATACCATACTCCCGCTCCAATTCTTCAATCGGTTTCCCAGGCTGATAGGGAGTCAGGGTGCGAATCCATTCGGGCACGTATTTGCTGATGTCCATAGGGTCCTTACCGAGTGAGAGAGGTCTGGTTAGCAACGGCGTAAGAGCCAAGCACTTTAACGAACACGCAGTGAGGTGCAATTTCGTGCAGAGCACGGGCAAGAGGGTCATCCTGTACGTGGCCCTCCACATCGATGAAGAAAAGATATTCCCACGGGCGACCTTTGAGGGGGCGCGATTCAATGCGCAGCAGGCTGATCGCATTCTCGGCAAAAGGTTTGAGCGCACGGTAGAGCGCGCCTACTTCGTCACGCACCGAGAGCAGCAGCGACGTTTTGTCACGGCCAGTCGGCGAGCTCGGTTGGCGTTCACGTCCAAGCACGGCAAAGCGCGTAAAATTTGCGGCTTGATCTTGAATGTCCGGCACGAGCACGTTGAGTTTGTAATGTTCGGCAGCCACACGGCCAGCAATCGCTGCGGTGTGCGCGTCCGCGAGGGCCAATTCGGCAGCACGCGCGTTACTGGTTGCCTCTTCAGTCGGGACTCCTGCCAAGTGAGCCGCCAGCCACCGTCGGCACTGCGCGAGGGCCTGCGGGTGTGCCAACACCCGCCGGATCTGTTCCAGGCGGGTCGCACGGCTGAGCAGGCAATGACGGATCTCCAAGGAAACCTCCGCAATAATACCGACGGTGGAGCCAACGAGCGTATCCAGGGTAATCGCCACGGACCCTTCACTCGAATTTTCTATTGGTACAACACCGTACTCCACGTGCGTACGTTCCACCTCCGCAAAGACTTGCGGGATCGTCGTAACCGGGACAAACACCGCTTGTGAACCGAACTGCTCTCGTGCTGCCATATGGGCATAGGTCGCTTCTGGCCCTAAATACGCAATACGGAGGGGTTCTTCCAAGGCCCGTGCAGCGGAAATGATTTCGCGATAGATCGCTCGGACCGCCTCATTGGGAAGTGGGCCCTGGTTGAGCGAGGCCAGACGAGCAAAGATCTGACGCTCGCGCCCAGGAACATAGACACTCGCACCATCGTGCCGCTTGGCACGGCCGATAGCAGCAGCCAGACGCGCCCGACGATTGAGGAGTGTCAGAATTTGCGAGTCAGTCCGATCAATCTGCTCGCGCAGCAAAGCAAGCGAGGGGGGGGTATGTTTCCGCGACACGAACCGTTTCTCTACTATGATTCACCTGCGCCGTCTACGTCGCTGTTATTCTTCTCTCACCTTCTTCCCCTCTTCTACTGACGCGCTCTCGCCCATCCGCCGAAATTTAGCATAGCGCAGCAGCAAAAGTTGGTCGAGGGGCAGGGCGGTGAGTTCTGCGAGATGGTGGGCGACAGCTTCCCCCACGAGCGCAATCGCAGTCTCAGAATAGCGATGTGCCCCACCGAGCGGCTCTGGCACAATGCCATCGATCACTCCGAAGGTCAGGAGATCAGCGGCGGTCACCTTGAGTGCCTCGGCTGCCCAGGTGGCCCGTTCGGGCGTCCGTTCACCGTAGAGAATCGCCGCACATCCTTCAGGAGTAATCACCGAATAGCAGGCATTTTCTTGCATCAACACCCGGTCGCCAACACCTAAGGCCAAAGCTCCTCCGCTTCCGCCTTCCCCTATGACAACCACAATCACCGGCGTCCGCAGACCAGCCATTTCGCGAATGTTCCGGGCGATTGCTTCAGCTTGACCACGCTCCTCCGCATCCATCCCAGGATAGGCTCCCTGCGTATCGATAAACGCAAGGACAGGACGATGGAACCGCTCAGCCAGATGAAAAAGTCGTAGCGCTTTTCGATACCCCTCAGGTCGTGGCATGCCAAAGTTCCGTCGGACCTTCTCTGCGACTGTACGACCGCGTTGATGACCGACCACGACTACCGGTCGCCCACGGAAACGAGCCAGCCCGCCGATGATCGCTGGATCATCCGCAAAATTCCGGTCCCCGTGGAGTTCAACGAACTCAGAGCACAAGCCCTCGATATAGTCGAGCGTATACGGCCGGTCGGCATGGCGCGAAAGTTGAACGCGTTGCCAGGGGGAGAGTGCACCGTAAATATGAGCCTCATGCTGTCGGCACTGTTCTTCCAACTTGAGTCGCTCAGCTTCCTCAGCTTCCGAGCACGTGGTCAGGCGTCGCAGGCCATCGAGGCGCTTATCAATATCAACAAAAGGTTTCTCAAAGTCCAAATACATTGTTTGCACAGTCTAATCCCCAAGCATACGTCACAAGTGTGGATGCCGGTAAAATCCTGCAATCGCTGTCGCAATCTCTCGTTTCTGAGACGGAGCAAACCAACAGATCTCCGGTTCAGCCCGCAACCAGGTGAGCTGTCGTTTCGCGAGATGCCGTGTTTCTTTGGCGATCTGGACAAGGGCACCCTCAAGTGAGCAACTCCCCTGCAACATGTCGCCAATTTGCGCATATCCGATCGTTTGTAACAGAGGAAGTTCTGGTCCGTAGCCCCTTTCCCATAAGCCGCGTACTTCGTCGACCAAACCGTTGTCCACCATCTGGCGACAGCGCTGGGTGATCCGGCACGCTAAGGTCTCCCGGTCCAGTACTAAACCGATGGTTAAGGTTGAGAACGGCCGCTCGCGAAAGCCATGCGCCCGTTGCCAATAGCTGAGCGGAGTGCCAGTTTGCAGAAAGACTTCTAAGGCGCGAATTAACCGCACGGTATCGTTCGGGTGCAACCGCACCGCAACGTCAGGGTCGATTCTGCTGAGCCATTGGTAGAGAAATCCTCTGCCTTCGTTCTGTTCCTGTTCTTGCAATTGCGCGCGCAATACCGGATTAGCCGGAGGCCCAACAAAAAGACCGCGAGTCAAAGCACGGAGGTAGAGACCGGTGCCACCGACCACGAAAACACATTTGCCACGCTGGAGAATATCCGGAATAGCCGCCAGAGCAAGCGTGCGAAAGCGCGCGCTATCGAAGCGCTCGTCCGGATTGACCACATCTAAGAGGTGATGAGGAACTGCGGCCCGCTCCCCAGTAGTCGGCTTGGCCGTGCCAATATCGAGATAGCGGTAGACCTGGCGTGAGTCGGCACTGATGATTTCGGCGTCATAGCAAGAGGCTAACTCAACAGCGAGCGCCGTCTTTCCCGTGGCCGTCGGTCCAGTGATGAGAACAAGCTGTGGCTGCTCCATGCGAAGTACAGAGTAAGCATAGAAGACAGCAAAGGAAATGTACAGAGGCGCTACTCGGAGGGGTGCATAACAATTTCCTGGTAATTCCGCAGAGAGATAGCTGAAAATTTGCCGTTCACCCTTCGACAAGCTCAGGGTGAACGGGGTTGGGGCAGAATTCGTTATGGATTTACCGTTCGTGCTGAGCCCGTCGAAGCACGAACACTGCGCGGTGCACACCAAGCCAAGGTTTTGTTATGCACCCTATCTGGAAACTCACCAGTCATCATCAACTCGGGCGTTTTCGTGAGAGCTATTGCCTTTCCTTGGGTGTAGGCCGAGTGCACACACTCATTTCTCGCAGCACTCGATAGGTCTGGGTATCTGTCGCTTCAGCGGCAAACCGTTGGAGATCTTCGACCGAGTCGAGGTCAAAGGCGATGTGTGGAACCTCGATCACTCGGCAGACAATGCCCCGACGACGCGCAGCTTGCTGATGGGCTTCCAGGCTGGGACCACCGAAGCAGGGGGCAATCACAACAGGAGGGACACGCAGGAGTGCATTCGTCCCTTCTCCTTCTTTACATGGCACGAGCATGACTTCAGGCGAGCCCTTCGTTTGGTAGAAAAGGGCATCAATATCTGCTGTCGTCACCAAAGGAAGGTCTGCCAGCAAAACGAGCAGACAGGTTGCATTCTGCCTGAGGCAGAACTCTGTTCCGACATTGACCGCACCGTTTAATCCGCGCGGATACTCTTCGTCTACCGCCAATGCACCAAGTTGGCGAGCGAGTGAGAGAAGAGAAGAGTCAGAAGAAACAACTACGACATGGTCTACGGCAGACGAGCGGAGGGCGTTGGTCAAGACATCGGTCAACATTGCTCGTGACAGTGCCTGCCGGGCAGTCGCAGAAAGGAGAGGAGAAAGCCGACTTTTGCCCCAAGCAAGAGCCTTGACAGGGATGAGCGCAAAGTTCACAACGGCTCATAGTGGCGAAATTCGCCTTGCGGAACAAGGGGGAATGTGGTTTAGATGAAGAGAGCATTGAATTGGGGAGGCATAGACTTATGAGAGAGGTTGCTATCATTGGTGCGGGCATGACCCGCTTCACGAAACACATCGATCGCAGCATGAAAGACCTTGCCCGCGAAGCCGTTGAAGGCGCGCTGCGCAACGCAGCAGTGGACAAAAGCGCGCTGGAAGCTGTGGCTGTTGGAAATGCCATGGCTGGACTGATCACCGGGCAGGAATGCATCCGTGGACAGGTGGTGCTGCGCGAGATGGGCATCGGTGGTATTCCGGTCATCAACACTGAGAATGCCTGTGCCAGTGCCGCTACCGCTTTTCACCTGGCCTGGCTCTACGTTGCCTCAGGCATGTACGATGTCGTCATGGCCATCGGCATGGAAAAGCTCTTCCACGAAGACAAGCAACGATCGTTTGCTGCCATCGGTAGTGCTATTGATGTTGAGTTGATGCAGCAGACCCTGGAGAAAATGAAAACGGCAACCAAAGAGAAAGGCGAAGAGGCCGGAGCCGGCAAATCGCGTAGCATGTTTATGGACTTCTATGCCGAATTTGCCCGTGACCACATGCGCAAATACGGCACCACCAAAGAACAATTCGCGAAAATAGCGGCCAAGAACCACACGCACGGTAGCCTGAACCCGCATGCCCAGTTCCAGACCCCGCGTACCGTAGAAGATGTACTCGCGTCTCCGGTGATTGCCGAACCTCTCACCCGTATGATGTGCTCGCCGATTGGCGATGGGGCGGCAGCGGTGATTCTCACCAGTGCTGAGAACGCTAAGAAGTACACCACCAAGCCTGTCTACGTGAAAGCCTCGGTCTTGGGCTCGGGCAAAGATCGGCAGCCTGGCGATCCCGGTGTCACTGAACGGATGGCAAGGAAAGCCTACGAAGTCGCTGGGATTGGCCCAGAAAACCTGGATGTCGCTGAGGTACACGACGCTTCTTCTCCGGCTGAGTTGATCATCTACGAAGAGTTAGGCCTATGTAAGCCAGGCGAGGGCGGCCGCCTCATTGACGAAGGAACCACGGCTCTCGGTGGTCGCATCCCAGTGAACCCAAGTGGCGGCCTGTTAGCGAAGGGACACCCCGTGGGCGCCACGGGTGTCGCGCAACTTGCTGAAATCTTCTGGCAATTGCGTGGTGAGGCTGGCAAGCGTCAGGTTGAAGGCGCAAAAGTTGGGCTTACGGAAAACGGTGGCGGCTTGGTCCGTGGCGAGGCCGCAGCCTTGGCTGTCCATATTCTGACTGTGTAATGCGCATCGTCTCCGGCTCGGCTGGTGGGCTCCATCTCAAAGTTCCGAAAGGATACAAGCTGCGGCCCACCGCCGATCAAGTCAGAGAAGCGATTTTCAATATCCTTGCTAGTCGTTTTCCTCTCACAGACACGACGATTCTTGACCTGTTCGCTGGAACCGGGGCTCTCGGTATTGAAGCGCTGAGTCGTGGCGCCCACTCTGTCGTGTTCGTTGACCCCAGCCCTGAAGCCCAACGCGTGATTCACACCAATCTTACCCTGACCGGACTACGCCGCCGCGGGCGTATCCTTCGTGCGTATGCGGCCAAAGGCATCAAAGTGGCAGAAGGCCAAAAGTGGCGGTTTGCCGGGGTCTTTCTTGACCCGCCGTACGATGAGGGCTGGATTGATAAGACCTTACGACTCTTGGCGCAGAGTCCTATCCTGGAACCCGGTGCGTGGGTCGTGGTCGAACACAGCTTGCAAGAGGAAGGAGTTCTGGAATACGCCCCCTTGGTATTGACGGACCGTCGCCGTTACGGCACAACCGGGGTATCCTTTTACCTGCACCAAGGCGAGGAGGCCGCGTGAAACAGCGGGCAATTTATCCCGGATCATTCGACCCACCCACCTACGGACACATCGACATCATCCGTCGGAGTTTACAGATTGTTGATGAGGTGGTGGTTGCGGTTGTGTACAATCCCCAAAAAGATAATTTTCTCTTTACCCCACAGGAACGCGTTGACATGTTCCGCGAGGAGTTGACGGACGTTGGCGACCGTGTACTGTACGACAATTTCCACGGCTTGCTCGTCGATTATGTCGAAAAGAAACAGGCAGCGATCATCATTCGCGGTCTGCGCGCGGTCTCAGATTTCGACTATGAGTTTCAAATGGCGCTCATGAACCGACACATGAAGCCCCAGATCGAAACCATTTTTCTGATGACCGGTGCAGCGCATTTCTATACCGCTGCACGTCTGGTGAAAGAAATTGCCAGCTTGGACGGCAGCGTGGACGGTCTTGTCCCGCCGCACGTTGCCAAACGGATGAAAGAAAAATTTGCCAAGAAGTAACCGTTCAGGCTTCGACATACGCAGCCCGAACGTTTGAGTACACCACCCTGCCCCTTTGCCCACTTGCCTGGAGCCGGTCGAAGGGCGACGTAGATGTAGGGCGTTATGAATCTTGCTAAACGCTTACAACTGATTAAACCTTCTCCCACATTGATGGTCACCGTCCAGGTCGCCGCCTTACGTCGCCAAGGGATCGCAGTCATCGACTTCGGCGCTGGAGAGCCAGACTTCGATACTCCCGAACACATTAAAGACGCCGCGATCACTGCTCTGAAACAGGGGAAGACCAAATATACACCGGTCGGTGGCACAGCCGAATTGAAAGAAGCCATTATCACCAAACTGCAACGCGACAATGGCCTCACCTACTCTATACAAGAGGTCACCGCCAACTGCGGCGGCAAGCATACTCTTTTTAACGCCTTCCACGCTTTATTCGGTGAAGGCGACGAGGTCCTGATCCCGGCACCATACTGGGTCAGTTACTCAGACATGGTGATCCTGGCCGGTGGGCAACCCAAGTTGCTGCCGACAACCGAAGAGACGGGGTTCAAGATTACCGCCCCGCAACTCCAGAAAGCGCTTGGCCCACAAAGCAAGGCACTGCTGTTAAACAGCCCATCGAACCCGACTGGGGCGGCATACAGTGAAGACGAACTCCGACAGCTTGCTGACGTTGTCGAGCAGAGTCATCTCATCGTCATCTCTGATGACGTCTATGAGAAGTTTCTGTATGATACTCCACGCTGCCCTCACCTCCTGACGCTGAAGCCACATTTGCGCGATCGGGTCTTGGTTGCCAATTCGGTGTCGAAAACCTATGCGATGACTGGCTGGCGGCTTGGCTATGCGGCGGGTCCGCGTGAGGTGATTGGCGCAATCGAAACGTTACAAAGTCAGAGTACATCGAACCCCACTTCGATTACCCAGGCAGCAGCGGTTGCTGCGTTGACCGGCGACCAAGAGCCGGTCAGTATCATGGCGAAGGAGTTCGCCAAACGACGCAACTATGTCGTACAGCGGTTGCGGGCGATACCAGGGATTGCCTGTACCCTGCCCGAGGGGGCATTTTACGTGTTTCCGCGTGTGTCCACCTACTTCGGTGCCAAGTGGCAAGACAACACCATCACGTCCGCGATGGCCCTTTCGCTCTATTTGTTGCAAGAGGCAAAAGTTGCAGTCGTAGCAGGTGAAGGGTTTGGATCGCCTGATCACCTGCGTATTTCGTATGCCACCTCGATGCAAAATTTGGAGCAAGGGCTTGACCAGATCGAGGCGGCACTGAAACGGTTAGGTAGCCTGTAGAGCCCCTATCACTTTCGTTCCTAGCTATACCGTGGCCTCTGGCCAGTCCGTTTATAGGTAAAGTAGTCTTGCAAAATCTTGGCGTGATCGAATGCGAGTGGGGCAGGCAGATTGTGCTCGTGAAATACTGCTGCCTCGGCGGCATCGTCAGCGCCATCAGGAACCCCGCTCGCCCGAGCAATAAACACGGTGGCCATGGTGTGTTTGCGTGGGTCGCGTTGCGGATCAGAATACACATGGAGCAGTTCAACGAGTTGAACGTTGAGAGAGGTCTCCTCCAAGGCTTCCCGCACCGCCGCCTCTTCGGCTGACTCACCGTAGTCAATGAAACCACCGGGGAGCGCCCAGCCAGGAGGCGGATTTTTACGGCGGATTAACACAATCCCTCCCCTGTCCAATTCGATAATGATGTCAACCGTAGGAGCAGGGTTACGCGGAGTAGCCATATGAGGAAGGAAGCTACCATGTAGCCGCAGCATAGGCAAATTGTAGAGGTGCAGTTTACCCTCACAAAATCAGAATATACAAGCAGTTCCTTCCTCGCACAGGCTTCGCCCCTACCCTCGCCCGCACAAATCACGTATCGTTTATGCCCATGAAACCGCTACGCTTTGGGCTTATTGGTACCGGCAAACACGGTCGCCGTTATGCCAAACACATCATCGAGGATATTCCAGAAGCGGAACTGGTAGGCATCTGTAGACGCAATCGAGACGAAGGTGAAAAAATCGCGCAGACGTATGGATGCGCTTATTATGCCGACTATCACCAGTTGCTCGCTGATAAGCACCTCGACGCAGTTGTGGTCGTCGTTCCTCCGGCCTTACATGAACAAGTCGTTGAGGCGGCGTGTCAAGAAAGCAAACACCTGCTCATCGAAAAGCCATTTGCCATTAGCACCGCCGGCGCTTGGCACCTCCGCAACCTTGTCATGACCAGCGGAGTACGGTGTATGGTCGCTCACACCTTGCGTTTCAACAGTACCATACAGACGCTCAAAGCACATCTGCCAGAGATCGCTCCTCTTCACTCGCTTTTTTTGAGTCAGCGCTTCGAGCCATCACCACTGGCGTGGCTTGACCGCAAAGTCGAAAGCGGCGGCGGGATTATCCTGCACACTGGCGTCCACAGTTTTGATCTCTTACGCTTTTTCAGTGGGAGTGAAGTGGAAGACGTCTGGTGCTACACATCCCAGGTGTTCACCAAAGAAACCGAGGACAATTTTTCGATGATGTGCCGTTTGAAGGATCCGATCTTGCAAGGAGCGATCATCGGTTCGCGCTCAACTCAGAGCCGTTCCGGTCTGATCGAATTATCTGGAGCAAATGGGCAACTGGTTGGCGATCATACCCATGGGTTTGCGTATCTCATTCAGGGCAATGCACGGATGCCATTACCCGTCGAGCCTCCCGTACCCACGGTGCGAGAAACACTCAGAGCCTTTGTGGAAGGGATACGCACTGGCGCTCCCTTCCCTATCACTGTAGAGGATGGGGTACGAGCGGTTGCCATTGCTGAGGCGTGCTACCGGTCCGCGAGCAGTGGCCAAACGGTCCTCTTGCCGCACGGTGAGGCTCCTTTCTTCAGAAAGCCTTAGCCTATACCAGCTCGCCTTCACGAGGAAAAGAGAAAGCCTCTCTCAGCTTGACAATGGGGCGATTAATTTTTATAAAAATGAATAATTATTCACCGTTGAACTTGTATTCAAATATGGCTTCGGTGACAGATCTCAACCGCTACCAGCGGCGGAAAGAAAAAACTCGGCAGGAGCTGTTAGCCGCAGCGAAAAGAATACTCGCAGAAAAAGGGTACCACAACACCAAAATCGTAGATATTGCCGCCGCAGCCGACATCGGTGTGGGCACTTTCTATCTCCATTATCCAACAAAAGATACTCTTTTTCTGGAATTGGTCGACGACACCGCTCGCGTGTTGAAGGAAAAGATCGATCACGCACGAGCACAGGTGGATGGCCATAGGGAAAAACTCCGTGCTGCCCACTACGCTTTTTTCCATTTCGCGCAGGACAATCGAGAGTTGCTGACGATCATCTTTGGCCATGGCAACACGTTCAACGAACTCTTACGACAAGTGTACGCGATGTTCGTGACTGACGCCGCCAACAACGTCATTGAGGGGATCAACCAGGGCATATTTCGTCCTCTCCATCCAGAAACAGTCGCCAATGCTCTGGTTGGGATGTCCGCCCAGGTTGTGTCGTGGTGGATCGCACAAGAGGGACCATCAGTAGAAGAGATGGCGGAGACGATGACCGATTTTGTTTTGCACGGGCTCGCCGCACCCCCCACCCAGCACCCACAAGGAAGTATGGACAAATCCTAACAGGTTACCTAACGTGCTATTCCTGATCTAGGCAGGGTTCCCCTCCTTTCCTTGCCTAGATTCCCCGAGGGGGCACTCTCCCCGCCTCCTCCCTTCCTCCGAGCCAACGGTCCTGAAATAATGATTTCTCTATGGACAAGCACAAAGAACGCATCGTTTTCGTGGATACTGCCCGGATTCCTATTCACTTGATCTCTGGCTTTCTTGGTAGCGGCAAAACCACCTTGCTGCAGCGTTTGCTCGATCACTGCCTCACGAACGGACTCAAACCAGCCATCATGATGAACGAGTATGGAGAAGTGAATATCGACGGTGAGCTACTTCGTGGCCAAGGGTACACTGTGCGGGAAATGACCAACGGGTGCATTTGCTGTACGATTGGTGGCACTCTTGGCCTGGCGCTCCAAGAAGTCGCCGCCCTCAAACCAGATGTAATTTTCATCGAGGCAACAGGACTCGCAGACCCAGTCGAACTCATCGATCAGGCCACCAAAGAAGAAGTCTTACCAGTGGTGCGGCTCGCCTCACTCATCGCCGTTCTCGACCCCGTGAACTTCGCGCATTTTGCCGAAGCAGTTCACTCTGGTATCCGTCAACAGACCGAACTGGCCGACTTCATTCTTATCAACAAGTGTGACGTAACAGACAGACATATATTAGACACCCTAGTTTCTCAGGTCCGACACCTCAATCCACGGGCAGAGATCTTTCTCACGGAACGAGGGGTCATGGACTATGATCGTATACTCCACAAAGCAGGAGAAATCTCCCGCGCGTCGGTTCCTTCCCAACAACCACCAACGCACGACCACTTTCACACCCTTACGGTTCTTTGCCAAACTGCTCTTGTTCGTGAGCGCTTCGAACATCTAGTGCACTCGCTCCCACCGAGTGTCTGGCGAGCAAAAGGCTTTGTCCGCTTCACTGACTCGCCTGAACAATGGATGTTCCAATATGTCGCTGGAGATTTTGCTATGGAGTGGGTCGATTTATTGCCAGAACCTCCCGAACACGTGGTATTCATCGGCAACGGATTCGATCGGGAAGCCTTACGCGCCGGAGTGCTCGCATGCGCTGAGCCGTCCCCCCCAAAAACACCAATGGAATAAAACGAAAGCGGAGAGAAACCAACAGCCCTTCTCCCTCTTTTCTCCCCTTCACTTTCTTGGTGCTCTTTTTGCGGTTGCCTCTTTCTTTTTTGCCTGCAGTTATGTTAAAAAGCTTCGTGAAATTGTTGTCTGGTTTGTTCCGTTCGGCAAAGTGAGTTGGTTCGAGAGTTGTCAGAGGCCCCTGGACCCACTCATTGGGTTTACGGGGCCTTTTTTTGCGCACGATGGAGGTGCACATGGCAACGAAGCTGTTCGTCGGGAATCTCCCCTTTAACGCAACCAACGCCGACCTTGAGTCGCTTTTTGGTCAGGTCGGTGAGGTCTCGTCGGTC
>CAZCWX010000625.1:0-4824 GCA_964502465.1 uncultured Enterobacteriaceae bacterium | reverse complement strand
GGCAGAGTGTCGGATCTCGTCTGGGCTCTTGAACGGCCAGACCTGCTCATCTCCTGGTGCATCTTTTGCCTCGGACAAAATTTCTTTGTAGAACTCCATCATCGTATGGATATGCGCTTGCGCATCCTCCCAGGCTTGGTCTTCTGTCTCAGCAACATAGACCATACGAAGCTGCGCGATGTGAAAGTCAGCAGGATTGCGTCCGCACTTTTTCAGTTCATCAACGTACCAGGGCGCGGGATCAGGCCCAATAGTGCCCATGAGATGACACCCTAACCGCGCGACTCGACGCGTCGCCTTCTCAGCCCGCGCGCCAATCCAGATCGGGACATGAGGCCGCTGCACCGGTCGTGGGCTGAGCGTCAGGTCTTTGACCTGGGTGAACTTCCCGGAGAAGGTCACACGTTCCTGCGTCCAGAGCTGTTGGATGAGTTGGACCCCTTCGGCCAGACGAGCTGACCGTTCCTCGCGACGCATACATAAGGCGTTAAACTCTTTGTAGGAATACCCCTGCCCTACTCCCAGATCGAATCGGCCGTCGGAAAGAATATCGACGCAGGTCGCATCCTCAGCCGTCCTCACAGGATGTTGGAAGGGGAGCAACAGCACGAAGGTTCCGATACGAATGCGATTGGTACGCGCGGCTACCGCTGCAGCAGTGGGAAGGAGCGAGGGGTTATAGCCATCCTCGGTAAAGTGATGTTCGGTCAACCAGACATTGTCATAGCCGAGTTCCTCAGCCCGGACGATCTGATCAAAGAGGGCACGGTACAGTTCCGGGTATGGTCGTCGCCACGGTTGTGGGTTACGAAAATCTTCCATGAAACCAAATTTCATTGCCTGTTTCCCCTTTCCTGAGAGAAAATAGTGGCTTAGCCGGTTTGTTTGGTCTGCTGTGGCACCTGGCGTGGCACGTCTTGCACGGGTAGTGGAATAGTGCGCCGCTCGCTCTTTTTGGAATCCTTGAGCTTCATGACTGTGTTCTTCACGTCGATCTGTTCCCGGTCCAGCCCGAGCACTTCACTGGCGCGCATGCCCGTCCCCAGTGCAAGAATGAGCATATCCCGTAAATCTCCTTGGCATGTCTCAAGAAGGCGGTCAATCTCCTCGTGGGACAAGTACCATTCTTTGATCGGTGTTTTCCGGTAGCCCACTCCCTTGACGGGATGATGATGCACCAGCTTCAGTTTATAGGCCCACGTGAACATGTGGGTTACATGCGCGACCTCTCCATTGACGGTATAGGGGCTTTTCCCTTGCTCTTTGCGGTACTGGATGAAGCGGTGCATTGGTCTCTACGCGCAGAGGTTGGTTGCCTTGCCAGGGTAGCCATGCCGCAACAAAGGCCAGCGCGACCAAGAAGAGGACGGTCAGGCTGAAGCAGGAACGCCAGCGAAAGCCGCAGCGAGTTCTCTGACGGGGACGACAAGCCGTACACAACCAATGAGCGGATTCTATCTGTGACTGGAAGCTGCCAGTGAGCGTGCAGAGACGCAACCGCATGTACGTATAGCGTCGGTGTATCAGCGTATCTCCACGCTGGTGCTGTAGGCTTCCTTCACCTGCAGAGAAAGTGGTATAGGGAGGATGATCAGCTCCGCGCACGACCCAAGAAACCCAGAATTTCCCACGATAAAGGAGGGAATAGTATGGCAGACATTGATGAACTGGCCGCAACCTTTGAGCAAATGGTCGCCGCGATTAACCGGCGCGATGCCAGTGCCTACTCCTCTTTCTGGCATGAGCAGATCGTCGCCTTTCCCCCCTTCTCCCCCTTTCCCGTGGATGGGAAAGCCACCTTGCGCCAAGTAGCAGAGGCGAACTTTGCGCAGGCCGAGAGTGTGACGTTCACCCCGATCAATCCCCAGTGTCGGGTGGTCGGAACGACCGGCATGGTCTGGGGCCACATGTCGTTGACCCTCAAGCCCAAGGATGGCCCGATGCGAGCGATGTTCAATCGGTTCACCTTTGTGTTTACGAAGGCAGATGGGAAGTGGCAGGAGATTGCAGTCCACGTCTCGGCGCTTCCTTCTGGCATGTAACCACGACTCGCGCGCGGAGCAGACACCAACGTACTGGAGTTTTGAGTAGAAAACAGAAAACGCTGCGAGAAAGGAGGGTATTCTATGCGAAGGCAGTTCCTGACCGTCGTTTTCACCGTGCTGTTTGCAGCCGGGCTCTGGGGAAGCACGCTCGGTGCTCAAGAGGTTCCGCAGTGCTGCAAAGAACAGAAAGCCTGCTGTCAGAATGGCAAGGCCTGTTGCCCAACAAAAGAATAACCCCAGGCGCCGTGCCACCGCCCGCGACCCGGAGGCCGCACGGCAGTGGCGTGCCCGGCATCCAGAGAAAGTCCGGGAGTACAATCGCCGCTACAAAGCACGCCACCGTGAGAAAGTGCTGGAGCTGTACCGCCGTGCCAATGCGCGCCGGCGCAACCGACAACGAGCCAGCACGGGGAACACCGGCAACAATACCAACAGCAGCAACGGTCTACCCGTTCCACCCGACCTCTAAAGTATATATACTCAGTATGTACTTACCTCTTCTCGTTTATGGCCTGCAGGGCTACCCTCTTTTTTCCTGCGGGCCTTTTCCTTGAATAGACGCTCCGCACCTTGAAAGCAAAAATCTCTTGGCTGTCTACCTCTCCCCTGAAACAATGCAACGGAGGAATTGGGATTCCTTCATGGACACACGACGTTGCGAGTGGCCCCCGCTGGACAGCCTGCTCCTACGACAGCAGGACCCGGTGCGGTCGCAGCCGGCACACAAGGGGTATTCAGAGTGCATTCGTGGATAAAAAATTGTTTACAGGTATGTCCAGTGACACAGACTTGGGGAGCGGCACAATCAGTATTGGCACCGCACCCGGTGAGGGTCCCTCCGCCGACAGGGTTCACACACACGCCTTGCGTCCCCGTACACGTTCCCCCTATGCCACATTGTGCATTGCACTCGCAAGCTGCTCCAGGGGTCGGCCCTCCCACGCATCCCGTGGACGCGCAGGCGTACACGTCGTCGAAACAAATATCATCATCACATCGCCGCCCCACTGAGTGCACATATCCTACCCCTGCTACCCCACAATTCACACCAGCCGGTACCAGTCTCGCACTCGCGCAGGCACCATTGCACGCCGCTCCTTGCAGGGGGTAAATGAGGCCGCTAAATGCCGGGGCTCTCGGTACGGTGGCGCAGTCACCCGCGCACGTCCCCCCGGGAGCGGGCAGTACCCCAGTCTGCGCCACACCCGTCCCATCTACGCAAAGACAACAATTTTGTGCCCGTGCGGGCTGTGGGGTGAAGAATACCATGACACCCAGAAAAAGGAGCAGCAGATAACGAGCTTCCTCGGCCACCTTTTGTCGCGTCATCTCGCCAATACCACAGAGCATTTGCCTTCCTCCCTCTTCACGCGCGGGCTCATAACCGCACCGCTACAAGCAACGGAAATCCGTGCTACGATATCCCACCTATGAATACGCAACACGACAACTGGATGGACAATATTCAAAAGGTACTCTCATCCTGTCTCCAACTGCCGAATGAAATAGAGCAAGATGAGAATCAGGTACGACGCATAAGGATCGTTCTGGACGACAAGAAAATGAAGGCGTTTATCTGCTCCCTGCTCGCTGAACGCGACGCCCAAGAACTGGCTTGGCTGGAGCAGCCCTGGACGACGGGAGGCCTTTAGGCGACCTCATCAAGGAGCGGATCAAGGAATTACAAGCTAAGCAGCAGGAATGACCCTACAATACAGTTGTCAGCGCGCCGGCTATCTCTACACAAGTAACCATGCACGCCCCACACCAAGAATGGCTCGACGCCTGGATCCGCGAGCTTGCCCTCCACCTCCACTGGGAGACCTAGCACCGTTGGTGTTTGGGGCGAGGGATTCTCACGTACCCGTCGCTCCAATAGAAAGAAGAGAGAAACGTATTCATCGCAACCCCGATGCGTATCAGGTAGTCTGACTGCACCGACGCTGCTTGTACTTCCGCTCCGCATTTTTTATAGCCTCGGATCTCAACTATCTGTGCAGCGCCTTCGACACCGTGCGCATTGTGCAGCGCTACTCACAGAATCCCTCCCGGCTCTGGGAATGCGGGAACTTTTTTCGGCTTCGTGCTGTCTAATCAGTGCATTACATCCCACATCCACTCCCCTATGGCGCATGGTGTAAGTACAGGGCGTCATGGGGGAGAATACCCCTGCAAGCTGCAGGGACGGAGCTCGGGTATGGATCTTACGCATAGGCACTGCAAGCGCCCGCAAAATGAGGGCTGCGACTATGCTCTCTCTTGGCAACCACAGCTACTGCACTGAGCACGGCACGGAAAGAAGGCGGTAAGGAGACGAGAGAGCTGCCACTCTGGGGCCACCTGCGCCAAGCGGGTGGTCTTTTTTGTTTGAGCCGGAGGAACAAGAAGGATGGCCTCTGCCTATCATGTCGATGCTCCCCATCTCAAGATGGCCTCTATAGGGCCCTCTCGTCACCAGAGAGTACGCAGCCCGCCGGTACGCAGTCCATCATCGAGATGTAATGGAGGGACACAGTAATCTGCCAACACAAAGGAGGGATTATGGACAGGTTAGAGAAAGGCCGGCGAGGGAGCACCTTATGCCGGCAGGTCGTCCTTCTGCTCAGCGCTCTGGCGATCCTGATCGGGGTACCACACCGAGCGCTTGCTCAGGGGAGCGAGGTGGAGCCCAACAACTCGTGTCCAACCGCGCAGGATTTGGGGGCGGCAGTCACACTCCCATTGACCGTGACCGGCAGTCTCGATACACCGCCGGCCGTCCCCGATGTCGATTTCTTCC
>CAZCWX010000624.1:0-3547 GCA_964502465.1 uncultured Enterobacteriaceae bacterium | reverse complement strand
GACACAGAAGCTCCTCACTGATGACTCACAGCGTCTCACAACCTTTGATGTATCAGTGAGTCCGCCTCTGTGCCAATCTCCTGTGGTTCGATTTAGACGCCTTCAGGCAAGTAAATTGGTCGCTCTGTCTTGGGCCGCTTCCACCAGCCTGCCTGGGTTTTTCTTCCACTTCTCTTGTCGCTGTCATTCTTCTAGCAGAGGAAGGACTCTCCAGCAAGATAAGCATGGTGAATTAAATAAAATTTAATCATTAGATAACATGATGAATGGAGAGACCTCTTCGCACGCTGCTTTGTCTTTCTTTTCTCTTCCTCTACTGACGAGAGAATTGAGGGCATGGAACATGCCAGGCTGATTCTGCCAAGAAAATATACTTTCCCTGGCACATATCTTCTTGTCCTGTGAGAGGAACATCGATTATGCTGCTGCCTCAGCAGCACCTGTTGCTGTTCTGTGAGCAATGCACGCTGATCGACAGAATCTATTGAGTGTCGTAGGGAAGAGTTGTTCCTCTGCAACCCTCACATTGCAGAGTGTCTTTCACTCCGGTAAAGTGTCAGACTACACGAGATGAGCTTTCCTGGAATGTCTGAATGGCTCCCTCTTCCGCAGAAACTTCATGACTTATTGTGGGTCAACGAGATCAAGCAAACACGCAATGTCTTAAGCGCAACCTCAGAAAGCCATGGAGAAACGTCTCGTGCTGCTTGCGGAAAACATCGGGTTTTAATAAGGAGTTTCTATGACTGATGGACAGCAACCGCGGTCCACGACCGCCCTGGCCGTGGACCCAGCAGAGGAAATTGCCCAACATCTTTTTCACAATCCTTCTGATTTGATCGATATCCGCCGTTTGATGCGCCGTTTCCAGGCTTCAGCGGCGGATTTTCAGCGGGCGTTTACCCGGCTCGATCAACTCAATCCCTCCGAGAAAAAAAAGTAGGACGTCGTATGCCGACCCGCGTGTTTACTCTTTGTCTAGACGGCTTTGGGCCAGACTATCTGGCGCAGAGCGACATGCCAACGCTGCGTCGCGTCCAAGATCAAGGGTTTGCTGCGGTTGGCCATTCACTCCTTCCTTCGGTCACGAACGTGAACACCGTCGCTCTGGTCACGGGAGCGTTTGCCCGTGACCATGGGGTAACAGGGAATGCCTATTATGACCCAGGAGAAGGAACAAATGCACTCATGGAAGCTGCCCACTTTGTCCGTACCCAGACCATCTTTGCCAGAGCCCAGGCCACAGGCTGGCGAACGGCGCTTGTCACCGCGAAAGCCAAATTACTGAGCTTGTTAGGCCGCGGCGTGGACATACAGGTCTCGGCGGAAAATCCCCCCCTCCCTCTACAGACACGCCTTGGAACCCCGGCGCCGATCTATTCTCGGGAAATCAACTATTGGGTGCTTGCAGCAACGCGTGAGATCATCCGTTGCCATGCACCTGATCTCCTCTATGTCTTCACTACTGACTACGCTATGCACAAACATGCTCCTGAAGAGGAACCTTCGCAGGAGCATCTCCATCAGATCGATAGGCTTCTGGGTCAGATCCTGGACGAGGTTCCGGAGCTACTGCTCTTTGTCACGGCTGACCACGGCATGAACGACAAGCGGAGAGCGATCGATTTAGGAAAGTGGCTGGTGAGTTTGGGAATTGAGGCGACTGTCGTTTCAACCATCCGGGACAAGTACACTGAGCATCACTGTAATCTCTCTGGCTCGGCCTATGTCTATTGTCAACAACCCCACCGCATACCGCAGGCGACAGCACTCCTGCAGTCTCATCCTGCAGTGGAAGAAGTCTGGTCACGAAACGAGGCAGCACAGCACTTTCAATTATGTCCGGAACGCATTGGCGACCTGATGGTCTTTGCCCGCAAGGATGCGCTGTTTGGCGAGCTGGCTGAGGTTGAGGCCGAGATCCAGTTACGTTCGCATGGCTCGCGACATGAAAGCCTCGTGCCGATTATCGGCACGAAAACCCTGGGATACGGCCCCTACCAGTATAATCTCGATGTGACGAGAGCCATCCAACACTTTTTCTTCCCTGATGAACTCCGGCCAAGAAACTTGTGATGGATTCCAGACTGTCACGCCCGCCCTTCGACGGAGTTTATCCTGAGCTTGCCAAAGGACTCAGAGCAGGTTCCGATGAGCATCCAGGTTTCCCGCCCCCGCCATGCTGGATTCCCGCTTTCGCGGGAATGACATAGCCGTGCTCAGTTCATCATCTTCAAACTGACGGAGCCTTAGGTCCCGATAATCCCACCATCGTTCTTGGTGATGATGACTGTGGCGGCGCGGGGGCGGTTGGGAAAGCCATCTGGCCAATGGCTCTCATAGAGGTTGCCCGGGGCGATAGTGCCCTGTTCGCCCGGGTGCTGAATGTTAATAAACATCGTTCTGCTGTCCGGGGTGGTAATCACACCCGTTACCTCTTGGCCTACCGGTCCAGTGAAGAAGCGGCGGATCTCGCCGGTCTGAGGTTCGGCTGCCAGCATCTGGTTATTGCCGAAGGGGCCACTGTTGAGTTGAGAGCCGCTCATGTCGGTTTGGGTCCATAGTAAGCCGCTATGGTCGATCCACAGACCGTCGGGGCTGGCAAAGATATTGTCTGGGGTGAGTGCCGGGCCGTTCTCCGCAGGTAAAACCTGACTGTCATCAGCGGGGCCGGCCAGGACAAAGATGTCCCACCAGAAACGGGTGGCCCACGGGCGGTTGCCTTGCTCTTGCCAGCGGATGATGTGGCCATTCGGGTTGGGACCACGTGGGTTGGCTGCGTCTGTCTGGTCAGCCGATCGATTGCTGTTATTGGTCAGCGTCATGTACACCTCGCGGGTCTGTGGGTGTACAGCCCCCCACTCGGGACGATCCATTTTGGTAGCGCCTACGAAGTCGGCGGCCGTGCGGGTGTTCACCAACACAGCAGCCTGGCTGGTAAAGCCGTTTTCATCGGTTAGTCCGTTCTTGCCGTACTCCAAGGCAATCCACTCGCCGCTGCCATCTTCGTGGAACTTGGCCACGTACAGCGTCCCTTCATCCAGCATGTCGCCGTTGGCGGTACGTCGGAGATAGCGGGCCTTGGTGACGAACTTATAAATATACTCGTCGCGGGCATCGTCACCCATATAGAACACTAGCGGCTGACCTAGCTGAGGCGGTGCCAGCCAGCAGCCCTCGTGCGCGAAGCGTCCTAGGGCGGTGCGCTTTTTGGGGGTGCTGTCAGGATCCCAAGGGTCGATCTCCACTATCCAGCCAAAACCGTTCGGCTCGTTGCGGTAGTCTTGGGTGGCATCTGCACTCTGACTGGAGGCATCAAAACGAGCGTATTCGTCGATATGACTGACCGTGTCCCAGCCGTAACGGCTGGCGCCCGTAGGCACGCCATAGCGGCTGTGCTCGCTGGGGTTCCCTATACCCTTATTGGTAAAGTAACCCGCCCAGTTCTCCTCGCAGGTCAAATATGTTCCCCAGGGCGTATGGCCATGAGCGCAGTTGTTGATCGTTCCACGGGTCATAGTTCCATCCGGGCTGTGCTTGGTCTTGA
>CAZCWX010000623.1:0-5506 GCA_964502465.1 uncultured Enterobacteriaceae bacterium | reverse complement strand
ATGAGAAGGAAGTTATTCAACTTGGCCCAGTTGAACAGATTTGCCTGAGGCACGGCTGAAACGACCATGCTCTCAATGCGCTCCTGACCATCGGTCAACACGACTCTGAAGAAGTATAGCTTGCCATTTTCTAATTGTAGGTCGGAGTTCGACTTAACCTGAAAAAAGTGCCGATTGGGTAACTTTGGCCCCCATACCCACCAGGGGCTACTGACCTCGCTTTCATACTGTGTGTTCGCCGGAAACTCGGCGATCTGTGTGAACTCGCCATCTGGTGTGATGCTTACCAGTATTTGATAGGATGCTTCAGCGTTCTCTATCCCTACGGCTTGCCAACGTAATCCGATGCTTCCCCCTCCATCACCCGGCATATCAAAAGCCTCGAGCCTGAATGCTAGAGGTGCTTCCGCCAAAACTGCTGGAGAGGCAGAAAAAATAGAGAAGAGGGAAAAAAGCAGAGCAATACGCAATAAGTTTTTTCTCTTCCCTGCAAGCCTCCCGCCTCCAGCCTCTCGCCTCATTTTCACCGCTACTCCTCTATCATCTCTACGTTTGCTCGTGGGATCGTCACATCTTGACTATTGGGGAGGGTGGCCACAAGCACACGCACCCGGCTCTCAGTCGGAATATGTTGCAGTTCCGAGGGCAGGGCCTTCACACGAGCAATAAGGCCAAAGTAGGGTTCACGAGTAATACGGATCATGTCTCCCACTTTTATTCCTCCCTCCTCCGAGTGCTGAACGCTGAACGCTGAGCGCTGAGCGCTAGTGGAATGTTCGAGAGGAATAATCACCTCTGGTCTGATGACACCAGCGCGGATCTGCGTTGCTCCGCTGCATGAGGCTCGTTGTCCAGCCTTGGCAGCGAGGAGGTCAAATGTACGTCGCGCCATGGGGATACGGCCAAAACCTTCAGTGATGAGAAGAGTCAATCCGATTTGTTCGGTGCCCGTGATTGCGACCCCCACATCATATCCCAGCAGTTCCTTCATGTCCCGGTCATGTACACCGCCAACGACCAACGCGCACACGCCAAGTTCGCGAGCCCGAGCAAAAGCTTCGGGCTGGGCGAAAGCTCCACCTACTACGATGTGATCTCCATGTTCGGGCTTGAGATGATTGGCAGTGAGCACTTCATCCGGGCTTTGCACGGCCAGTGCGACCGTACCAGTGGTTTCTCCGCCGATACCGAAGATCCCTTGAATGAAGGTGCAGCGAGTCTCTATGACCACTCCTTGGGTGGGGGTGACTTCGACAACCGCGCCATCGATATAAGCGAGTAAACGGATAACCTTGGGTGGTTCACGGAGGAAGACCTGGCCAGTCACTGTCGAGATACTATCGATTGTTCCAGTGATCGGTGCTCGCACCTGGGTTTTGAACCATTTAATGAACGGCTTATTTTCGGCGATCGGTTCGTTTTTGTTCACCACTTCGCCTTCGCGCTTTAGCATGTAAGCCCGGATATCTCCGGGGGTGATACTGAGTTGGTTCACCACATTGACTGGATAGACTCTTCCCGGCAGTGCCGTCTGCGCGACTTCAGTCGTTGCGGATACGTGCTGACCTGCAGCAACTAACACCTCACCGGGCAGCGGCAGGATGCGGCTTTTGCGGATGACTGTGTCTGGGGTGACACGCAGACCTGGGGTATACGCGTGGGCCATGGTTTCAGCGATGAGCTATCAGCGATGAGCTGTCAGCAAAAAATCAATAAGTAAGAAACCTCCCGAAAGGGCAATCCTTTGTGGTCGCCCTAGGGAAGGGTAGATTCTCAGGCTTATTCTTATTTTTGCCTCCTTTTTCTGGTTCATCTCTCGTCCTCTCTGAGCTGATTGCTGATAGCTGACTGCTGACAGCTTTCCTCTTCCGGATACAACTCCATCGCCTGCGCCCAGGTCTGAAGTTGACGAACACGTGCGGCTTCATCACTAGCGATAAGGAGAGGCCGGCCACGAGCGTCGAGTACCAGCCCAACGATTCCTCCTTGTACCTTGCCTGTGACTTTCTTCCTACTTCCCGCACCGAAGTCAAATCCTTTCGCTGGAGTCAATTCGATCCCTGCCTCATGCTTCGAATCGAGAGGAACAAGGCGAATTTCGCCCACCGCCAGACTGCCGGTGATAACGTGCTCATCCGGAAAGAGCAAGCGATACGAGAAGCAGCGCTCACCGATTTTGCCCGTTCCTGTGGGGGCAACGCAGGTGCCGAGTGGCACGAGGCAGTCTTTGACGAACACCTCGGTTGCTGCCTGTTCATTGACCGTAGAGAGGACACCCAGATGAGGCATCATGAAAATGCTGTCCACAGCAAGCTGGGTAATACCCAGCGGTTCGTATGCGTCAATCATCATCAACATCGACTGTACCCGACGGGGAGCATGCGAGAGGATGCCGCCGCTGCCAATGATCAAGTTGAGGGCGAACAGATCGATCAGACTCTGCCCGGAAGCTATCTGCTCGAAAGCGTCTGAGACAGAGCGTGTTTGCTGGACTCCTTTGAGACCGACGGCTAACTGCTTATGTTGATCTAGTGCCAGGCGTAAGGCTTCGCGAGCAATCGCGTGCTCGACCTGCAGGTCGGTGATGGTTTGTGGGATCGTCGTTGGCCGAATCATTTTATTCTTGATTTGGTTCCGCAGCGTCTGTTCATCAAAGGCAAACGGCAACCAGCGCCGAATAGTGTCGAGACCAGCCTCAGCCACGACGTTAGACACGCTATAACTCATACCAAGATTCGCGCTTACCGTGCGGTTGAAGATGCCCTGAAAAACCGAAAAGACATCGGTCGTCGCACCACCAATGTCTACGCCAATGACGTTCATCCCTTCGCGTTGAGCTAGGGTCTCGATGATCAGCCCAACTGCTGCTGGGGTGGGGATGATCGGTGCACCAGTCCAGGAGATCAACTTCTTATAGCCTGGAGCCTGGGCCATGACATGCTCCAGGAAGAGATCGTGGATCTTGTGACGAGCGGGCGTCAGATTTTCGCGTTCAAGCACTGGTCGGATATTTTCGGTGATCGACAAGGCGACCTTGTGACCAAGGATTGCCTGTACCTGTGCTCGTGCGTCTTTGTTGCCCGCGTAGATGACCGGCAATTGGTAGGTGCTGCCCAGTCGGGGCCGCGGATCGGCTGCAGCAATGTATTCAGCAATCTCAACAACATGTGACACCGTGCCGCCATCGGTCCCACCGGAAAGCAAAATCATGTCTGGCCGTAACTGGCGAATGCGTTCAATTTTCTCGTAACTTGCTCGACCATCATTGGATGCCAGCACGTCCATCACGATTGCCCCGGCACCAAGGGCACAGCGTTGCGCACTCTCGGCGGTCATGGTCTTGACCACGCCGGCGACGATAATTTGCAGACCACCGCCAGCGCTACTGGTAGAGATATACATATCCACTCCCGTGGTGCCGTGTGCTGGTGTGATGATACGCTCCCCGTCCAGAATGGCGCGTCCGGAGAGTTCCTCGACCTCTTGCACGGCATTCAAGACACCACGGGTGACATCTTCAAACGGGGCTTCGACCGTGGTGGGGGCTTCGCCCCGATACGTTTGGCGGTATTCGTCTCCGAGCTTCTCGATAAGAATGGCTTTGGTCGTCGTACTGCCGCAGTCGGTCGCGAGGATAACGCGGAGGTCTTGGGGGTTCATGTGGTGGTCGCGACCCGTTCCTGAATGAGTGCGACCAAGCGAGCGATGCTGTCACGCCGTTCCAACACGGCAGCCAGGCGTTCCATTTCTGTCGGGTCGCTCACCAATTCCAGGAAAGGTTTGAGTCCATGCAGCATCTGGCTGCCCAGAAAATTGAGTGGTGCTGAAGACTCAAGAAACAGCACCGCAGGGGCAGCCATGCCTCGTTTGACCACGAGAGCCGCGATTTTCTCGAGTAAGGCGATTTCTTCGGGAGCAACTGTTGGCTCAGTTGGTGCCAGGGCAAAAACGTGATGGAATTCTTGGCGTAATCTCCTCCACATACTCACGCGCTTTGTATTGCAGATTTGTTTGCGGTGGGCAATGCCGAGTCGCGCGGCGAGTAGGCTGGGCTAAGTGTACGAAGCTCAGCGAGGCCCTGATGCTTGTTGGGCAACACTGCGCTGTTCCCCAATAGCATACAGCTTATGCCGCCTGCGAGCGACGTTTTGAAGAGCTGCGTGATCCCAAGGCGGTGGTTTCTTGAGCTAACCGATCAGAGAGCCATCGTTTGATAAGGATTTGGTAACTGATCTCTTGCCGCTCAGCCTCATGGCGAAGCCCTCTGAGCAGCCGCTGTGGCAATCGAAGAGAGATCGCTTGTGTCATCCCACCGCGGTCGGCTGTAGGTTGGGGTTCTACGACCTCTGCATCGCTCATATCTATGTATTCGTGGAGGTCATCACGATGGGCTTCATACCAACGCGCTTCTTCATCTTCCGACTGAAAGGAAGGGATACGTTTCAGTGCTTGTTTAGATTTTTTTGCCATACTTTTTCCTGAATGCAGGGGAGAGATCGTAGGCAGTAATGGGGCGTATGAGGTTTTCTCCTTTGTCCTGATAAACAACAAACAGCGCTCTCCCCCCATCGGTCCGTCCAAAGAGGTACCAACGATCCACTGACCTGGGCTTACGTTTCCGGAGATGACGGTTGAAGAAACATTGCTCAACTTCTTCTGGTTGCACCCCGTGCAAGGTGACTTTCTCTTCGTTGTGTTCGTCCCACTCAAACTCCCACGCCAGCATGTTTATGAGTCACTGTATCGGCGAAGCCTTTCAGCGTCAATTCATGGTGAGTCCAAGAGGTGACTTCTCTTTCTTATGAACTTTTCCTCTAAGGAATCGTTGGGCTTCGTACTCTTAAGTCAACCTCCCCAGATGATCTTTTCGGCTTCCGAGTCAGGGTGCTTCTTTTAGTAGCGGAGCTGTTGGTTCGGATTCCTCTATGCCGGCGAGGATGAGGAATCCTTCTGCCAGAAGAATATCCAAGCTCTTTTCCGCTACACGGTTGGCAAGCTCTTCTCGTTCTTCCTCGGTGAAAGTTGAAGGGAGAGAGATCCAAATGTGCGCGTCCTCGTTTTCATAGCGAACAAAGGAGATTTCCAGACGTGCGTCTGGACAAAGGTCACAAATAAACAAACTGAAAGCGGTGACCGCTGCGTCAAGCCTACCACGGTAGTCAGTTGATATCCCGGTCGTCTTTGCCATGGGGATCTCCTTGAGAAAGGGCGGCGACAAACTCGCCCAACGGACAGCTTGAGTTGCTTGCGTATGGCTGACGCCTTTGGGACGATAATCAGCGTCCACCCGAAGCTGAAGAGTCCGGTTGAACCACGGACCGAGAAAGGCAGAGTACAGCTTCCGTCGTCTGATCAATTCGTTGACGAAGGACGCCTGCAGAGCAGGGTGGCTCCATTCTGAGCGTGTGATGCCGATACGTGCTAAAGCAGCCTGCGCTGCCCAAAACATCGCATAGTATGCCCTACTGGTAGCAGAGAGAAGCAGGTTTCTCTCCAGGCACACTTG
>CAZCWX010000622.1:0-5030 GCA_964502465.1 uncultured Enterobacteriaceae bacterium | reverse complement strand
TGTCCAGCCGGGAGGGAGATCGCTCGTGGTGCATCTGGATGAGCAAAGTTATGCACATACACCCAATCGCCAGGAGTAGTGGCCTGGGCGGTTCGCGCTCCGACCCAGCCACGCAACGCTTCGAGTTTCTCGATACCGGTGAGCCCAGAAACAAAGATGTTGAACCCGCTCCCGGGGATGCCGAGTCCCAAGTCGAGTGCAGCTCGGGCGCGCTCTTGGCCGACAAAGTCGTGGCCTGGCAGATCGAGTTCCGCGGTCGAGCGAAAATCAGTGGACAGCGTGGCACGGAACCGGAGTTGCTCGGCGCTGAGTTCGACCGATGGTGCCGCTGGCTGTGGGGTGCGGGTGAGGTCTTGTTGTGCTCCTGCTGTTGTGTTCATGATGAGGCTTGCCCTCCTTTCTGCATCTTCGGTAAGGACACGCGCAACACGCCGTTGCGAAATTCGGCACGAATCTGTTCTCGATTGACAGAGGTCGGAAGGGGGAGCCGCCGGAGAAATTGCCCCGAGCGTCTTTCGTGATAGTGAAAGCTGCCCTTTGTTTTCATGCGCTCAACCGCGCGCCGCCCTTGCAGCACTAGATAGTTATCTTCGACTTCAACCGATACCTCTTGCTTTTTCATCCCCGGCAGATCAACCTCGAGGACAAACGCCGTATCCGTCTCATACAGATCGAGCTGGGGGCTCCACTCTTCAGGAGGGCGACCGCCTCTCCAGCGTCGATAGATAAGCTCATCGAATAGCCGATCAACCTCTTGCGATAGCTGTTGCATAGGAAGGGGAAGCCAAGATTCACGTTTCGCCATGTGTGTTTCCCTCTCTCAACAAATCAAAATGAACTGTACATTGCATACTATGAAATACCACGAATTGGTTCTATACGCCTGAGGGGTCTGTTCTCAAGCCGTTTTTCACACGAGACATTTCATTTATAGAGTTCCTTAAGGTGTCACCAGAGAAGAACAATGACAAGGCTGACGAGATATGTATTATTTCAGATCCCAGGCTGGCTGTTCGCTACCCTTCTCCTTCTTGGTCTCTATTTGTGGTTAGGATTCCCGCTCTGGGTCGCTGCAATACTGTTGTTCGTATGGATGGGGAAAGATTTCCTCCTCTACCCCTTTTTCCGGACCGTATACGATGCCGACGTGAAAACCGGAGCCGAGCGGCTGGTTGGCGTTCGTGGTGAGGTGCGACGTCAGCTCGCTCCACAGGGCTATGTCCGGGTCCACGGAGAGTTGTGGCGTGCCGAGACGACAGAGCAACACAGCCCGATCTTACCAGGAAATGTTGTACGTATTACAGGGGCGCGAGGGTTAACTTTGCTTGTGGCCCCGGACGAAGAAACGGCGAGAGAGTAACAAGGAGGGTACATGTATAACCGCACGGTGTATGGAGCACTGTGGATTTTCGTAGTTCTCGTTTTCCCAGCAAGAGTGATTTTCGCAGAACCCGAAAACCTCGATTTCTTCAAACAGCAACTCATTCGCTACCACGACTCAGGCGAATATGCCTATGAGCTTGAGCAGGTCGTTGGTCAAGCTGCCCAACCCGTACTACTACATTCCGTGATTGTGTGAGACGATGAAAGATAGCGGCAAAGGACTACAGCGGCAAATTGATAGTGCGAGTCCCACCTGAGGTGCACCGGCGACTCGCCATTGAAGCAGCAGAAGTCGGGGGCAGTCTGAATCGGCTGGTCAGCGCAAAATTGAGCCAATAAGGCGAGGGAGCGTGTTCCCTCGATGCCCTGTGCCAGGCGGGGCTGAAGGAAAGATGTCTTTCTAAAGGACACATGAGCTCTTAAAAAAGGAGGAGCTTTTATGCCACAGTCAGGCGATACGATGACCGCGTACTGCGGAAAGTGTCAACGAGAAACGACGTGGATCTATTGTATTTTCATGTTTGGTAAAGACATCTGGGAATGTGTGGAGTGTGGACTACGGCGCTATAGTTGATCGGATAGCCTAGCTCTGAAGACCGTAGATTCTGCTTGAGGTGAAAGCCGTGAAGCAGGCCGTGAGCTGCTGCATGTGGTGCCCACGGCCTGTCAGTAGTCAGTGCGGGTTCCTAGAGTCTCAAACGTAAAGAGTAACACGGAAAACGAGAGCGAGGTTTTTACGCATGACGTTTTCCGTCATTTCGTTAGGCGCGGCCGTGCCGCAGGAGCTTGCCTGGAGTTGCCCCGGTGCATGTGCCGTCCGCAAACGTCATCTCACCATTGACGATGATGGCGTGATAGCCCTTGGCTCGCTGAATCCGGCGCCACTCCCCACCCGGAAAGTCATGGGTGATCTCACCGATCCACTCAGGATCAATGGCGAGCTCATCCAGGCTATACACCACCACATCGGCAGCTGCCCCCTCACGGAGCATGCCCCGATCACAGAAGCCGGCCGCCTGGGAAGGTAGGGCTGACAGCCGATAGTGGGCCTCCTCTAAGGTGATTCGCTGCTCATCGCGCACTAACCATTTGAGGAAATCGGTAGTAAAGGCACCACCGGTGAAGAACTTCGTGTGGGCACCACCGTCTGACACACCGGGGAACGTATAGGCTGAGTCGTTAATCATCTCCGCCATGTATTCCGCGTTGAACCCCCGGTTGGGACCAAGGAACTCGACGTTGAGATCACCGGCGAGCGAGAGGTCAAGCATGACATCGATCGGGTGCTTCCTCTCTTCCTGGGCGATCTGGCCGAGCGACTTGCCGACATATTTCTCAAGTTCCGGCTTGCCGCCATCGCTCTGGACAATCAGCACCTGGATCGGTCCGCCGACACCAGCCTGAATCACCTGCAGCCGCCGATCGGCCTCGTCGAACTCGCGTTTGACCGCCTCACGCAGCGCAGGGTTGCGCAGCTTGGTTAGTTTTTCTTTCTTGGTTCCGGTGGTCAGTTCACGCCAAGCCGGGCTGGCATCGTACAGGTTCCAATGTTCCAGGGTAAAGGCGAAGCCAGTGCGGACTGTGCCGGTCTGGCCGTAAATGGGCAGGCCCTGAGCACGGACGCGCTCCAGCCACTGCAGGCTGCGGCGGTGCACTTTTGGATCCTTGCGAGCCGGCACGATAGCGTTGTGCAGAATGGGCCGCTGGGCCACCGCGGCCAGCTTTTCCAGGAAGGCCAGATCAGCTTTGATGTTCCCTGTAGCTTGGGTGATCTGGATAAAACCGTCGTTGCGCGCGCGCAGCACCTCGGCCAGATTTAGAATATCTTCGTCGCACATGGTGTCGGTGACCATGGGCGAACCATCGTAATCGGCCTGAGTCGAGTCCGGTCCCAGCCGCTGAATGGAGAAGCCGCACAGGCCAGCCTCCATCCCCTGGTGCAGGAGCCGCTGCATCTCTTTGCGCTCCGCTTCGGTGGCCGGGCGACTCTTGGCCGCTTCCAGTCCCATTACGTAGGTCATCAAGGAGGCCGTGGGCATGTACTGAATGCAGTTCACACCCTTAGGCGAACGTTCCAGTGAGTCCAGATACTCAGGAATGGTTTCCCAGTCCCAGAGCATACCAACCTTCATGGCGTCATAGGGGATTGCTTCTGTCCGGGTCATGGTCAGCATGGACCGATCGCGGAAGGCCGGCTTCACGGGGGCAAAACCAAAGCCGCAGTTGCCCAGCACGACCGAGGTGACGCCATGCCAGCCTGAGATCGTGCAGTACGGGTCCCAGCGAATCTGGGCATCATAGTGGGTGTGGAGATCGACAAACCCTGGCGCTACGATCAGTCCGTCGGCGTCGATGACGTTCTTGGCAAAGCCCGGCGCTTTGCCACCGATCTGGGCAATCTTACCGTCACGAATCCAGACGTCAGCCTGGTAACGTGGGGCGCGCGTACCGTCAACAACAGTGCCACCTTTTATGTGAAGATCAATATCAGCCATCTGGTGGTTCCCTCCTTTAATGAGTGGTAAGGACCGTTCGGATGTCTCTCGACACCTTGCGGATCATCATTGTACCTACTTATAGACCATTGATGAAGAAAAAAGGCAAGCCGTCACACGATCCCTTCGCGAATTTCGGCCATCATATGGCAGTAGATGCGATTGCATGTTGCAAAAAAATCGTTTCCTCCATCCTGCGATTTGCAAGAGTGTCTTTGCCCACAAATGTTTAGATGGCTGTAATTGCTTATCTTTCCAATGTTTTCTCTCCCCCAGACTCTGGCACAGAGGTTGCGCTTTGTTCATCGTCGGATGTGAATCTGCCTTTTTCGTAGGAGGAATGCTTGTGGGAGACATTATCTTGGTTGGAGTGATGGTTGGCTTCTTCGTGGTTGCGTGGGCATACGTTTGCGCCTGTGAGCGCTTGTAGGAGAACGTGTATGGAGCTCGAGTATCTCCTTGGTCTCATCCTCTCCATTCTACTGACAGGCTATTTGCTCTACGCGCTGCTGCGACCGGAGCGGTTCTAAGAGACGTGGCTCGTAATCGTCAGTCGTGGGCGTAGGACGTGGGCGTGGTACGTGATCGTTCGAGGAGGCGATTATGTCGGCAAATGGGTGGTTACAGATTCTGATTTACTCTCTGGTGATCCTGGCGGTGACAAAACCGCTGGGCATCTATATGTTCCGCGTCTTTGAGGGAAACCGGCAACCTCTCCCACGGTTCTTTGGTCCAATCGAACATGGGTTGTATCGGCTGTGTGGCGTCAATCCCAAAGAGCAGCATACATGGAAAGCATACACGCTGGCGCTGCTCGCCTTCAGCACTTTCAGTGTGCTGATCCTTTACGCACTGCAGAGGTTACAGCACGTCCTTCCTCTGAACCCGCAACAGTTAGATCCGACCTCCTCGCATCTAGCGTTTAGTACTGCAACCAGTTTCACAACCAACACCAACTGGCAGGCATACGGAGGCGAAACAACGCTGAGTTACTTGACCCAGATGGCGGGGCTGACCTGGCAAAATTTTGTTTCGGCGGCTGCTGGCGTTGGCGTCATGCTCGCCATCGCGCGTGGACTCACGTATCACGTGCGACCTGGTGACGCTCCGACGATCGGTAATTTCTGGGTCGATCTCATCCGCTGCACGGTA
>CAZCWX010000621.1:0-4166 GCA_964502465.1 uncultured Enterobacteriaceae bacterium | reverse complement strand
TTGAGGCGTCGACCTGGGTGAAGGCCTCGAAGATCATCGCCTGTTTCTCGGGTGGGATGCCGATCCCGGTGTCGATGACCGTAAAATGCAGCACCACCCGCTCCCCTTCCAGGCCTTCACGGTCCACCCGCAGTGCCACTTCTCCCTGCTCGGTGAATTTGATGGCGTTGTTAACGAGATTGATGATGATCTGGCGCAAGCGTCCCGGGTCGCCAACCACCGCGGAGGGTACTCCCGATGATACCTGGTAGGCCAGTTCCAACCCCTTCTGGTGAGCGCGGGGCGCGAGTGACCGAATCGTTTCGTCCAGGGCATCGCTGAGATCGAAGTGGATCAGGTTAAGGTCGAGCTTGCGGGCCTCGATCTTGGAGAAATCCAGAATGTCATTGATGAGTCCCAGCAGCGAGTCGGCGGAAAGCTTGACGTTCTCGAGATACCCTCGCTGCTCGAGCGTCGGATCGGTGTCCAGGGCCAGTTCGGTCATGCCGATGATGCCGTTCATCGGTGTGCGAATCTCGTGGCTCATGTTGGCCAGGAACTCGCTCTTGGCCCGATTGGCGGCTTCGGCGGCTTCCTTGGCCTTCAGCAACTGCTCCTCGGCGCGCTTCCGCATGACGAACTGGGTGAGTTGAATAGATACGGAGGCGAATGCCTCGATCATTGGAGGCCCGAAAGGTGTGCGTCCAAAAGCCGCAACGACACCCACCACCCGCCCTTCGCTAGTGAGTGGATAGCCGGCAAACGCCACCATGCCTTCCCGTATAGCCCATGCCGGGTCACTGACCTCCGGGTCATGCGGGACGTCGTTGCTCACGTGCGGCTCACCCCGTTGCGCGATGCGCCCAATCTTGAACTGCCCCACCGGCACACGCCCGTGCGGACCATTAAGGTGGGTGTACAGTCCGGCGCTGGCCTCCAGTTCCAGTTCGTTGGTGGTGTCGTTCAGCGTCCAGATACGGGCGAATGCTACGTCCGTGTAACGGATAAAGGCCTCGGCGGATTGCTGCAAGCCTTGTCGCATCGTCTCGGCCTGTGTCAAAGCGAGTCCTATGTCAGCGCCCAAGGAGGCCAGGCGGCCCTGCTCCGCCAGCGCCGCTTCGCTCCGCTTGCGCTCCGTGATGTCCTCGGCAATGCCGGCGAAACGATAGATGTCTCCGCTCTCGTCGCGAATCGCAGAGGCACGGGCTCTGACCCAGCGAACCGTGCCGTCCGGACGGACGATACGATACTCGACGTCGAACGGAATCACCCTCCCATCGGGCGCGAATGACTTGATCGCCCGCTCCCGGTCGTCGACATGAATCGCATAGGCAAACGACTTGGGGTCAGTATACAGGCTTTCGCAGCTCCGGCCCCAGAGATCCTCGTACCCTGGACTGACGTAGAACATGGAGGTCATTTCCGGATCGACGAGGAAGAATACCTCGCGAATGTAATCCGTCACCTGCCGGAATCGTAACTCGCTCTGCCGCAACGCGGTTTCAGCCACCTGGGCTTTGCGCACGATGACGTAGGAGAGGGCGAGCAACATGAGGATAAGACCGAACAGAAGGACGAACGCAGTACGGTAGAGATTGGCGCGGTGCGTGGCGGCGGTGACCGCGTCGCCAGTACGCGTCTCGAACAGCTCGTAAAAGTCGTTCACCGCCTTCATGATCGTGGCCTTGACCTGATGGTATGTCTCGTCGTGCAAGATGCGGCTGGCCAACGCAGGGTCGGGCGCGCCGCTGATGGTGAACTGGCCGGTCGAGTCCCGAAAGAGTCCCTTCATCGCGTTGAAGGCGGCCAGTTCCGTCTGCACCAACTCGTTCGAGATCTCCTCGGCCTCCGCCAGCTTGGCGAACTCCGCTGGGGTGAATCCGAGCCGCTCCATCAGCGTGCGCAGGGAGACTTTGACGCCCTCGTGGTCGGGTCGGAAGCCGGGGTCGCCGATGACGAGGTCCCAATAGATGCGCTCGTAGTGGCGCGGACGCGGCGCCTCGCCGTTGCGGATGGCAAGCGTCTCCCAGTACATGCGCTCGAACGCGGGATCGCCGGTGATGACGTAAGTGCGGGCCATACGGGTCAGGTCGTCGGAGGACTGGCGCAGCTCGTCAGCGAGAAGGTAGGAGGCGTAGCGGGCGTCGTGGGTGCGCTTGAGTTCGCGCTGCCCGCGGGAGAGGAGGACGGAGAACACAGCAAGGAGAACAAGGAGCACGGCGGTCGCGGGGTAAAAGATACGGCTCAAGATGCGGATCGACATGTCTCCTCCTTCGTGACGAGTTGGAAGGACAAGCAGTATGGCAGAGACCATCTGGCTGAGTGCATCGATCTCCATAGACGCATGCGCCCAGCCTTCCTCCCGGTCAGCCCAACGCCTCCCATCAGCGGGACCGCGAGCAGCACTGAAGACGAGTTAAGACACTCGCTTCGCGGCCTCCGCTGCGTGCGTTTGTTAGACGGCGGCTGAAGTCGCTGAGCCTCGCTTTCTTTTTTATGCCTTGAGCATAACCAGCAGCATCTTGAAATCACTGGCTGCTTGCACTGCATGAGGCTGATTCGCTGGCATTGTTATTGTCTCTCCCTCCTGCAGCCGGTGCTTTTGCCCGGAGATCTGTATCTCTGCTTCACCTTCAACACATATCACCAACGCATCGAATGGAGCAGTATGCTCGCTGAGTCCTTCTCCCTGACCAAACGCAAATAATGTCACTGTGCCGCCGGGATTCTTTAGCAGAACCCGGCTAACAACAGAACTCTCTTGATATTGTAAGAGACTCTTAAGACTCTTTACTTCAGCAATAGGTTGGCTCTTCAGCTCGTTCTCTCGCATCGATATTCCTCGCTTCAACTGTCAACCTGAATTAGTATAGCACTGTTAGATCGCTCTAAGCCGGCTAATCGGGATAGGGGGAAGCCTCGCGGCTCCTCCCCCCCGCACCACTGTATACGTGACCCGTACGTACGGTACCTGACAACATGTTAGCGCACTGAACCATAGCTTGCCTCCTCCTCCAATCTCTGTTACGGCAAGAGGCAGTATACTAACAGAGGAGCAAGAAAGGAGAACCGCAATGATTGCCTACGTGACGATCGGTACCAACGATATGGAGCGGGCGACGAAGTTTTATACTGCCCTGTTTGCTGAACTGGATTCTGGGCTTAAGGTCCTGATGGATGCAGGCAGAATTAAACTCTGGGGGAAGCCCGGCGCGCCGAGTTTTGCCGTGGCCACCCCGTTTGATGGCAAGGCGGCGACCGTCGGCAATGGGGTGATGGTGGCGTTCGCTGCTGACAGTCCCGCGAAAGTCGATGCTCTTTATAAGAAGGCGCTAGAATTGGGCGGCACCGACGAGGGAGCCCCAGGTCGGCGCGGAGGAGAGAAGGGTCCCTACATTGGCTATTTCCGCGATCTGGACGGCAATAAGCTCAATGCCATCTGCATGGGGTAAGTCGCTCTGTTTCCCGTAGACCGCCTCACACTGGAGGTGAGGCGGTTGACTTTGTTTCTCCCCCTTAGATGAAAAGCCTTGCTACTCCCCTTCGGCTGAACAGATGAGGAGGCCCTATGAAACTCGGTGTCCTGATGTTCGCGACGGATTACGCCATCCGGCCAGACGAATTGGCCCACGCCTGTGAAGAGCGCGGCTTCGAGTCGGTGTGGTTTCCGGAACATACGCACATCCCGGCCAGCCGCCGGAGTCCCTGGCCGGTGGGCGGCGAACTCCCCCGCGACTATTGGCATACCTATGACCTCTTTGTGTCGCTCATGGCGGCGGCTGCCGCCACCCGCACCATCAAGCTGGGCAGCGGCATTTGCTTGGTGATTGAGCGTGATCCCATTGTCCTGGCCAAAGAAGTGGCGTCGGTGGATCATCTCTCGCATGGCCGCCTGCTGTTTGGCATCGGGGGCGGTTGGAACGCTGAAGAGATGGCGCATCACGGGACGCCGTTTCAGCGGCGCTGGCAAGTCTTGCGCGAGCGGATCGAAGCCATGAAGGCCATCTGGAGCCAGGAGGCAGCCGAATATCATGGGGAGTTTGTCCATTTCGATCCGATCTGGAGTTCTCCGAAACCGTTGCAGCAACCGCATCCGCCCATTCTGCTCGGGACCTTGTCTGCTCAGGGATTACAGCGGGTCGTGCGGTATTGTGATGGGTGGATTCCGGGTCTGCTTGCGCCCACGG
>CAZCWX010000620.1:0-8114 GCA_964502465.1 uncultured Enterobacteriaceae bacterium | reverse complement strand
CCAGTCATCGGGTTATTCCGACGCAGATCCAACGGACTGTGCGGCTCGTGCAACTGGAACGGGAGACGCTTCACCATTAACCCACGATAGATTTTTTCTACGAACGGCGAACGGCGAGAACCGTGGAGAATAATGGGCATGGCTGTTCCTTACTGACTGAGCACGAGTCACTCTTTGCGGTACAGATCTGTAGCGATCATGCCGTTCGCCCTGAGCCCCCTTCGACTCGGCTCAGGGCAGGCTTCGGCAAGCTCAGGACAGGCTCCGCCGCCCCAGCGGCGAAGTCGAAGGCAGCAGGGTTTAGGCTTCGACTCCACTCCGTTACGCTCAGCCCGAATGGGGACGGGACAGCAGGCTGTACAGTGGAAGCATACGCAAAGCGCTACAACTCGTTACCGAAGCCCCCGGAAAAATGCCCGGATGTCCTCAATCAATAGTTGCGGCTTTTCCATCGCAGCGAAATGACCACCCGCGGGCATTGGTGTCCAGCGTTGAATGTTATAGGCTCGCTCAGCCCATTCACGCGGTGGTCGGGCCAGTTCCTTCGGGAAACTCGCAACCCCGGTCGGCACGGTGATCTTTTCATCCTTGCCCAGACGCCAGGGGAAGTGCCGTTCTTCATAATACAACCGGGTCGAAGAGTTGATCGTTTGCGTAATCCAGTAAATCATGACATTGGTGAGCAGTTGATCCTTGGTGTAGGACCGTTCTGGATCACCACCACAATCACTCCAGGTGCGGAACTTCTCAACAATCCACGCGCAGAGACCGACTGGAGAATCATTGAGTCCATATGCGAGAGTCTGCGGTTTTGTACCCTGGATCCCTTGGTATCCGGTCTCTTCTTGCCGCCACGCTTCCATTTCTTTCAGCCAGGCCTGCTCTGCAGGGGAAAGATTGGTACGGTTCGCTGGATGCGGAGCCACCCCGACCATGTTCAGATGAATACCAACGACATTTTGCGGGTAGGCGAATCCGAGACGAGAGGTAACCATTGCGCCCCAGTCGCCACCTTGCGCCCCATAACGAGGGTAACCCAATACCTCGGTCATCAGTATGGCAAACCAGTCAGCGATACGGCTCGGGTTGACTCGGCGTTCGTGAGTGGGGTCAGAGAAACCATAGCCAGGCAAAGAGGGAATGACGACATCAAAGGCGTCAGCTGGGTTACCGCCATGGGCGGCTGGATCGGTTAAGGGACCAATCATCTCCATAAACTCATAGAAAGACCCTGGCCAGCCATGAGTAATAATGAGCGGCAAAGGTTTGGGTCCTTTTCCTTTTTCATGGATGAAGTGCATCCCTTGACCGTCAATGGTCACCCGATAGTGATGCCAGCGGTTGATCTGGCGTTCGTGTGCGCGCCAGTCATACTGAGTGCGCCAGTATTCAACGAGTGCCTTCATGTATGCCAGGTTGGCACCGTAATCCCAACCCGAGTCGGGAATTTCTCCCGGCCAACGTACCTGGTTGAGGCGGGCTCGTACGTCATCGAGCACAGCGTCCGGAACATTGACGATAAACGGTTCTGCGATGGTGTAGCGTGCCATGGGTTCCTCCCTTTTCTCTATTACGGAATGCGGATTACGGAATGCGGATTAGGAATTATTCTCTTGCTTTTTGCCTGCTGACTTCTGGTTTCTGACTTCCTCCATTCTTGCCTTGATGACCTTTTCATGCCCTCGTTCGCTTGGTGCGTAGTAACGTCGCTCTCGTAACACATCGGGTAAATGTTGTTGGTGGATACGCGCCCCTTCGTAGTCATGCGCATACTGGTACCCTTTGCCGTAGTGGAAGTCCTTCATCAATCGCGTCGGTGCGTTGCGCAGGTGGAGCGGGACGGGCAGAGGTCCCTGCGTCTTCACATCCTCTAAGGCTGCCAGCATTGCTTTGTAAGACGCATTCGACTTCGGCGCAGTCGCCAGATAGGTCGCTGCCTGGGCGAGCGGGATACGGGCTTCGGGCAAACCAACAAAATGCACCGCGTCTTTCGCGGCCACGGCGAGCGACAATGCCTGTGGGTCGGCGTTCCCGACGTCCTCAGCTGCGAAGATGACCATGCGTCGGACAATAAAAAGAGGATCCTCCCCCGCCTCCAGCATGCGCATTAGCCAGTACACCGCCGCGTCTGGGTCACTCCCCCGCAAGCTTTTAATAAAAGCAGAGATAACATTGTAATGCTCTTCTCCACCTTTGTCGTAGAGCAATGCCTTGTGTTGAGCAGCTTCCTCGACTAACGCCATATCGATGACAGTGGTCTGTTTATCGGCAGCCAGGGTCGCCGCGACTTCCAAGGTGTTGAGTGCGATGCGGGCGTCACCCTGAGCATGCTGGGCGATGAATGCGAGTGCCTCGTTATTAGCCGTGAGCTTGTACGTGCCCAGCCCGCGCTCTTCATCCTCGAGAGCACGCTGCAGCAGGAGTATCAGTTCATTGAGGTGGAGCTGTTCGAGCACAACGACGCGAGTACGTGAGAGCAGGGGAGCGATCACCTCAAACGAAGGATTTTCGGTGGTTGCACCAATGAGCAAAATCAGGCCTTTTTCGACATGAGGGAGGAAGGCATCCTGTTGTGCTTTATTGAAGCGGTGGATTTCATCGACAAACAGCACGGTTGGCCGCCCATGCAGGCCACGTTGCTCTCGTGCCTCGTCAAGAATCTGGCGCAATTCCTTCACCCCCGAGAGCACAGCGGAAAAAGAGACAAAGGGTGCGTGCGCAGCCTGCGCCAGGAGGTTAGCTACCGTGGTCTTTCCACAGCCAGGCGGACCCCAGAGAATCAACGAGGACAACGTCCGCCGCTCGATCATCTGCCTGAGCAAGCGCCCCGGACCAAGCAGGCGCTGCTGTCCGATGTACTCATCGAGCGTGCGCGGCCGCATCCGTTCGGCGAGAGGGGCTTTCTTGGCCGCCTCCTTTTCGGCACTATGAGCAAACAAATCGTTGTGAGGCGTTGACATAAGGATGTTATTATACCCAAGGTCCAGAGAAAGGGGAGAGCAGTGCTTCCCATGGAGCAGGCATGGAGACGATCGGTTTAGTGGTCAAGCGCAACAAGCCTGAGGCGGTGGCTCTGGGCCGTACAGTGATCGCCTGGTTGCAGGAGCATGGCAAAACCATCCTTCCTGAGGACACGAGCAGTACAGAATTAGGACTCGAGAACGGCTGGCGGAAGGTCGAGATTATGCAGCGAGCCGATCTCGTGATCGTGCTCGGTGGTGATGGGACGCTGCTGAGTGTGGCCCGCCGTGCGGGCCAGCGAGACGTGCCTATCCTGGGGGTCAATCTTGGTGGACTCGGGTTTCTGACTGAAACAACGACTGAAGAAATTTTCTCCGCTCTGGAACGGATCCTCAACGGCGAGTTCGAAGTCGAGCGCCGGAGTCTCCTGGAAGCCGTCTTAATCCGCGCAGGGGAACGTCGCGCGACCTTTCAAGCGCTCAACGATGTGGTGATTAACAAAGGAGCGCTTGCTCGTATCATCGATCTGGAAACCTGGGTTGATGACCAGTACCTGTGTACCTACAAGGCCGATGGTCTGATTGTCGCAACGCCAACCGGCTCAACAGCCTATTCTCTTGCCGCGGGAGGGCCAATCATCAGTCCGGCCATAGATGTGGTTGTGCTCTCCCCTATCTGTCCGCATACACTCACCAACCGACCAATCGTGCTTCCAGACCACGCCTATATCCAGCTGGTGCTGCGTACTGCGGATGAAGATGTGATTCTGACCCTCGATGGGCAAGAAGGCCAACCACTCCGGATCGGAGACACCGTGGGCATCAAGCGTTCTGGTGCTACGGTGTCGCTCATCAAATCGCCCAATCGCACCTTCTTCGATGTGTTGCGCAGCAAGCTCCGTTGGGGCGAGCGATAACAGGTTTGCACTCGGGATTTTTTCCCTCACTGGGGAAAAGCTGCCTTGCGTGGTTTTCACGCAACAGGGCGTGGCGTCCCTGCAACAGTACAGTGAGACCCTCAGGAGCGTCTGGTGGGTACCTGACGTGAAAATGCTAGACTTTCGCCTCCAGGGAGAAACGCGCAGCCTGGCATAACTTCTGCAGAGACGACATAGCGGCACAGCTGAAAGGATAAGGATATTGGTGCTCGGCGTGGGAACATGATGCGAGAGTGAAAGTTGAGTGAACTTCTAGTGAACACCTTTTGAGGCAGGTGGGTTTTTGGTAGGGTAGTCGGTAATAGCAGGAACGCAAAAGGGAGGGACAGACTGCATCAGGGCTTCAGGACTAATGCCCTTTGACGGTTTCACATCGTCCTCTGCATGGGGTCGATAGTGGAAGGAGGTATGCACAATGGTACCGCAGGTCTCCTCTCTTTCTGGGTTCCCGAATGGTGCATCAGCCGGAATAGATATGACGGCCGACTTTGCGCCGTTGTTCATCGGCATGTGGCTTCTCCTCGGCCTCTGTGTTCTCGGGTTAGTCGTGATCACCGCGATTCACGATACCTGGTGGGTCAAACGGAAGGCAGAAAAAGCCACAGTCCGTCCGGCTTCATCGCCAGATTTGCCCAAAGCGGCGTAGGAACACTTTTCTCCCGTTCACCGCCAGCTCTCCCCAGCTCGGCGGTGTGACAGGGCCCGCAGGTTCCCCCTCCTTTACCCTGTGGGCCCTCTTTTTTCCGCGCTCCGATTCTCTGATCCTCCGGTTCTTCCCTGGCAGATCTACACTGACTGCAGAGCAGCATGGGAACACAGTCTGGACGAGAAAAGGCGACTCTGGGAGTTGTTCAAAACGACGCCGCCACCGCTAGGGTATGATCTTGGCCTATTCTGGAAAGGACCTGAAGATCCTAACTACGATTTGCTCAAGCTCACACCGTGGCGGATTGAACTTTCGTCCCTGAATGATTTGCTCGCTGGTCTTCCGCCACAAGTGTGGCGACCATAAGGGTATCAATCCTAACGACGATGTTCGCCGAGAAGGATGAGGTGAACCATCCAGAGTATCAAAACAGATTGGGTCTTATTGCTTTTCTGAGCGCATCTGGACAATGGCGGCTTTGCAATCGGCAGAGAGTTCATCCCGATGTTCCTTTAGGCACTGTCCAATCGCGCCACCTCCTGGCTCTATACCTTGGCAGAAGGTCTGGACATCGCTTGCACATGCCTCACGCAGCGCCCCGCGTGTGGCGCCGCCCTGTGCTTTCGCGGCCTGAATACGGTCTCTGCAAGCCTCTGAAAGGTCATCCACATGTTCTCTGAGGCATTGAGCGATGGCTTGCCGATTGCCTGGCTCAACCTGCTGGCAAAGTCTTTTTGCGTCTGCAGCGCAAGGCCTATCCTGGGCAAGCGTCGGGATGCTGAAGGCTGCACCCAGCACCAGCATGGCCAAGGAGATGATGACGATTTTGCTTGCCTCCTTCATCTGAACCTCCTCAATGGTTGGCAGTAGTAGGGACCACTTTAAGAGATTTTTGCTCTGATTGCGAGACACCCACCTTTTTTCTTTTTGCCACCGTGGGTACTCAAGGTGCTTCTTCTATTCATGGTCGAGGACAATAGAGAGGTCCCAGTTGTGTGGCTGGGGATGGTGCACGTCTCTCCGTTCGAGCAGAACCCAGAGCAAATGTGGAGTCACTGACGGATGGAAAGCATGTAGCTGTCAGCGATCAGCAGAACCAAAAGGGTACAGGTTACAGGGGATAGGGTTGCTCTATCTTTGCCCCATCCCTGTGTCAGTAATCTATTACCTGTACCCTACCACGCTGACGGCTCATGGCGAAAAGCGGTTTATGCTGCCTTCGGCAACGAGATTGGTTGAGCCGGTTCCTCTTCAGTTTTGCGTCGTGCCCACCAAGTATCGTATATGCCGGTCATGATGACGAAACCCAAGACGCAGAGACCAAGCCCGATCACCATACCGTTGAGGAGCGGAGCGAATTCCGCCGTCATGTCAAGAACTCCGCTGGGGACTCCTGCGTGTGACAGTGCAGCTGGGAACATCTGTCCACCTCCTACAAAGAGTTAGCGCGCAACGCGCTTGGAAATTCTTTACAGCAAGAAGCGAACCAAGTGAGAGAGTTGTTCTATACGGCGAAAAATCTGCTTTTTCCGGGCACCCTGGAGTGCTTGCTTTTTCGTCGGTGTCTTGTTTTCACAAGGGCGAGTGTCTTATTCTGCAGAGTGCGGTTTCTTCAGCAGCACTAAGAGGAGCAGTCCTGCTATATTGAGCGCTGCGCTCAACAGAAATGCGGTGTCGTAGTGACCAGTCGTACTGTGCAGGTAACCCGCAATGACTGGGCCAAAAGCGGCAGTCGAACCGGCAAGTGAAAAGATGAATCCAACGATCGCCCCAACGGCGAGACGGCCAAAGAAGTCTCCCACGATAGCTGGGAACAACGTCGTTGCCCCTCCATAAGAGAAGCCAAACACTGCGGCGGCAGCGTACAGCGAAACCAGGCCAGTACTCCCCACAAAGCCGAGAAAGGCGAGCGCCTGGAAGAAGAGACAGAGTCCGAGAGCGAGCTTGCGGCCCAGGCGATCAGAGATGGGTCCCAACAGCAATCGCCCGACGAATCCGGCGATACCAATGACACTAATGGTCATCGCCGCCTGGATCTTGGGGATACCGAGATCGACAGCGAAGGGAACAATGTGGACCATGGGAAAAAAGACGACCAACCACGTCAAAGTAAAGATTGCGTTTAACAGCCAGAATGTCGAGGTCCGTCTCGCTGAAGCTAACGTCCACTCTTCAGCAGCCGTCACAGCCTGCGCAGAGACGGTGTGTGGACGATTGTCAGGCGTGCGGCCATCCGGATGCAATCCCATCTGTTCGGGATCACGCACAATAAAAGATGCACAGAGACAAACGCAGGTTGCCCCGACACAACCCAGAATGAGATAAGTTGTCCGCCAGCCATAGGCTGTGATCAAAGCCGCAGTGAGTGGGGGGAACAGGAAATTGCCGAAGCTTGCCCCACTAGAAATGACGCTTAATGCCAGTCCGCGTTTTTGCGTGAACCAACGCACCACAGTGGCATTACAGGGGACGTAAGCCGCGCTCATACCTGAAGCTGCGATCAGTCCGAGAAACAGGTACAGATGCCACAAGGTCTGTACCTGGCTCATTAACACGATACCAATCCCCAGCAGACCACCGCCGACGGTCATAACGATGCGCGGTCCCCAGCGATCCGTATACCGGCCAGTGACAACTCCCAGCGCGCTATAGACAAACACATAGAGTGAGTAGGGAAGGGAAAGGCTGGCGCGGTTCCAGCCGGTATCCGCTTCAATTGCCGGCATGAATACGCCGAAGGTGAACTGAATGCCGTAGGCGACACAGAGGATAATGAACGCGCAGCCGACAATCACCCAGCCGTAAAAGATCCCCTGCCGCGCCTCACCCTCTGTCGAAGCCCCAAGCGGTCCGCTTTCAACAAGACCCTCCTTTTTCATCGGTCCGCCAGTATCCAGGACGGAGACAGATTGTCAAGATGTGAGAGGTCAGCTATCAACGAGCAACGAGAGAGGAGAACGGCTTAGAGGACTAGAAGTTATTGGATAGGTATGATGGCGTACGGCCACTCTTTCTGAACTTCACAAAAGAGGATGGGCTGCCTTACCACGTTGTGTTAGAATACGCGCCTAGCGCAAAGGAAGTTGCAGTTGTGACAGCTTACATCCCAGACTCGAAAGAATGGGAGCCAAATTGGAAAAAGCGCAGAAGAAAAAGACGAGTGTAAAGCGTTGCCAGCAAGGATGTCCTGGCCAACCTCGTCCCGAGGCTGTCACACGTGTGTTCCGACGCACAGGGAGCCGGGTTGAAGTGATTCTAGAGAATATACCAGCGGAGGTGTGTCCCTTGTGCGGACGGACGTTTTTCTCTAAGGGAGTCGCGCAAGGGATTGATCGGATACTCTTGCCTTTTCACGGCAAACACTCTGTCATTCCAGATCTTCCTCCCGCCAGGGTAATTGTTGATTTTGTCGAAGCGCAGAGGAAAGAAGCAGCGTAAACACTTTCATGATAGCTCATCGAGCAAGGCACTGGCATCTTTAAGATCCACCGTATCGAACCCTTCGGTGAACCAGCCGTAGATCTCGGCCAACATCTGCCGCGCTTCGTCTTTCTTCCCCTGCTGTTGCCA
>CAZCWX010000619.1:0-3698 GCA_964502465.1 uncultured Enterobacteriaceae bacterium | reverse complement strand
ACCACATGCAGCATGACCATCACCAGCATGACCAGCACCAGCACCCCATGCGCATGGACATGGAGGGCGCGGTCATGCACGAAAACCTGGATCGTCTGCCTCGCGATTGCCCGGCAATCGCAGGAGAGCAAGAACTGCTCGTGCGAGCAGGAAAAAAGTATGCTCAGGCGTTCAACGGGATCATGTTTGCGTATGACCAGCAGGAATGGCGCGTCGAACCGTGTACAAAGGTCTCGGTCACGCTCATCAACGAGGATAACGTCCGCCATCAATGGATGATCCATGGCCTGCCGAGATATCTCTATCCGGAAGGGATGTTTCATATCGAAGTCAACGGGCCTGGACGCAAAACCGGTACGTTCATCGTCCCCAGCGCGAAGAAAACGTACCTGGTCCACTGCGATGTCGCACAGCACATGGAAAAGGGCATGAAGGCACAGTTCAAAGTTGGCGGTGGCGATGGTGACCTGCCAAGCCTTCCCGGTCTCACCAACCCACGCCAACCGGATGCTTACGCTGTCCGGTGGCCGGTGTGGGTGCAAGGACTCACGCTGGTCGCTGGCCTGATCGGTGCAGTACTGGTCGTCAGAGGTCTCAAGCGAACCACATGAGAGTGGCACAGTTCCTGACGTTCAACTACGAGGAAGGGGGACGCTTCATGACGCTCTGGCTGTTCGTTCGTCACCATCTCTCCTGGATACTTGTAACCGCCTTCTTTCTGTGTGTGGTGGGTACGCTTCCAGTCAGTCTCGCCGCTGCCAGTCCTGCCGATGGGATGACCAATATCTTCAAGCCCCTCTCTACCCCGGCTGAGGCTATTTATGAACTCTCGCTGCTGGTGCTGGTCATCTGTGCAGCCATCTTTCTGATCGTTGGCGGTCTGCTCACGTATACTATTATCCGCTTCCGACGCCGGCCGGACGATGATGACCGTGAGCCACCGCAAGTCTACGGCAGTAATCAAATCGAACTGGCCTGGACGGTCATCCCGATTCTCATCGTCTTTGTGCTGATCCTGGTGACCGCGCGCACGATTGCCGATATCCAACATGCCGCCCGCCCGGCTGATGCACTCGATGTGACTATTATTGGCCACCAATGGTGGTGGGAGATTCACTATCCGGAGTTTGGCATTGTCACTGCCAATGAGCTGCATGTGCCGGTTAGCGAACCAGCCAGACGCCGGCCAACCTTTCTCACGCTCGAGTCAGCAGATGTTGTGCACAGCTTCTGGGTGCCGCAGCTCGCCGGCAAAACCGATGTGATTCCCAACCGTGAGAACCGCATGTGGATCGAGCCTAAGCAGCCGGGAGTGTACCTGGGGAACTGCGCTGAATACTGTGGCACACAGCACGCACGCATGCTCATCCGCGTGATCGTGCACCCGCCCGGCGATTTCGCGCAGTGGGTCGCAGCGCAGCAACAACCGCCAGTCAATGACCCGCAGGCGCATGGCGGCCGTGTCCTGTTCTTTTCGACTTCCTGTATCAACTGTCACGCGATTCAAGGAACGCAGGCGAATGGGACGTTCGGTCCTGATCTGACCCATCTGATGAGCCGTGCGACCCTCGCCTCAGGGGCTGTGCCCAATACACCGGAAAACCTGCGGGCTTGGGTGCGAGACCCGCAGACGCTCAAAGAAGGCTGCCTCATGCCGAACATGCAACTAACGGACACCGAACTGGATCACATTGTCACGTATCTGTTGACGTTGAAGTAAGCGAGAAGGAGCAATCATGGCCAGTCACGACCTCGCACTCGCGCCCATGGCGGAACCGTCTCTTCCACTGACGGCTCGGCTGCATGAACTGGTAGTGACCGTTGATCACAAGAAGTTGGGTCTGATGTACATTGGCACGGCTCTGATCTTTTTGCTGGTGTCCGGATGTATGGCAGTGGTCATGCGCATCCAGTTGGCTGTGCCGAATAATGACTTTGTTTCGCCGCAGGTCTTCAACCGTCTTTTCACCATGCATGGTACTGCCATGGTCTTTCTGGTCGGCATGCCGATCATCGCTGGGTTGATGAATTACCTTGTTCCGCTTATGATTGGAGCGCGGGATATGGCCTTCCCCCGGCTCAACGCCTTTGGCTACTGGCTGTTCCTCTTCGGCGGAGTGTTGCTCTACTTCAGCTACCTGGCAGCGCCGGGATTGGCAGGTGTGGGTTCGGCTCCAGACGTGGGGTGGTTTGCCTATGCGCCGTTGACGGGCCGCGCTTTCTCGCGCGGACATAGCACGGATTACTGGATTCTCAGCCTCCTCGTTAGCGGTATTGGCAGTATCGTCTCAGCTATCAATGTCATTGCTACTATTGTGAGTATGCGGTGCAAGGGGATGACCCTCATGCGTATGCCGCTCTTTGTCTGGCTGATGCTCGTCGTAGCCGGCATGATTATTCTTGTGCTTCCCCCGCTGTCAGCGGCACAGCTCATGTTACTGTTGGACCGGTTTCTCGGCGCCCGCTTCTTCGATACGCAAGCCGGTGGCTCGGCGGTGTTATGGCAGCACTTCTTCTGGATCTTTGGACATCCGGAAGTCTATGTGCTGATGCTGCCAGGTTTTGCCTGCGCGTCGGAGATCATCCCAGTCTTCTCTCGCAAACCGATCTTTGGCTACCCGGTCATGGTGGGAGCAACGGTAATGATTGGCTTCATCAGTATGGGAGTCTGGGCACACCACATGTTCACAATCGGCATGACGGCCATCGGTAACACCTTCTTCGCCATTTCGACGCTGCTGGTGGCGATACCGACCGGGATTAAGCTCTTTAACTGGCTGGGGACGATGTATGGCGGTACGATTCGGTTTGAGTTGCCCATGGTGTTTTGCCTCGGTTTCTTGTTTCAATTTCTCATCGCTGGATTGACTGGCGTCATGCTAGCTGTCGCGCCGTTCGATTGGCAGTTGTCCGACTCGTACTTCGTGGTGGCACACTTTCATTATGTCTTGATCGGTGGCTTGCTCTTTACCATTTTTGCCGCCGTCTACTACTGGTATCCCAAAGCGATTGGTCGGATGCTCAATAAGCGGCTGGGCCTGTGGCATTTCTGGCTCTTTGCTATTGGCTTCCATCTGACTTTTGATCCACAACACCTTGCTGGCATCCTCGGCATGCCACGCCGCATCTACACCTATGATGTCGGTCGCGGGTGGGAGATCTACAACTTGATCTCCTCAATTGGGGTGATCTTTCAAGCTGGAGGGCTTCTCTGCTTTCTCGCCAATCTCCTCTGGTCACTGCGAAAAGGCGACCCAGCCGGTGATGATCCCTGGGATGCCTGGACACTCGAATGGTCTACCACCTCGCCGCCGCCAGCATACAATTTTGAAACGTTGCCAGCGGTACGCAGCCGTCGTCCTCTGTGGGACTTGAAGCATCCGGAAGATCCGGATTGGCAGTATGAATAGCGAGGGAGGCGTACCAATGACGCATGTTGACACGCTGACCTTCTCCCCTGAATCCGCCGATGAATCCGCCGAGTGGACGCTGCCGTCTCGTCGCAAGGCGGCCCTGATCTGCCTTATCTGTACCGAGACGGCGTTGTTTACTATCTTTGTCGTGGCGTATCTCTTCTACATTGGCAAGAGTATGAGCGGTCCGTCTCCGACACAGGTTCTCGACGTCCCGATCTGGTCTACTCTCTGTCTCCTCTCCAGTAGCGTGACGATTGTGCTCGCCGAGCGTGCGTTGAAACA
>CAZCWX010000618.1:0-7392 GCA_964502465.1 uncultured Enterobacteriaceae bacterium | reverse complement strand
TGACTCAGATCGCAGTCGGGTGCGCTATGCCGGGGGAGTGACACTGCAATTAATAAAGCAGCTTGCCCTGTTCGTTGACGTGATCGGGAGTTCAAATCTGACAACCGATCGCATTTCGGTGACTGTCCCGCAGTTTGTCAATGCCCCTGGGCGTTCGGATGATTTCCCCTCCAATGTTCCGGGAGATACTATTCCGGATTTCCGTACCTTCTCGCGCCGGTTCAGTACAGACATTATCGATCTGTCAGTGGGCCTGAAGGCCAATGTCTATGGAGCCGTGGTTGGCTATGCTGGTGTCTTCGTTCCGCTGAACGATGACGGGCTGCGGGCGGATGTGATCCCGGCTTTTGGTCTAGAGGTGAGTTTCTAGCGTAGCTCGTATTCACATACCTGCATACCTGCCAACACTTCAAGAGAGACGCGACCGGTCACTGCATCTCCCCGACAATCGCTAAGGGCGTGCGCAACGCGTGTCGTTATTCACCTCCAACCCGGACCATTTCTTCTCTCTGTTCTGGCCACACGTCTTTGGTGACATCCACCGGTACGCCTGACTTATCCCGCACCGCTTGCTGGAGACGTGAGTGGTCAATGGCTTCTCCCCAGCCGCTCTGTGCCGTGACTTGATAAGCCTCGGCCTGAAGGTCAGGGACGAGACCATAGAGGTCTTCATGCACCTCGACGTATACCCGGCCATGGTGGGAGCCAACTTTCACCGGCTGATAAATGAACTCACCTGGAGTGCCAACGTGAATGATGTGGAAAAGCTGAGCGATGTCTTCTGGATAAAGACGAATACAACCATGGGTGGCAAGTCGGCCTACAGCCCAGGGGTTATTCGTGCCATGAATGGCGTATGATGGGAGGGTCAATTCGATGCGATGTTTGCCTAGGGGGTTTTTCGCCGATCCTCCAGGAATACTGCGCTCACTCCAGCCCTTTTTTTGTATCCGCTCCTGTCTGATCGATGCGGGAATGACCCAAGTAGGGTTGACGGTTTTTCCGCGGATAGTGAACCGTGCCTGTGGAGTCGGCCAGTTTTCTCGTCCTACTCCAACCGGCAGGGTAATCACAGTCCGCGAGGTGCTTTTCGTGGTTGCCGGGGGAAAATAATACAGGCGCATCTCAGGAATATTAACCACGATGCCTTGGAAGCGGCTTTGTGGCAGCGCCCAGATCGTTGGGAGCTGCAGCGTCTCTCCAGGATCTGGTACCCACGGATCAACATTGGGGTATACGGTAACCAACTCATTATAACCAAGGTCAAAGTACCGGGCGATGTCGAGTAACGTGTCTTTCTTTTTGATGGTATAGGTCTGCGGCGAGCCGATGACCATTGCGGCTTGGGGATCTTGCCGGTACTCAGGCAACACAAAAGAGTAGGTTATGAGCTGCTTCTGAAAAAAGGTTGCTTCATCCCATGTCCAGGCAGGGGGCGGGAAAAGAAAGATCAGCCCAGCAAGCAGGATAAGCCACCGTGGCGATCTACAGCATAATTGTCGTGCCATGGTGCTCTCTTTCTCCTCTCTCCACTATGATCTGCCTTTCGCCGTAGCAAAAGCAAGTGCTCCTCCTGGATCGGGTGACCAATGGATTACACCGTCTGTGCCAGCATGTATGCCAGCATGCGCGAAACGACTGGCCGCCATGCGCCACAGGTCAAGGAAATGGAAAAGTACGCGGCTGAGCACGAGGTGGGCCTACGTGCGATCGAACTCGAGGCGTCGCTGATGAACTGGGCGAGTCGCTCTTATGGCTTTTTTAGAACCACCCCTTTCGCGCGCAAGGTTTCAATCTCAGCCATAGATACCCCAATACTCCGCAAAATCTCTTCATCGTCCGCCCCAATGGCAGGTGCTGGGGTGCGAACGTGGGTTGGCGTGCGAGAAAACTTTGCTGCTGGGCCGGTGATGGGAATCGTAACGCCGTTGGCCTGCGGCGTGTCCTGGAGCATGTCTCGCTCAAGAATGTGCGGATCGCGCGCCGCTTGTTCGTAAGTGCGAATCGGCGCTACGGCTAGACCTGCCTGTACGCACTGAGCAATGACCTCGTCGGCGGAGCGAGTCATACACCAGTGTCCAATCAGATTATTGACTTCGTCGCGGTGATTCATGCGCCGGGTAAGCGTCGCGTACTCTGGGTCGTCTCCAAGCTCCGGTCTGCCAACGAGCCGTGTGAGTATTTTCCAGTGAGAGTCCAGGACAAGAGCAAGACGGATATAACCATCACGACACGCGTAGACGTTCGCGGGAAAAGCAAAGGGCGATTCGTTTCCCAAACGTGGATTCGGGATGCCAAGCGCACCGAGCGTGAGGAATCCATTAGACTGGAACAGCATCGAAGAGATAGGGCGGCATCCGACGAATCACTTCTCCCTCCGGCAATTCAACTTTAATGACATCGGCGCCAAGGTCCGCCAACAAGCACGTGCACATCGGTCCAGCCCATGTCGTACACGCCTCAAGCACCCGTAGGCCAGAGAGAGGTCCAGGGAGATCTCGCCGGGCTTCACGGTAAAAGTCAGCTTTATTCATAATTCTCCAGCCCCCCTCTGATGCTGTCCGCTCTCACGTCTCCCGCTTTTGCTCCTTCTCCACCGGCAAACCAGCTGCGGCCCAGCCGTTGAAGCCGCATTCGAGATGCGCCACGTTCGGGAAGCCCATCTCTTGCAGTGCGTCCGCCGCAAGGGCAGATCGTCCTCCGCCTGCGCAATAGAGGATGATGCGTTTCTCCGGATCGACTTTGCCGCTGTAATACTTCGAGGTGGGATCGAGCCAGAATTCCATCATGCCGCGCGGCACGGAGAGTGCGTCGGGAATCCAGCCAAGCTTTTGCCGTTCACGAATATCGCGGATATCAAGGAGCTGCACGGGTTCGCCGGACTGCAACTCCGTCTGGAGTTGCTCAAGTGAAAGATTTTGTATACGGGTTTTCGCTTCTTTCACCATCTGGTCAACTGTCTTTTTGGGAGTGAACATGAGAACCTCCTCTGTTTTAAAAAATTGTCGCCGAAGAAAATGTACACGAAAAACGTCGTACATCCTTTTTTCTTTGTAGCCGTTCACGGGGTTTTAAGCCGCGATAGGGAAACGATGCTCTTGTTCCAACAGAGAACGGGCTGGCAGCAAGGTGGGAGCAGGCGAGCCTTGCCTGGCCGCCGCACAAGCTGTGGTCAGATAGTCCAGCACATTACGTTGCTGCGCACGCAAAGTGAGTACAACTGTCAGCATCCGGGCGACGAACTCACTGCCCCCCGTGCTCTGTGTCCCGAGGCTGGTGCGCCGCCAGATCACGGCCGGGCGCAAGGCGCGTTCCGCCGCATTGTTGGTCGGCTCCAGACCTGCCACGCGCACAAACAGCCAGAAGGCGTCCTGGACTTTGAGCAACCCCCGACACGTCCGCGCGGTCCGCGCCCGGGCCGACTGCTCCCCCCGCGCAGTCTGATAAGCCGCCCCCTCGGCGAGCCACTGCTGGACGGCAGCACGAATCTCGCCGACTGCCGTGGCGCAGGCCGCTCTGCTCAGCGTGCCATCGCGGACCCGATGCCACAACTTGGACAAGTGGCGGGTCTGTGCCAACAAGCCTTCGCCAATTGGCTGCGAGGCACCGCGGCGTTCGGCGATCTTTTGAAACTCGCGGAGCAAATGCGCCCAGCACAACTGCCGCCGCTCCAGCGGCCACCAATTGTAACCGCTCCACCGATCCGTCACCAAGTAGCCGGCAAACTTGCCCAGCACCGCTTTGGCCGCCGTCTGGCCACGGCTCAGATGGATCTGAAAGACCGTCACCCACGTGGTCCCCAACACCCACAGCCAAGCTTTGCGTCGTTGCGGATTGGCCCCATCGCCGTTGCCTTGCACCCAGCCCGTCTCATCCACGTGTGCCACCGCCTGGGCTTGCGCAAACTCTGCCGCCTCCGCCACTGGCACAGCCACTGCCTGCGAGACTTCTTGCCGCAGCTTGTTAAGCGTTCCCAACGCCACTTCGACCTGGTAGAAGTCCGCCAGCGCCTGTTGTGTTTGCCGTTCGCTCTGGCGGTAGGGGCCACTGAGCAACCCGACGATCGCCACCAACCGCGGCCCGTAGCCACTTGCCGCCACCGCGGCAGGCAACTCGGCTCGCGTCGTTTCGCCGCAAGCCGGGCACTGCACTTGGTGCACCCGGTGTTCATCCACCAGCGGGTGGACTGCGGGCAACTCGACCACCTGATGCCGGTAAGGGTGCGGATCGTCGCCCGACAAGGCGGTCCCGCACGCCCCGCACTCACGCGGGCGGTGGTCGGTCACCGTGCGACACTGTTCCACCGGATAGAGCTTCCGTTGATGCCCCGTGTGGCCGGGCTGGCCCCCACGCGCCTTGCCACTCGGCTCACGTCGCCGCCGAGGCGGCGTACTTGGGGTATCGCTCGACGGCGGTTGCGAACTGTTCCGCGAAGATCGTCGCGTTTGCTCTCGCAGTCGTTCATTCTCGGCACGCAGCCGGCTGACTTCTTGTTCCAGCACCGCCACCCGCTCCAACACGTGCAGAATCACCTGCTGGACACTGGGCGGCATGCGCTGCCAGTCTTCAGGCGCAATCTCGGGATGGGCACAAGTCAGCCGTGCAGCTTCCAGTGGCCTGAGACTAACAAATTAACGGTGGCTTTTCACGGTGGTGTTGCTACCCCCGTGAACGGCTACGAGCATTATTCTGCCGCCGTTGCTCAGCTGTCAATCGTTCACCGTTTCGGGTGAGCTGTTCGGGTTGAATATTAGAGCCCGTTGTACCCATCTCAGTCGTCATGACAGGCTAGCGCCTTCGCCTCAGCCGCCGCGGCCCCACCGCATCGTTTCGCGTTCAGCAGAAACCGCTTGCGGGCCGCGGTCGCGCCGGAGGCGGGGGGTAGGCAAAAAGCTTACCCCGTCGCCCTCACATGTCTACGAAGCCATTCGGTAAACTCCTCTCGCTTCATCTTCCCTGCCGCTACTTGCAGAATCACTCGCTCCTGCTCGTCCACTGACGCCTGAATTTCACAACCATTCACCATTAGGAAAACTTCCATCGCTGCATGCCCTGTGCGCTTGTTCCCGTCCACAAAGGGATGGTTCGCAATCAGCGCATGCCCCAGGGCTGCCGCCTTCTCGACCAGCGTGGGATACAGGTCCTCCCCGCCAAAGGTCATGCGCGGCTGGGCCAGCGCTGACTCGAGTGCAGGCAAGCTGAGAACTCCAACGACTCCCCCCGATTGCCTCATCACTTGGTCGTGCACGGCCAACACTTCGTTGAGGGTGAGGTAGCGCATTACGCCAGCCGTCGATACAGTTCCGCGTTCTTCTTGAGTACCGCAGCGACTACCCGTTGGAACACGTCGTCGGGTTGAGCCAGGAGTTCTTCCACTCCCACGCGTACCAGTTCTTCCGGGCTGACCTGGAAGCGCGTGGCCATCTCTTGCAATTGGGCAAGACGGTCATCCGAGAGAGTCACAGTGATTGCGTTCATGAAGACCTCCATGCAAAAGGTTACCATGAGGAAATACAGAAACGCCAGTGGAGCGATTGAGCGATGCTTCCTCGCAGACTTGCCAAACGCGCCAGCCTCAGCCGCCGCAGCCCAAATGCGACCTTGCCTTTTGGCCGTAGCCCCTCATCCGCGGCGGCTCCTCCAACGTAACGACGATTCCAGCGTGGGTTCAACCAAGGCTTATCCATATTCAGCTCTACTAGAACATTGAACGGTTTGACGAATTTCTCCTTATAGTTCAAGAGGTTACCTTGTTTGTAAAATTCGAGACTTGCAAAATTCCCTTTGACTTTCAATAAGTTACCGGATCAAACCGTTCGCTGCTCTAGGAAGAGTATCTCATCCTGGCTCTTTTCGGCCAACCGCAACATCTGTTCACCCAGTTCTCGGGCCACCTGCAGTTCCACACGCAACACCGAAAACCGGTAGAGTCCGTGCAACACGGGGAAGAGTTGCGCTGTATCCCCTACCTGCTGACACAGCTCACGCGCCCGACGGTAGGCGGCGCCGGCTTCTGGCGCGGCAAAGCCTTTGGTGGCCATGAGCGGTGCCCCTAAGGCAAGTTGCAGGGTCAACTCTTGACGAGCGCGCTCGGGCGTGTCGGGCAACGTCTGCAGCAAATTCAGCGCTGTCGTCAGCTGACTGATAGCCTCCGTATACGCCGACCGTTGGCTGGCCTGTTGCCCCGCCAAGTGGAGGTAGTCGATGGCTTTCTGGGTATTGCTACTCCGGCTGTAGTGATGCGCCAGCTCATTATAGTGATCCGCTAACCGAGATTGATAGAGCGCTTCCATTGCCTGTGCCGTGCGTTCGTGCAATCCCTTCCGCCGCCCGATCAGCACGGCGTTGTAAGCCACTTCTTGGGTCAGCGCATGCTTAAAGAGATATACCGATTCAGGAAAGGCCGGCTGCTCGTAGAGGAATTCTTTGCGCTGCAGGGAGGCCAACAGGCCATACAGTTCCTCTTCGGCCTGCCTGACCACGTGCCGCAGCAGACTCACGGGGAATTCGCGGCCAATGACTGCAAGCTGCTGCAGCAACGCCTTTTCTGCCCCGCTCAGCCGGTCAATGCGCGCGGCGAGCACCCCCTGCACGGTTGGGGAAATATGAAGCTCGGTTGGGACTTGCTCCATGCGGTAGTGGCCGCGCTCGCCGACCAGCCTGCTTTCCTCGACCAACGTCTGCACCACTTCTTCTATAAAGAAGGGCGTGCCCTCGGTCTTCTGCAGAATCAGCCGCTTGAGGGCCGTGAGGCTAGGGTCGTTCCCCAGGAGAAAGGTGAGCAGTTCCTCAGCCTCCGCTTGACCCAGCGGCGCCAGCCGCAGGTGAGTATAATAGGTCTTGCTGCCCCACTCGTGGCGATACTCCGGCCGGTAATTCACCAGCAGTAAGATACGGGCACTGGCCACACTTTCACTCAAGACCTCCAAAAACCCTTGTGTCTCGGTGTCGAGCCAATGCAAGTCCTCGAAGATGAGGATCAGTGGTTGGTTCAGACTCTCACGCAGGAAGAGCTTCTTGAGCGCCTCAAACGTGCGGCGACGACGGATCTGAGGGTCCATGTGCTGCAGCGCGGCTGTGGAGTCGTCGATCCCCAGCAGCGGGAACAGATAGGGCAAGGTGTCTTCCAGGCTGCGGTCGAGTATGAGCACTTTGCCCCCCACTTTCTCCCGGCGCGTGCGCTCCTCGTCGTGCGGGTGAATCTGGAAGTACGTCTTGAGCAGTTCGATGAGGGGGAGGTATGGCGCGGCTTTGCCATGGGACACTGAGTAGGCGTCGAGCACCAGACACCCCCGCTGTGTGGTCAGTTTGAATTCATGGAAGAGGCGGGATTTGCCTAAATCGAACCACATGACATTCGTACACTCAAGCGGCAAGTAGTGAGATCTCTTC
>CAZCWX010000617.1:0-5787 GCA_964502465.1 uncultured Enterobacteriaceae bacterium | reverse complement strand
ACCCACTGGCGAGTCATGCAGACCGTATGCCAGCGTTTGTGGATCTGAGGTCTGCACGGCGACATGGCTGGTTATGGTTCCCGTGGCTTCTTGAGTGCGTGCGTACCATTGCTTCTCGTCTGCGCCATACTCACTTTCGGTGTGAAAATCCCAGAACGTCCAGGGCCAGCCGTGCGTCAGAATGAGAGGAATCGGTTTGGGACCCTTGCCTGGTTCATGAATGAAGTGGATCGGCACGTCGTCGATCGTGGTCTTGTAATGGGAAAAAGTATTCATCGCCTACTCGTGCCGTCGCCAGTCGTACCCGTGACGCCAGTACTGCACCAGTTCCATAAGGTAATCTCGGTTGGCTCCGTACTCCCAATTGGTGTTGGCAAAATCAGTCGGCCAACGGACCCTGGCGAGACGTTCGCGTAAGTCCTGTAGCGTATCCTCGGGAACGGCGATACGAAATTGTTCTTTCGATGCCATTTGTGCTCCTTTCTTTCTTGCGAGAGACGTCATTCGTCAATCCGCGAGAGATTATTCTCCTGATAGGAGGGTAGTGTCAAACGCTCTTCTTTGCTGTGACTCGCCGTGATAGAGAGCTTGAGAAGAAAATGGCAGAGCGAAACGAATAGCCTCTTATGAGCACCAGCAAATTCACCCCACCGAACTCCGATCCCAGCACTGCGGCTGAGTGGGTTGAATTCTATTACCAGCAGGGCTGGAGTGATGGGTTGCCGTTGGTCCCGCCCAGCGAAGAATCCGTGCAGGCAATGCTCTCGGCTGGAGGATCGAGTGCTGATGAGGTGATCGGCACAATTGACGAACGCAATGCGATTATCCCGGCAGAGAAAGTTGCGATCAATGCGGTGATGGCGGGCTGCTTGCCTGAATATTTTCCGGTGGTCCTGGCTGCCGTGCGCGGGCTCTGTCTTCCAGAATTTCACTACCACAATCCAGCGACCAGCACCGGCGGCTCGGGGTTGGCACTCATCGTCAACGGTCCGATGGGGCCTGCTCTCGGTATCAACGCTACCAATAACGCGTTTGGTCCAGGCGTGCGGGCTAACGCGACTATCGGGCGCGCTCTGCGTCTGATAATGATGAACGTCCTCAACACCCGGCCTGGACTACTGGACCGTGCCACTTTGGGGACACCGACCAAATACACCTTTTGTTTTGCAGAAAACGAAGAGAACCATCCGTGGGTGCCGTTGCACGTAGAGCGCGGGTTTCGTCCGCAAGACAGTACGGTGACACTCTACGCTTCGAACACATTGATGGGCGTCTATAATCAGTTGGCCAGCACGCCAGAACCTCTGTTGCGTGAATTTGCCGATGCGGTCTGTAACCTGGCGACTCCCAACGTATACGGCTTCAACCAAGCCTTGATTGTCCTGGCGGGAGAGCATACTGAGGTGTTGCGCCGTAGCGATTGGAGTAGGCGGCACGTCCAGGAATTCATCATTCAACACGCCCGTCGCACGGTTGCGGACTTCAAGCGGGCTGCGCGGCTGCCTGGGGATATTGAACCTGAAGACAAAACTACCTGGCGCTCGGTGATGAATCGCGCCGAAGACCTGTTGCTCGTGTGTGCGGGCAGTCAGGGAGGCAGTTGGTCGGCCTGTTTGCCGGGATGGGGAAACAAGTGGACCCGTAGTGTGACCGTGCCAATTCGGACCGGAGGTCTGTCATGAGGAGAAGAGTATTTGATCCGACCGTTTCACCAGCACCAGTTGGAGCGTTCTCGTATGCTCCCCGACCCAGATCGCTGCAGGGACTCAGGGTCGGCTTAGTCGAGAACACCAAGTTCAACTCCGAAGTGCTCCTGCGCAAAATCGCCGAACGGCTGGCAGCACAGTATCAGGTCACCATGACTCACCTCGATCACAAGAAATCTTCAGGTCACAGTGTGATGCCTGAGGCCGTCGCGCTTTTGCAGCAGAAGGCGGACTTTGTCCTCGCCGGGATTGGTGATTGAGGGTCATGTAGCTCGGGCAGTGTGCTCGACGGCATTAAATTAGAAAAAGCTGGCCTTCCTGCCGTTGCGATTGTGACGACTCCCTTCGTGGCAACCGCTCAGGCGATGGCAACGACTTGGGGAGTGCCGACGTATCAGTTTGTGGTCATGCCGCATCCTATTGCCAATCTGAGCGAGGCGGAACTCAATGCCAAAGCGGACGCACTCGCCAGACAAGTTGTAGAGTTTCTGAGGCTGAACCCTCAGGAGTGAGATCATATCCCAACAAGAGGAGGATAGTATGGCAACCAAGAGTGTAGAGACACTTGTGCAAGACATGCTCGATCGTGAGGCAATCCGCGATCTGCCGGTGCGCTATTGCCACTGCGTATGGAAGAATGACGTTGAAGGAATTGTCAACCTTTTTACCGAAGATGGGTCCATCAGTGTGCCGAATGACCCCACTCTCCTGGGGGCGCAGGGACGAGCGAGCTTGTTGAAAACCTACAAACAAGCACTAGGCGATCTCGCACCACGGCCCTTTATTCATAATCACGTGGTCGAACTGACTGGACCAGAGCAAGCTACTGGCACCTGTTATGTCGAAATTCGCGCCACGCGTGACGGCAAGAGCTGGATTGGCGCGGGGTACTATGACGACGAGTACACAAAAGTGGGAGGCGAGTGGAAGTTTCACTCACGCAAAGTGACGATGTACTATATGGTACCATTGAGCGAGGGCTGGGCCGAACAAGCTGTGAAAAAGAGCTAAAGACTCGGCAGAGCGGTTGTCAGATAGCTGGAGCAAAGCGGAGCATGCGTAAAGATGTCGGGAGTCTTTGGAGTTGATCGGTTCTGCCCACTTTCTCTTGTTTAGCCTGACCCCGGAGCGGTTACATGAGAATTGAAGGCGTTCTCTGGCTCAGAAATATTGTCGACAAACTCGCCGCCAAACACCAGGTTGAGCCATATGAAGTTGAGCAGGCGTTGAGCAATAAGCCGAAAATTCGCTTTGTTGAAAAAGGAGAGCGCAAGGACGAAGATGTGTATATGGTGTTAGGGCAAACGGACGCTGGAAGATACCTGGCGATCCTCTTCATCTACAAAGGAACCAAAGAGGCGCTCATTTTGAGTGCCAGAGATATGGCCCCCAAGGAGAGAAGGCAATATGGCAAAAAGTAAGGCCAAGGGGTTTCCCCCTGCAAAGTCACTCGATGAACTGGTGGAGTTCTTCGATACGCACGATATGGGCGAGTATTGGGAGCAGATGCCGGAGGCTCATTTTGACATCGACATCAAAAGAAGAACTCATCTTGTTGCTATCGACGAAGAGCTTATCGACAGGCTCTCTACCATTGCCAAAGCAAAGCGCGTCCCCGCTGAGGCCCTCATCAACTCTTGGCTGAAAGAAAAGCTGCTCGCAGCACGATAGGCTCACTCTGTTCCAGGGAGGTCATTGAGACGAGCCAGAAGCAACTGCAAGCATATGATACCCTCGTCCGTGCACGGAGTCGAAGATGAAACTAGAAAAGAGAAGGCGACTTGAAGCAGTGGGCAAGGTAGGGTGGGCAAAAACGAAGTGTTGCCTACCACTCAGAGCTATGGGGCCTAACCACGGCTTGCAGGCCGACGTTCATTGCGCTTGCTTGGCTGAAGCCGAAAGTATCAGATGGCACTCCAGTGCATAAATTTACGAGGTATGGACGACCGCCTTCATAAAGCTTTAGAGGTCTCGCACGAATCCGCGTCTATTGACTTCAAGCGGGAGCTAGACGTCTTCTCAACTGCAGAGTGGTGCGAGCTAGTGAAAGATATCGTTGCCATGACAAATAGTGGCGGCGGCACCATTATTATCGGATTGGAGGATGACGGCTCGCCGGCAGGGTGCGACGTCACGCCTGTCTTGGCTCTCGATCCAGCTGATGTCACAAATAGAATTAATAAATAGACCTTATGCGAAATAAGCTACAATGGGTGGGTGCTTGACTATAACCGACTGAAAAAAGACCGACGACGATTGTTGGCGTTGACGGGGCTGACACACAAAGAGTTTGTCGTGTTGCATCAGGCGTTTCGCACTGCCTATGCGACCATGTACCCGGAGGGCAAAACGGCGGACGGCAGTGTCCGCAGGCGGCAGGCGGGAGGCGGTCGCAAAGGGCAGCTGAGGACGACGGAGCAGAAACTGCTGTTTAGCTTGGTGTATCAGAAGACCGATCCTCTGCAGGTCGTACTGGCCGAGATTTTTGGACTGAGCCAGTCGCGCGTGAACCGGTGGCTCCAGCGGTTGCTGCCGATTCTGAAACAAGCGCTGGACGAGTTGGGCGTCTTGCCGACTCGGGAGCCTGACAAGTTGGCACTCCATGAACGCCGCCACCAGGAAGCGACGGAGTTGATTATTGACGGGACCGATCGGCGGCGGCAGCGTCCGAAAAACCCGGCCCAACAGGCCTTGCACTCCAGCGGCAAGCAGAAAACGCATAGTGACAAGAACCTCGTGGTGGTCAATGCCAAGACCAAGCGCGTGGGCTATTTGAGTCAGACGTATGCCGGGAAAATGCCTGACAAAAAGATCGTCGATACCGAACCGCTTCGCTATCCACGGGGAACAATCCTGTATCAGGACACTGGCTTTCAGGGGTACGCCCCCAAAGTGCAGCAGACCCACCAGCCAAAAAAAAGCCGCGCAAGGGCGCGTTAACTCGTGGGCAAAAGCGCCACAACCGCAAACTGTCTCGCGTCCGGGTCCGCGTGGAGCATGCTTTGGCAGGCGTGAAACGCTCCCGGATCGTGAAGGACGTCTTGCGCAATACTAAAACGAACCTGTCAGATTTAGTAATGGTTGTCGCATGTGGGTTACACAATCTCCGCGTACGGTACCGCAAACGGCGGCTGCGAACATGAGCGAAAGTTATTCCGCATAAGGTCTATTATACAGATGCCCAATTCGCGGCTTTTGAAATACACAAGGCCGAGAAGAACGGAACCGTCGTTGCAGCATTCGTAGTCTCACGCTCCCTGGGTGCCCCGGTAACCTTTACGAAACCGGGAACTTACCCAATCGAAGGTGGCCGCCAGAAGACGGCGTTCGGCACTGGAACAGTCTATTTCAGGCATGGAGCCAAGAGTGAACCGGGTACGACGATGGACCTTCGTGACTTCATGGAACGGGAAATCTCGGCACGGCGAGAAGAGTGGCTGGGCAACATTCGGAAAGTTATCGAGGCACCACCTGGATCTCACGTTGCTGTCGTTGCTGCCGAGTCCCTTCCGACACTCGAGCCAGATGGCGTCCCGGTCCGACTTGTCGATGACCCTACGGCTTCGGTCTTAGGCCGTCTACACCCTGACATATCGCATCCTTATCGGCTAATTGATGTTGTGCGTGCGGTGAACGAGCGGTTGGCAGGAAAGATGAAGGTGAACACTTTCGACATTCAATGTGTTCGGCAGGCCCACCAAGTTAATGAGAATGCGGCGTTCTTTTACAGAATGAAGTTCGTCTCACCACGATACAGCGATGCATTCATAGATTGGCTAGTAACTCGTTTCGGCGAGGATGCCGAGTTCTTCCCAAAGGCCAGACTCACTTGCCAAAAGGAGAAGTCGTAAGCTAACTGAAGACTGCGCATAATTCGGATACTGGAATGACTGAGTTTTTCAACGAGCATATCCGCCTGAATGAAGGCTGGATTCACACTTTCGCGGGAATAACCACCCCACCGTCGTACCCGCGCAATCGGGCATCTAGGGAAATCCACGCTACGGAATTACGCACACGCTTCGAATAGCTGAGGTGATCAGCGATGATTCGGAACGATCAAGAACTTGAGGCGACGAAA
>CAZCWX010000616.1:0-15864 GCA_964502465.1 uncultured Enterobacteriaceae bacterium | reverse complement strand
GTAGCGTAAGTTTTTGAACAAATTACAGGTTGTTAGATTTTGGTAGAGCGCGTCAGATGGCACTATTCCCAACATCTGCAAATTAATTCGTAAGAAAATTTACGCTACGCTCCACTAGAACACTGGATCGACACCGGCGTGATCCTCGGCGTAGTGGTCATCAACGCCCTGATCGGGTTTCTCCAAGAGGGCAAGGCAGAGAAGGCGCTAGAAGCGATCACGCGCATGTTATCGCTGGAAGCCACCGTGAGGCGTGACGGCAAACGTCAGACCGTGCCTGCCGAGGAACTCGTCCCTGGTGATGTGGTGGTGCTGCGCTCGGGAGACAAGGTCCCAGCCGACCTGCGCTTCACAGAGGTCCGTGAACTGCGCATCGACGAAGCCATGCTCACCGGGGAATCCGTCCCGACGGAGAAGGCCACCGAGGTTCTCGCCGACAACACCGACCTGGGCGACCGAAGCTGCCTGGCGTTCTCTGGCACGCTGGTGACGACCGGCCAGGGTGTCGGAGTGGTGGTCGCCACCGGTGACCAGACGGAGATCGGCAAGATCAGCGAGATGGTTGCGCAGACCCACGCCATCACCACCCCGCTGATTGGCCAGATGAATCGATTCGGGCACATCCTGGCGGTGGTCATCGTGATTTTTGCCGTCCTGACCTTTACGATGGGATACTTCGTGGGCGGTGGTGAGCCGATGGAGCTGTTCCTGGCCGCGGTGGCCCTGGCCGTGGCAGCCATTCCTGAAGGGTTGCCCGCCATCATGACTATCGTGCTGGCCATCGGTGTGCAGCGTATGGCCCATCGCAACGCCATCATCCGGCGACTGCCCGCCGTGGACACCCTCGGTGCCCTGACCGTCATCTGCTCGGACAAGACCGGCACCCTGACGCGCAACGAGATGACCGTCACCACTGTGGTCATCGCGGACGGCGCGTGCGAAGTGACCGGCGTGGGGTACGAGCCCCACGGCAAGATCCGGCGCGACAGTCAGCCGATCACACTCGAGCAGGAACCGGTCCTGACCCAACTGGTTCGGGCTGGCTTGCTCTGCAATGACGCAGACCTGCGTCAAGACAACGGCCAGTGGCGACCCAAGGGCGACCCCATGGAAGGGGCGCTGATTACGCTGGCCATGAAGGCCCCCCTCAACATCGATGAACAGCGCGACGCCTGGCGCACCCTCGACACCATCCCGTTCGAATCCCGCAATCGTTTTATGGCCACCCTGCACCGCGTCCCCGGAGCGCAGGAGGGCGACGGTGTGGTGTTCGTGAAGGGCGGCCCGGAACGCGTGCTGGCCATGTGTGAACGGCAAGCCCAGGGCGAAAACACACAGCCCATCGACACTGCTTTCTGGGAAGAGCGGGCGGAAGCCCTGGCCTCCCGTGGGCAACGGATGCTGGCCATCGCCTACAAACCGGCTCCGGCTGGAGAAGAGCGGCTGGACTTTGACGAGGTGCAGCGTGGGCTGGTGATGCTCGGCTTGCTAGGCATCATCGATCCGCCACGCGTGGAAGCGATCCGTGCGGTCACGCACTGCCACGACGCGGGCATCCGCGTGGTTATGATCACGGGTGACCATGCCCTGACGGCCCGCGCCATCGGCGCGGAACTAGGAATTGGCGACGGCAACCGGGCATTGACCGGACAGGATCTCGACGCGCTTGACGACGTGGCTTTGCGCCAATCGGCCCGTGAGTGCGACGTGTTTGCCCGCGTCAGCCCGGAGCACAAGCTCCGACTCGTGGAGGCCATTCAGTCACACGGCGAAGTGGTGGCCATGACTGGTGACGGCGTCAACGATGCTCCGGCGCTCAAACGTGCCGACGTCGGCATCGCTATGGGCATCAAGGGGACCGAGGTGACCAAGGAAGCGGCGGAGATGGTGCTGGCTGATGATAATTTTGCCTCCATCGCCCATGCGATCGAAGAAGGCCGCACCGTCTACGACAACCTCCGCAAAGCCATCCTCTTCATCCTCCCCACCAACGGTGGTGAAGGGCTCACCATTCTCGTTGCTATCCTACTCGGACGCACGCTGCCCCTGACCCCGGTCCAGGTATTATGGGTGAATATGATCACGGCGGTGACCCTGGCGTTGGCATTGGCATTCGAGCCGCCTGAGGCAGACGTCATGAAACGCCCACCGCGCGACCCCAAAGCCAACCTGCTCAGCGGCTACTTCCTCTGGCGCATCGGGCTGGTTTCTGCTGTCATCTGCGCCGGAACCTTCGGCATGTTCCTCTGGATGCGCAGCCAAGGGGCAACAGAGGAAATGGCCCGGACTGTGGCGGTCAATACGATTGTCCTGTTCGAGGCCTTCTACCTGCTCAACACCCGCTATATCCTGGCGCCGGTCGTGAATCTCAAGGGGTTGTTTGGCAGTCGGCCGGTGCTGCTAGCCATCGCGCTGGTGATCGGCTTTCAACTGCTCTTCACCTACACGCCGGTGGTACAGGGCCTGTTCGGGACCGCGCCCATTGGCCTGCGTGAGTGGGGCGTGCTTTTGCTGGTAGCCGTCAACGTCTTGTGGATCGTGGAGTGGGATAAATGGATGGCACGGCGGGGGTCGAGGGATTGATCAACTCGGGTATCGAGAATGTTACGGAAGAGCATAATCCAGCCACAAACGTTCCTTCAACGGCTGAGCTTGGAGAGCCACTCCATCTCCATCCACCACTCCATCTCTATCTAAAGGATGCGTTAACATGAAGGCCTGGCCCGGCGCCATTGGGAATCGACGAGCAGTAACTGCGAACCGTTCGCCGTCGATGGAGTCAAGAGGAATGGAAACACTAGCGAAACAAGACCCGCTGACCTTGCTGCTTCCAGCAGGGTGTGCATTTGGCTTTGACACTACTCACAAATCTCGATAACAAGAAAAGAGTGACTCCCATCAAAAAAGAAGCGGACTCTGGACAGGAGTTGCAAACGATAGCGACCGTTGTGACCGTGACGATCAATCCCGCGATGGATGAACTAATGCACACTACGCTCCGAAGGATAGTACGATCATGAATCCACACGCATTCACAGCAGCCATCCTCGACCTGGACGGTGTAATTACGCAGACGGCAAAAGTCCACGCCCGCGCCTGGAAGCAGTTGTTCGATGCCTATCTCAAGCAGCGCGAAGAGCGGGACGGCGAGTCGCACCAGCCGTTCGATATTGACGCCGATTATCGGCAATACGTGGACGGTAAGCCGCGTTACAACGGGGTGCAGAGCTTCCTGGAGTCGCGCGGCATTGCCTTGCCACTGGGGAACCCAGGCGACGAGCCGGGCAAGGAAACGATTTGCGGGCTGGGCAACCGCAAGAACGAGATCTTCCACGCGACGCTCGACCGAGAAGGAGTTGAGGTCTACACGGACACTGTCGAGCAGATCGGCGCCTGGAAGCGCGCGGGATGGAAAGTCGCGGTGATCTCGTCCAGCCGGAACTGCGAGGCCGTGCTCAAGGCCGCGAACCTGCTCGACCTGTTCGACGCGAAGGTGGACGGCAACGATCTTGGGCCTCTCCACCTGAAGGGAAAGCCGGCTCCTGACATGTTCCTGCACGCCGCTCAGCAACTCGGCGTCGAACCATCGCAGGCGATCGTTGTCGAAGACGCCATCTCGGGAGTGCAGGCCGCACGAGAGGGGCAGTTTGGTCTGGTGGTCGGCATCGCTCGAGATCGTGACGCGCGTGATTTGCGCGAAGCAGGAGCAGACATCGTGATCAAAGATCTGCGCGAGCTGCAAGATACCGAACAATTCCAGGCCGGCGAGGACCGTGGGCCAACGCCCCCCGTGTCGGCACTGGAAAACACAGACGAGATTGCCAGCCGGCTGCAACACCACACGTTGGCGCTCTTCTTGGACTACGACGGCACCTTAACGCCGATCGTGCGCCGACCCGAAGACGCGACGTTGTCTGAGGAGATGCGTGCCTTGCTCCGCCAACTGGCTCAGCACTGCACGGTCGCTATCGTCAGTGGACGCGACCGCCAGGATGCCGAGGGCATGGTGCAGGTCGAGAACCTGGTGTACGCCGGCAGCCACGGGTTTGATATTCGTGGACCAGAGGGGCTCGCCATGCAGCACGAAGGTGCCAAGAAATTGCTTCCCGAGCTCGATGCAGCGGAACGGCAGTTGCGCGAGCGGATCACAGACATCAACGGCGCGCATGTGGAGCGAAAAAGATTCGCTATTGCAGTGCATTATCGCGAGGTGGCCGACGACGATGATGTGAAACACGTCGAGAGAGCGGTAGATGAGGTGTGCCAAGAGATTGCCGGTCTGCGCAAAAAGGGCGGTAAAAAGATTTTTGAAGTGCAGCCAGACGTCGAGTGGGATAAGGGTCGCGCTGTGCTGTGGCTGGTGCAATCTCTTGGGCTAGACAAGCCCGGCATGGTCATCATGTATATCGGCGACGATGTCACCGACGAAGACGCCTTCCGGGCGCTGCGGCGTCACGACGCTGGCATTGGCATTCGCGTGGCCACGCCGGATGCGAGCACCGACGCCGCGTATTACCTACGCGACTGCCCTGAAGTGCAGCAGTTTTTGCAGTCGCTGCTCGCCATACTGCAGGAAAGCAACGTGGAGGCGTAATGCAGACGCACATGAACTCACACGATGCCTGGACACTGACCTACGACACCTGGGATCCCGCGCAGCAGCCCCTGCGCGAGGCACTCTGCACGTTGGGCAACGGCTACTTTGCCACACGTGGTGCGGCCGAGGAGGCGAAGGCCGGCGGTCCGCACTATCCCGGGACCTATCTGGCTGGCGGGTACAACCGGCTGGAGAGCGAAGTCTCTGGCCGCATCATCGAGAACGAAGACCTGGTGAACTGGCCGAACTGGCTGTGCCTCTCGTTCCGGCTGGAAGGCGGCGACTGGTTCCACATCGGCTCGACCGACCTGCGCGACTTTCAACAGTCGCTCGACCTGCGCCGCGGCATACTAGAACGGCGCGTGCGCTTTCGCCTTGCCGACGACCGAGAGACCACCCTGGTCAGCCGACGGCTCGTGCATATGGGGAATCCGCATTGGGCCGCCATGCAATGGACGCTCACGGCGGAGAACTGGTCCGGCCGGATTGAAGTCCGCTCGGCCCTGGACGGCACGGTCTCGAACCAAGGCGTCCAGCGCTACCGCGAGCTAAACAGCCAGCATCTGGAGGTGTTGGAGACAGGTCGCATCGGCGAGGATGGTATCTATCTGTCAGTACAGACCAACCAGTCGCACATCCACATGGTCCAGGCGGCGCGCACGCAGGTGTTTCTTGATGGTGAGCACGCCCCACTGGAACGACAAACGAAAGCGGAAGAGGGAATCGTCGAGCAACGGCTGTTGCTGGAGTGCCAGCGCGAAAAGCCGCTGCGCATCGAGAAAGTCGTTGCCATGTATACCTCGCGTGACTTCGCCATCAGCGAACCGACCCTGGCTGCTCGCGAATCCATCAGCCGCGCTGTACCCTTCAAAGAATTGTGCAAAACCCACACCCGCGCCTGGGCACGTTTGTGGAATCGGGTCGATATCGAAATCGGCGACGGCGACCGATGGTCGCAGCTTGTGCTGCGGCTGCACGTCTTTCACTTACTCCAGACGACGTCGTTCAACTCCATCGACTTCGACGTCGGCGTGCCGGCGCGCGGTCTGCACGGCGAAGCCTATCGAGGGCACATCTTCTGGGATGAGCTGTTCATCTTCCCGCTTCTCAACCTGCGGCTTCCTGAGCTGACCCGGTCGCTGCTCATGTATCGCCACCGTCGGCTCCCGGAGGCGCATCACCTGGCGAAAGACGCCGGTTATCAAGGGGCGATGTATCCCTGGCAGAGCGGCAGCAGCGGACGTGAGGAAAACCAGGTGCTGCATCTGAATCCCAGATCAGGTCGCTGGAATCCCGATCATACCCACCGCCAACGGCACGTCAATGCGGCGATTGCCTATAATATATGGCAGTACTTCCAAGCCACAGGGGACCTGGAGTTTCTTTCGTTCTACGGTGCAGAAATGCTATGCGAGATCGCGCGCTTCTGGGCCAGTATCGCCACGTACAACGCGACACGCGAGCGCTATGAAATTCATAACGTCGTCGGCCCGGACGAGTTTCACACCCAGTATCCCAATAGTGACAGTCCGGGGCTGAACAACAATGCCTACACCAACATCATGGCCGTCTGGGTCATGCGCTGCGCTCGACGTGCGCTTGATCGGCTGGCAGAAGAACGTCGGGCCGAGCTGGTCGAAGAGCTGCAATTGAGCGACGAAGAGTTGCAACGCTGGGATGAGGTGAGCCGCAACATGTTTGTCCCATTCCACGACGATGGCATCATCAGCCAATTTGAGGGCTACGAGCACCTGGAAGAGTTCGATTGGCAAGGCTATCGCCACAAGTACGGCGACATCCAGCGATTGGACCGTATTCTCGAAGCCGAAGGCGATACACCGAACCGTTACAAGGCCAGCAAACAGGCAGACGTGCTGATGCTCTTCTACCTGTTCTCGTCGGAGGAACTCAGCGAGATGTTCCAATGGCTTGGCTATCCGTTCGAGGCAGAGACGATTCCCAAGAACATCCACTACTACACGACGCGCATGTCACACGGCTCAACGCTGAGCCGTGTCGTTCACTCCTGGGTGCTGGCACGTTCGGACCGCGAAGGAGCCTGGCAGTTGTTTCAGCACGCCTTGGAAAGCGACGTGGCGGACATCCAGGGCGGCACCACAGCGGAGGGTATCCATCTCGGCGCCATGGCCGGAACCGTGGACATCATTCAGCGGTGCCACACCGGCGTGGAGGTGCGTGAGGGCATTCTCTGGCTGAATCCGTGCCTGCCCAAGGAACTGCAGGAGATTCGGCTGCGCCTCCGCTACCGTGGCCATTGGCTGCGGCTGCACGTCACGCATGCCACACTCGCCGTTGCCTTCGAGCACGGCTGGTCCGGTTCCGTCAAGATCGGATTCCGCGAAGACGTGCATACGTTTGCCCAAGGGGAGAAGAAAACCTTTGCGCTCTGACGGTCTTCGCCAGATACGGTGGACAATACCGCCCGGTCGCGGTTACCATCTCACTGCCTGGTAAGGAGGGGACATGAATCTGGTTGTACTCGAAGGCGTCGTTGTGGCCACAGCAATCGGCCTCGCCGCTGGGGTTGGAAGCTATACCTTTCTCTATGCACAGGGGGCTTCCTATCTAACCGACAACCCACAAGCCTGTGCAAATTGTCACGTTATGCAAGAGCAGTATGATGGCTGGATCAAGTCAAGCCACCGTGCGGCTGCCATTTGCAATGACTGTCATACGCCCGCAGGACTTGTCGCGAAGTATGCAGCCAAAGCCTCGAACGGCTTCTGGCACTCTTTCGCGTTTACCACTGGTCGATTTCCAGATCCTCTGCAGATCAAACCGCACAATCTGGCAATCGCTGAGAACGCCTGCCGCACCTGCCATCACGCCATCGTGGCAGCTATTGAGGGACGGCACCAGGAACTCGGTAAGCTCTCCTGTGTGCAGTGTCACAGTTCGGTCGGACACCTCTGACCATTGTCCTGTCTTTGTTCCTGTCCTTTTTCCCTGAGGGACGCTCCTTATGACTGAAACAAATCAGCACGTTTCCTCTCCGCAGAGCCACTCTCGTTCCCGCTCCCAAATTATCTTGGTGTCTCTCGTTGCGCTCGTTGCTGCGTTGGTCGCTGTGGGAGTGGCCGCGTTGCTCGTGAACATCATCGAACGCAAAGGAGAAGCGCGAAATCCGTTCTACCTCGTCGTTGAATTGACTGACGAAACGGAAGATCCTGCAATATGGGGCAAGAACTTCCCTTTGCAGTATGACGCCTATCGCCGCACAGTCGATCAGGTGCGGACTCGATTCGGCGGGAGCGAGGCCATTCCCCGGACACCGACAGCTGCAGACCCTCGCTCGCTCGTTGCCCGCTCCCGGCTTGAAGAAGATCCACGCCTGATGACGATGTGGGCGGGCTACCCTTTTGCGACGGACACGCGAGAAGCCCGCGGGCATGCGTATATGCTCGAGGATGCAACCTTCACCGAGCGCCACATCGCCGCAGGGCAGCCTGGCACTTGTTTGCACTGTCACGCTTCGATCTATGTTCCCTACAAGAAGCTGGGTGCAGGGGACCTCTTCGTCGGTTTCCAACAGGTGAACCGGTTGCCGTTCAGCGAGGCCCGTCAGCTTGTCACGCATCCGATTGCCTGCATTGACTGCCATGCGCCTGATACCATGCAACTTCGTGTCACACGGCCAGCGTTCATCGCAGGCATGCGCCAGCTCAAGGCGGCACAAGGCGTGGAAAACTACGACGTCAATACCATGGCAACACGCCAGGAAATGCGCTCGTTCGTCTGTGGTCAGTGTCATGTCGAGTATTATTTCGCAGGGCCTGAGAAGCGGTTAGTCTATCCCTGGGCGAAGGGGCTGCAGGTAGAAGCCATCCTTGCATACTTCGACGAGCTGCAGTTTACGGATTGGGTGCATGCAGAGACGGGAGCCAAAGTCCTCAAGGCTCAGCACCCAGAGTTCGAAATGTGGAACCAGGGTATCCACGCGCGCTCGAACGTCGCCTGCGCCGATTGCCATATGCCGTATAAACGGGAGGGCGCGCTCAAAATCAGCGACCACCACGTGCGCAGTCCCCTGCTCAACCTCAACTTAGCTTGCCAGACCTGCCACAGATGGCCAGAGGGCGAACTCCGGGCACGTGTGGAAACGATCCAGGAACGAACGTTCAGACTGCGGCACCTTGCGCTGGATGCGCTCGTCGAGCTCATTGCTGACCTGCAGAGTGCCCGTGCAGCGGGCAAGGCTGACGCCGAATTGGAGGCTGCTCGGGACTTTCAGCGTAAGGCGCAATTCTTCTTGGATTTTGTCGAGGCGGAAAACTCGATGGGGTTTCACGCGCCACAAGAAGCCGCACGGATTTTGGCTGAGTCGATCGATTTCTCACGCAGAGGACAGATCGCCCTGCGCAGGGTGCAGTGAAAGCAGGAGGCTGCTAGACCTAAGTCGAAACACAGGACATTGGGGCAGCGTGCCACCTAGTGGGAAGACACTGGCCGAATGGAGAGAGGATCAACCGCTGCGGGAATGAGTTGCGCACTAGGATTGCAAGAAAGGAAACTATCCGTGGTTTTGGGTTCTGATCCGCTGCGCTTGTGTGGACAGGCACTGCACTTTAGAAAAGAGGCATGGCCCAGAAACTTTCTGTATCCGACATTAAAGCGCTGCTTGAGCAACAACGCTGGACGGAGATCCGCCAGGCACTCACTGGGTGGCCCGCGCCAGAGCTTACCGATCTCCTCTTGGAGTTAGAGAAAATCGATCGCGTGCTGCTCTTTCGCATGTTGCCCCGTCCGCTATCGAGTCAGGTATTTGCGCACCTGGATTCCGAGCAGCAAACGGCTCTGTTGAAAAACCTCACTGATGACGAGACTCGCTATCTACTGGCTAACCTCAGTCCGGACGACCGCACCCAACTGTTTGAAGAGTTACCGGGGCGCGCAACCCAGAGATTGCTGAACCTGCTCAACGCCGAAGATCTCCGGGAGGCACAGTTTCTTCTTGGATATCCGGAGGAAAGCGTCGGGCGGTTAATGACGCCAGACTATGTGGCGGTACGGCCGCAGTGGACGGTGAGTCAGGCGCTCGACCACATCCGCAGCCGTGGTCGCGATAGTGAAACGATCAATGTGATTTATATCACCGATGACAATTGGCTCTTACGAGACGCCCTGGAACTCCGGCGCTTTATCCTGGCAGATCCTTCGTGGACAATTGAACAGATTATGGATGGCATTTACGTTTGCCTGTCTGCCTTTGATGACCGCGAGACGGCCGTCCACATGATGCAGCGGTACGACCTGCCGGCCTTGCCTGTAGTGGACTCTGAGGGCGTGCTGGTGGGTATTGTGACGTTTGACGATGTGATGGACGTCGCCCAGGAAGAAGTGACGGAAGACTTTCACAAAACGGCAGCTGTCACTCCACTCAAAGGGAGCTATCGCGACATAGGCATTGTGTCGCTGTATCGCAAGCGCATCGGCTGGCTGCTGGCGTTGGTGTTGATCAACGTTTTTTCTGGGGCGGCAATCGCGGTCTTTGAGGATATCATCGCCGCTGCCGTCGCCTTGGTGTTTTTCCTGCCCCTGTTGATCGACAGCAGCGGTAACGCTGGCTCACAGGCTGCGACCCTGATGGTTCGCGCACTGGCAATGGGTGATGTGAAACTCCAGGATTGGGCGCAACTCCTTGGGAAGGAGATCATAGTCGCAGCAACCCTGGGGCTCACCATGGCCTTGGCGGTATGGGGGTTGGGGATCTATCGCGGTGGACCAGTGGTGGGGGCAGCCGTGGCGCTGACCATGGGACTCGTGGTGGTCGTAGGCAGCACGATCGGCGCGGCTCTGCCCTTTCTCTTGAGCCGCTTTCAACTCGACCCAGCCACGGCCAGCGCACCGCTCATTACGTCGTTATCTGATATTCTCGGGGTATTGATCTACTTCTCCATCGCAGCCTGGCTGTTGGGAGCATAGATGCTCCTGCCTGTACCAGAGCACCCCTGTGAGGAGACAGCATGACACTCTATCCACTCCGACCCCTGCACTGTTTCATTCGAACATAGACCAGACGAGTGATACGGTAGAGAAGAGCACTACTTCTTCTATTCCCTGCCCAGCCGCTCGCTCGTAATCCTATTGGTACACTCCCGACCTTGTGCAAAGTCGGCGATGTTGGCGAGGGTTGTCTCGGCGATGTTTTGTAAGGCCTCTTGGGTGAAAAAGCCTTGATGGCCGGTGATCAGGACGTTGGGGAAGGTCAGCAAGCGAGAAAAAACGTCATCGTGAATGACCTGGTTCGACAAGTCCTCGAAGAACAGGTCGGCTTCTTCCTCATAAACATCCAACCCCAGGGTGCCAATCTTGCCAGACTTCAAGGCGTTGATGACTGCCCGTGTGTCAATCAGCGCTCCCCGGCTAGTATTGATCAACATCACCCCAGGTTTCATGTGCTGCAGTGCCTGTGCACTGATCAGGTTCTGAGTCTCTGGCGTCAGGGGACAATGGAGGGTGACAATATCGGCGGCCGCGAACAGCTCAGGCAGCGTCACATATTGGACCCCGAGGGCTTCGCACTCAGGGTGGGGAAACAGATCAAAGGCCCGGAGGGCACAGCCAAATCCCTGGAGAATACGGGCGACTCCTGTGCCAATCTTGCCTGTACCAATAATACCGACCGTGCGGCCATGCAGGTCGAAACCGAGTAAGCCGTCGAGGGAGAAGTTACCTTCCCGCACCCGTGCGTACGCGCGGTGAATCTTCCGGTTCAGTGCGAGGATGAGGGCGATCGTGTGTTCGGCGACGGCGTAGGGCGAATAGGCCGGGACACGCACCACCGTGAGCCCGACTTCGTGCGCAGCCGCGAGATCCACATGGTTAAATCCTGCACAGCGCAGTGCGAGCAACCGGGTCCCTTGTCGGGCGAGGGTGTGTAACACCGCAGCATCGAGCTGATCGTTCACGAACGCGCAGACCGCCGGGAAGTCCGTTGCCAGCGGGCTGGTCTCACGTGTCAGTCGGGGTTCAAAGAAAACGAGCTCGTGCCGGTAAGGAGTGTTCGCGGCGCGCAGGAATTTTTGATCGTAGGGCTTCGTGCTAAACACTGCCACTTTCATAATAACCCTCCCATGGAACTTTAGCGTGGGGGATCCAGGGACTCCAGGGCACAGCAGGGACCAAGGATCGTCATGAGGACAAAAGCCACGGGCGCACGTCCCGCAGGCTACCCAGACGCGAACGCGCTCGCCGACGAGTCGAGACAGGTGTCGTTGCTGGCGGCAATGGCAGGCCGCGTGGCCCCCGAAGGTGTTGACTTCCAGAACGACCGCCATAGCGTTCGCGCCAGCCGCCTCCTCCAGCACGCGCCTGACAAAGGGAGCAGGCCCCAGGTCGATCACCCCTGCGATCGGCACCACATAAACAACTGGCCGGGCAGTTTGGGCGGGCACCGGCTCACTGAATACGACGGTGGCGAGGAGCGCAAGTCCGATAACCCACCATCGACACCGTGCGCCAGCGCCATGGTCCGAAACCGGTCATGATGGCGTGCCGTTCGCAAAACCTCGAATGTCCGCATGGTCACTTCCAGGTGATGCTCGGCCAGGGACTGAAGGAAAGGCCTCTGAGCCTCGCAATGCGCACAGTCCTGGCTGGTGAACACATAAAGCGTCAGGACCTCATCGGCCCGGGCATGGATCGAGATCAGCAAGGGGAGCAGTATCAGACCCAGGATACGGTTCATCCACAAACCCTCGCCCGCAGTTGCAGAATTTGATCATCAAATGTTTCTGATTCTGAGGTCTTGCTGGATCGCCACTGCACACTGTACGGCATCCACCGTACTGGCAAACTCCGCCAGGAGGTTATCGCCGGGGGAGTCGACCAGACGACCGTGGTGTTGCCGGATAAGAGCGCTCATCACTTCCCGGTAGGTGCTCAAGGTACGGAGAGCTGCCGCCTCATCTTCACCCATGAGACGGCTGTAGCCTTTGACATCGGCACTGAGAATCGCCGTGAGTTTACGTTCCATAGTCACCTCTCACCACGAGCGATTATCCTCCTGGCTTTCCCCGTTTGTCAAACGGGCAACCGTGTCCTTTAGTGTGACCGGAAGGAAATTTCAGAATCCGTAGTGAGCACGTAAGTCATCGTGACTGGCTAACGGTCCAGCGCACCGCGAGCCGCCCAAGCGTGGCCGTTCAGGTTCAGCAGGAACCGCCACCGGGCGACGATGCGGCGGCGCATTATGTTAACCGGAGCCGTGCTTCTCGCTTCCCGAACGGTAAGAAGATGACCTGATCCATCAGATCCGCGGGTTCTCCGGCTTTTGCAATCAGTTCTAAATCTTCTACACATCTCCCTATCGACACGCGGAGTTGATGGGCATGCACAATGCCGTAGAACGGGAGGCCTCCTCTGTGTCGTTTCGTCGCCTCGGCTAAGAGATCGTCGTCGCGGGTGAACAGTACGCGCTCCAATTGACTAGCTCGATCCAGTAGTTTTACATCCTCAAGTTCACCTGCACCGTCTTCGTAGGCAGTGAGTACCTCTACGCCACGGAGCCGGAGTCCTACAGTGATCGCGCAGGGAACGTGCTGATCCATGTAAAAGGCAAGGGGCATCAGCTCAGCCTTCGGGCCTTCAGCCGCTCTACCAGGGGAGAGGAAGGCGAGGTTTGTTGCAACTGGTCCACACGCTGTAGCCGTCGTTCCATGTCTCGGTCAAGCTCGGCTTTATGATCCCAATAATACGCCAGCGCCGAGTAGATCTGTCCCATCGTCAGATGGGGATGTTGAAAATGTAACTCTTCCGGGCTCCAGCCATAGGCAAGATGATCCAGCACAAGTTCAATGACTTTCACGCGCGTCCCCGCAATTAGTGGCACGTACGCCTCGTCAAGCATGATGTGTTCGTAGCGCGTTTCGCTCAGCACTGCAGAGACCTCCTTTCTCCATGAGGAGTGTATGTCCAAGTCTATCTCCACGTAAAGGGTATTGCGACGGCTAACGCTGAGGCTTCAGCCGCGCGAGCGGAGCGAGCGTCGGCCTGCAAGCCTGTGTTGGGCGGCAACCCTAGCATTGGCCTTTGGTCATACGAGGTGATTCTCAGGGGGCATCTTCTCCGTCAAGATCCGTCGGTTTGTGGACTTCAATACCGCCTACCCGGTCGAAGTCTCCATTCGCGGTTGCCAGTTTCGTAAGCCCCTGTTCATGCATAAAGGCAACAACAAAAGAATCGTTCGTCAGCAATCCCTCGTCCTTCCGAATCTCCGCACTTGCCTTCACAATGTCTAGCGTGAGAATGAGAATGATGAGGTTCATCTGGGGAATTTTATTCACATCTTCTTGATACTGTGTGAGTTGTTTGACCAATTCCGGCGTTTCCCCCAGCTTCCGCACCGCAGTTCTGGCGGTGACAAGCCCTTTTGCGATCGCTTCAGCAACCATTCTGCGGTGCAGCACTTCGGCAAGGATCGGGGTGGACGTGTAGCCGAGCAGCTCGCGCCGTGCGCAACGCTCCAGAAAGGCTTTACAGTCCGGTGAGCGTCCACCGAAGTGATAGATGAAAATGTTGGCGTCGATGAACACGCGGTCGCCGTCCCGCAAGTCAGCCAAGATCATATTCCAGCTCTTTGTCTTCAGCGACCCAGCGTAGCGTCTGCTGATCGAGAGTCACAGTAGCCCAGGTGTTCTGGACAGCCGCTGTTGCTTGTTGGATATCTCTCGTGTCAGCCGTGCGGTGTTGCGTGATCCATTCATCAATTGCGAGTAGGAGCTTCTCTCGTTCGTTTTCTGGCAACTGTTGCAGCTTCGCAACAACTGCTTCCTCAAGAGTCATAGCATTTCCTCTTCTGTAAACGCATCAAACTGCTTGCGAGCTTAGCATAGAATGATGAGAGAACGGATATCATGCCGCCCAATGCTTCTTATACTGGCCAAGAACTCGTATCCGTAGCCTTTGCCACCACGGATGCTACCGAGGAGCTACGGCTTGTGGTCTGCTTTACCCGCCGTGCAGATTGCCGAAGTTATGATCGCCAGCGAGTGACGAGCCTCGTCTTGCCGCATCTTGGACATTGTCCGGTGTTCCGAGCAAAGATCTCGTGGACCGCGCCTAAAACGGCAGTGGTATTGCGCGCCATGGTCGCGTTCTTACCGCTTCCAAGCTGGAGATGAGACGCGAGGCAGGCGTCGCAGATATCTTGACCCCGGTTCCTTCTGAAAAACTCTACGATCCGTTCCTCGGTGTTCATTGTAGCTCCGAGTCAGGATGACCGGTCGTCGGGAGGCGCTGCAACTCTTCTGCGCCTTGGTGGTGGCCAGTGGGCTGACTTTTGCCCACACCCGGACGACGAAGAAGTTTATCGATTTCCGAGCCTTCCTGCCGGCGTTGTTGATGTTTCCTGGCACATTAGTTGCAGATCCATAATGAGCCGAGCAACCGTATGCCGGTACCAAAAGGGGGGGGTCGCAATGGAAGTTTTTGATGCCATCACAGCAACCTTCGTTTTAGGCATCGCCTATCTACTCCTGTTCACTGCAACGCGCTAATGCTCAGGGCGCAAAAACAGGAAAATCCAGGATACAGACTGCCAGCTCTGTGAGGCGTCAGAGGCCCTCTTTTCTCTTCCTCACGAGGGATCAGGAGTTCCCCATAGCGGATCGCCGCCGCAAACACACAGTCAGCAGGCAGGTGCAGTTCATGAATCGCTTTCCCTTGTATAGCCGTCCAGACGAATTCTTCACTGCCCTTATCGCAGCGGGCATGCCTGAGGTTCCGCAAGCCTTCTCTGTCGTGCCGTTGCCGCATCTTATTCCACACTCGACGATTATAGAGATTGATGCCTTTCTCCGGATCTTTGAGCGGGTGACGACTAGCGCTCTGTGGCGACAGGTCGTCGCCACGTCCGCCCCAGAGATTGCTCAGGCACACCGCGTTCCACAATGGATAAAGTAGGGACGAAGCCTTTGTGACGAGGTCACCCGACCTGTGTACACTCGGTTGGCAAATGCTTTGCCCCTACTCCGGTGCGGGCAGCAGAAATGCTGCCACCTCGCCAAGTCTACGCCTGTGCGTCTCCGCAGCAGCATCCTGATAAGGATGGGCGAACTCGGGATCCTGCACAACCCGCGCCCCCCGCGTTCGCGCCACAGTGAGGAGTTCGCCCATCTGCCGCGGGGGGACCACTCTGTCCCGGTCACCCGCAATGATCATGATCCGCGAACTGTCCACCGGCAAATGCTGGACAGGATCGTATCGTTCCGGGCAGCCAAGGTTGGAAATCCGACTGGGTGAGGAAT
>CAZCWX010000615.1:0-20411 GCA_964502465.1 uncultured Enterobacteriaceae bacterium | reverse complement strand
AAGCGACACCGAGATGATTATGTTGTTGTGCGTACAGACTGAGCAAGAGCAAGCGATCTTCCAAGCCCATCCCAGTGACCTGTTCTTTATCAACGGTGATCTTGGCAAGGGTGAAGAACACACAATCAAGCTCAAAAACCTGTCGTGCTCGTTCGGCCAGTTCGGTGTGGGCTAGAGTGAGAGGATTAAACGAGCCGCACAGGATCCCAACTCGCCGAAGATGTGTCGTAGTGTATGGGTAGAGCACCCGCGCTGTTGGCGAGGCAGCCAGATCAAGCGTCTCAAGTGCCTCACGAAAAGCCAAGAGCCGAGGAAGATCGTAGATTGCCTGTTCCATCTGTGGAGGAATGCTCACGTGTCGGATATAGGGAGTCTCACAGGTAATCATCTTATGGAGAGAGCGCAAACAGGCAAGCCCCTGCTCGCTTCCCTCATCTCCTCAGCGTATAATCCTGCGCCCTAAAAGAGCAATGGGGAGGAGGCCCTAGTGGAAGTCAGGAGTTTTGGTCGGATCAAAGTAATTCTCGGGGAGAAAAATGGAAAGTACCCCTATGGCAACTCGATCTTCGTTGATGATGATGTGACTGCACTGATCGATCCATCTTTGATGATCGTTGACCTTAATGGTCAGATCACGAATCGCAAGATTGATCTCCTGTTCAACAGCCATTACCACGAGGATCATTTTGTGGGGAACTTTCTCTTTCCCGATGCGACCCTCCATGTGCACCAGCTTGATGCCCCTGCTTTTCGCTCTCTCGATACGCTTTTCGATTTCTATGGCATGGATGAGGAGGCAACGGAAACGTGGAAACCGGTTGTCGTTGAGAAATATCATTACCAGCCGCGTGAACAGATGGTGGAGCTGACAGGTGATGAGGTGTTCGAGTTTGGTCACACTCGCATGCGTGTCCTGCATACTCCAGGGCATACGGGCGGACATTGTTGTTTTTTCTTTGAAAACGAGGGTCTACTCTTTGTTGCCGACTGGGACCTCACCTGGTTTGGACCAGTCTATGCAGATGCAACGTCTGATTTGGAGGCAACCCTGATTTCGTTGAACCAGATTCGCGCTCTGGGAGCCAAGACCTTAGTGAGTTTTCATGAAGTCGGTGTCTGCGAAGAAAATCAACAAGAAGCTGTGGATCAGTATCTCAACGTCATTTATGAACGAGAAAATACCCTGCTCGATTTCCTGGCGGTTCCCCGTACTTTGGCAGAAATTGTTAAGCGACGGATCGTCTATCGCAAAGACTATGACGTGGTGTGGATCGACGCAGTAGAGAAAAACTCTATGCTGCTGCATCTAGGCAAACTCATGCAAGAGAAAGTGGTAGAGTGGGATGGGGAGCGCTATCTCCGCAGAGGATAGGGGAGCAAGGAGAGAGCTATGACACGTTCGACCCTTCTTTATCTCGGCATGTTCGTAGTCTTAGGGGGTGGCTTGGAAGGAATTCGCCGTGTGGGAAACACGCTAACACCCCCACGCCACATTGCTGGCCACTGGCACATCGCGGCGTCTCCTTCTTTTTCTTCCTGCCCCATGCTGGAGTTTGGTGGAGCCGGAAAGGAAGAATTGTTTATAGCGCAATCCGGCCGCTATCTCACACTGAATTTTACCGATACTCATCTGACGCGCCTGCGGGCTCATTTTGACAACGGGGTACTGCGTGGCACTGGCCTCAGCTCTCTCCCGTGTGCCATAGGAAAGAGGTTGGACGTCACTGGACGCCTGCAAAACGACCGCTTGGAAATCACTTTGACCCGTTCCCAGGGAACGCCTATGCCGGCGGCGTCCGCTCTCGTCCTCTTTGCCACACGAGTATTCGGTGCAGGTCTGCCCTCCTCCTCTCCCTAGCCTCTGTGTTTGGGGTCAGAGTGGAGCCACTCATGCCGCTGGAAAAAGTACTTCTGCTCCTCACCGTAGAGATTGCGGTCATCATTGCTGCTGCACGGCTTTTAGGCATAGTGTTTCGTCGTTTTCATCAACCTCAGGTGATCGGGGAGATCGTTGCAGGCATTCTTCTCGGTCCCTCTCTCCTGGGATGGGTAGCACCCCAGGTAGCAGAGGCGCTCTTTCCTCCGCAGGTCCTCCCTTTCCTCAAAATCCTCAGCGAGTATGGGGTGCTCTTTTTTATGTTTCTCGTGGGATTGGAATTGGACCCGAAATTGCTGCGTGGGCGTGGACAGGCGGCAGTAGTCATCTCACACGTCAGTATCGTCGCTCCCTTCTTTCTCGGCGCGCTCCTGGCGTTGTTTCTGTATACCAGGCTCTCTTCAGACGCCGTAGCGTTTACGAGTTTTGCCTTGTTTCTCGGGGCAGCGATGTCCATTACGGCGTTTCCTGTTCTTGCGCGCATTCTCATTGAACGTGATTTACTCAAAACCAAGATCGGTGCAGTGACGGTTACCTGTGCGGCGGTTGATGATGTGACAGCTTGGTGTCTCTTAGCCTTTGTCGTCGCAACGGTCCGCGCCTCAGGCCTGCAGCAAGCGCTGGTAACCGCAGGGCTAGCGCTTTGCTACATTGGAGCCATGTTCTTTCTCATCCGTCCTCTCTTGAGTCGCTTTGGGAACCTGTATGAGCACTCAGGTCGCCTCTCCCAGAATCTTGTGGCGGTGGTGTTTGTGTTGGTGCTGAGCAGTGCAGCCGTGACCGATCTGATCGGCATTCATGCGATCTTTGGGGCTTTTATGCTTGGTGCCATGATGCCGAAGCAAGGGAGCTTTGTGCGGGAACTGACGGAGAAGACCGAAGACTTTGCCGTGGTCTTTCTCTTGCCTATTTATTTTGCCTACACGGGACTCCGCACCCAAATAGGACTGCTCGATAGCGTTGACCTCTGGCTGTTTTGTTTGCTGGTTATCGGGGTCGCTATACTGGGGAAGTTTGGTGGAAGTGCCGTGGCCGCGCGGACCACTGGGCTCGATTGGCGGGAGTCCTGTGCTCTGGGAGTCCTGATGAACACTCGGGGACTCATGGAACTCATTATCCTCAACATTGGCTTAGACCTTGGCGTTATCTCTCCTGCCCTTTTTGCCATGATGGTGCTGATGGCTATTGTCACTACCGTGATGACGACTCCTGCGCTGGCGATTATTTACCCTGTTGACCGATTGCGTGCGGAGCTGCTGGAACCCGAAGCTGCGGTTGAGGCACCGCCGGTCTTGATCCCAGTGGCACTCGCGAGTTCAGGCCCAGCTCTGTTAGATATGGCAGTTGCCTTGGCGGAAGAGGCCACAACGCGGATTTATACACTGCATCTCATCCGTCCTCTCGACCGCGGGGCATTGGGAGCACGGCTGTTACAGGAATCCCCCTCAGAGTACGAGGCGTTGGGACCGCTACTCGCACACGCTCAGGCGCAAGGAATCAAGGTCCACCCGTTGACGTTGGTGAGTCGCGCGCCTGGAGCAGATATCTGCGATGTCGCCCGTGCCAAGGGCGTAGGGTTGATTGTCATGGGATGGCATAAGCCCGTCTTTAGTCAGGCCATGCTCGGAGGGACCGTTCAACAGGTCATGAATGGGAGCATAGCGGACGTGGCAGTGTTCATAGATAGGGCCTGTGGTTTCCCTCCTCGGCGTATCCTCTTGCCGTATACCGGCACTGTGCATGACCGCACGGCCCTAACTTTGGCTGCTCGGTTAGCCCGTCGCTTCGAGGCTCAGGTCACTCTTTTGCATATTGTCCGCCCAGGACGGCCGCACCCGCGCATCGAACAAGAAGTGCAAGGGATGATCACCCAGGCATTCCCTGAACCCGCGGGTGGGAGCACGCGACTTGTGGTCATGGAAGCCACCAACCCGGTGGAACGAGTGCTGCAAGAGGCTGCCGATTATGATCTCACCATACTGGGAGTAGGAGAAGAATGGGGTCTCGATCCTCATGTCTTTGGTCTCAGGTCAGAACGAATTGCCACGCACTGTCCGTCTTCACTCCTCATCGTGCGGACCCGCGCTCAGACTGTACCGTTGATCTCCTCCCCAGACCATAACCGCCATCAGGCGGCGGAGACTGTAGCCACCCTCGAGTCAGCTGAATCACAGACCGACCGCTACAGTCGTTGAGGAGGGAGGAGCCGACTTTCTGAATTCCTGCATTGACCGCTGATTTCCCCCCGTGCTAAGACTTTTTTATATGCCTTCTTTAACTTTCACGAGGATTGCTCGTGTAGTTCCTGCGCTTCTCGCTATAACTTTGCCAGCATGTGCTCTCATCCGTCCTGCACCACCACCTGAGATTCCCTTACCTGCAGCCCCGCCACCGGTCTTTAAGATCCCGGGTGAACCGGTCGTCTTGTCTCCACAAGAGAAGGCGCTTGGTTATTTTCTGAAAGGCCAGGTGGCAATCGATCAGGGAGATTACGATACGGCACTGACAGCATTTGAACAGGCGGTTGTCAGTGATCCAGACGCAGTCTTTTTGCACCTGCGGCTAGCCACCTTATATGTCCGTAAAGGTAAACTGCCTGAGGCGTTAGAACATTGCCGAAAAGTTTTAGAGAAAGAACCGGACAATGTAGAGGCCCAACTGCTCTTTGCCGGACTTCTCTCTTCTACTGGTCAGGAAGGGGAAGCGGTGAAAGTTTATGAAGCGGTCATCAAGCGCGAACCTAATAGCCAAGAGCCCTATTTATATCTCGGTACACTCTACGCGAAACAAGGCAATTTTGACCAGGCGATCGCTATCCTCAATCAGCTTGTACAACTGCGTCCGCGTTCCGTCCTCGGGTATTATTACCTTGGTCAGATTCACGCAGCAGCGAACCAACTCGACAAGGCTGAGACCTACTACCAGGAGGCGCTTGGGCTGAATCCACAGTCGGAGTTGGTGCTGCTCGACCTTGCCCTGGTGTACGAAATGCAAAAGCAACCAGAGCGAGCAATCGAAATGTACCAAAAAGCACTGGCGTTGAACCCCCAAAGCATCCAGGCACGCAAACGGCTCGGCGGGTTTTATCTCGGTCAAAAAAAGCTCGATGAAGCCCTGCGCCAGTTTCGCGAACTCGAAAAGATCGAAGCAGACCCACAAGAAACGCGGGTCAAGATTAGTCTGATCTATAAGGAGAAAGGTGATCTGACCAAAGCGGTGACCGAGCTAAACCTCGTCCTTGCTGCTCAACCTGAGAATGACCGAGCGCGGTATTTTCTTGGTGCAGTCTATGCCGAAGCCAAAGAGGACGATAAGGCCATGGCGGAGATGGCGCGTATCCCAGCGACCTCAGATTACTTTGCCGACGCGCGCCTCTATTTAAGCTATCTGTATCAGCGACAAGGCAATGTGGATCAGGCGGTGTCTGAAGCGGAAAAAGCTTTAGAGACGAAGAAAGACGACCTGGACCTGTTGGGGTTTCTCGCTTCTCTGCAACGCGAGAAAGGCAACCAGCAAGAGGCGATCGAGATCCTGAAGCGGATGGTTACTCTTGCGCCAGAGAACGATCAGTACCACTTCACCCTCGGTGCAGTTTACGACGAAGCGAAAGAGAAAGAGCAGAGTGTGACTCACATGCAAAAGGCGATCGAGCTCAACCCCCAGAATGCCGCCGCGCTGAATTATCTGGGCTATACCTGGGCTGAACAGGGCATCCGCTTAGATGAAGCTGAAAACTTGATTCGCCGGGCTCTTGAAGTTGAGCCGAACGACGGTTTCTATATTGACAGTTTAGGTTGGGTCTATTACCAACGCGGTGACTATCCGAAGGCAGTTCAATATTTGGAACGAGCGGCAGAGCTCGTTGGTGATGACCCGACAATTAGTGAACATCTGGGCGACGCCTACGGAAAAGTAGGCCGGAAGATGGATGCGTCCCATGCTTATCAAGAAGCGCTGAGGCATGCAAAGGAGACCGACCAAATCCAACGGCTCCGGACAAAGCTCGACGCCTTAGGCAGTGGTGATCAGAAGACGAGTGGCAGGGAAATTTAAATTGGCGTGCACCAAGGGGAAACCCCAGTTGCGCGTATCCTTCATTACGCAGGTATCCTGTTGCCCCCAGCGTGGTGCTATCCTCCTTTTCCTTGCCGTGTTTCTTTCGTCCAGTGGTTGCGCCTTTCTCTCTCCGTCCCAGCCGGTACCCTCTCCTTCGGCTCCAACGACTCTTGCACCGCAGTTGCTCGCTTCCCTCGACACCCGACGCCAAGCATTGACCAGCTTACGTGGCCTTGCGCGGGTCGTCTACGCTGATCCACAAGAGAAGGGAACGGCCAAACAGGCAATCGCGGTCGCCGTACCAAATCATTTTCGCCTGGAATTGTTTTCGCCTATAGGGATCGCTCTGCTCACGGCCTGCGATGGCAACACGCTCGCTGCCTATTTCCCCCAAGAAAAAGCGATGTATCGCGGCTCCGCAACCCCTTTCAATATTGCACGTTTTATCCGCATCCCACTTTCCCCGCATGATATTACCGGCTTGTTGCTCGGTCTGCCGGTGCTGCCTGCTCATGGCGAAGCTGGGGCAGCGCGGGTAGATCCTCACACGGGGTGGTATCAACTGAACTTGACTTTCTCAGGATATGAAACTCACAGTCTGTGGTTTGAGCAGAAGGATCTCTTGTTGATGCGGTGGGAGGTCCGTACGAACGACGGAACTGTGCTCTCGCGCGTCATCTTGGCGGACTACCGCAAAGTGAATGGACAGTACTTCCCATTTGAAATCGTCCTATCCGATATGCAGGAAAAACAGGAAGCCGCGATCTATTACGAACGCGTTGAATTAAACCCGCGTCTATCAGATTCGCTCTTTACACTGAGACCAATCCCAGGGGTGCAGGAGATTGATGTGGATACCTTCTCAGGGGAGCAACGGGTTGTGTATTCTAAGCCAATCTGGATGCAAGTAATACCGCAAGAAGTGTCTTCTTACGATCCGGGTTTCTTCTGCCCAATGGCTGGCTCTCGCTTAAAAACCAGGGCGAATGCGCGTTGGGAAACGGAGTACCGCTTATCAACCCAATGAGGAAAGCGTCCTCCTTGACCAAATCCGCGCTCCAGCACCCAGTCTGGATATGTATTGTCAGTATTGAAGTGTGTCCCTTCTTGCATAGGAAAAAGGATGATCGCGTCAGCCCCAATTTCGCAGGCCTTACTCTTGATGAGAACTTGCATCTTCTCTGCCATCTCAGCAGAGCCTGCGTACGATACCACTTGAGCAAACGCATCGAAAGGTTGTGCAGGAGGAACACTGAACACCACGAGTTTGCAATTTTGCGGGCGTGCGTCCGGATAAATCGGCGCGAGCAATTCGACATGTGCCACAGGCGGATAGAGGCGAGAGCAGCCACTCATCACACTGACTCCTGCGACAAGCAACCAGCGAACGGCAGTATTCATTGCTCTTGGTACCTCTCTACACTAGCAGTGAATCTTGGATGGCAAACAGCCATTCACCATAAACTGCTTGTTTTTCCACTGCAACCCGGTGAGGTGGTGCGTAGTTTTTATTCGATAGGTGTGGTGATTTGTGCCTTTTCTCAAGTCAAATTAATGACAGTATGGGACGGCTTCTGCGTGACGTTTTCTAAATATTTAATTTGTCTAGTGTTTTTATTTCAGCAGGAATGGAAAAAATGGTACGGAAATTGCCAGATTTATAAATAAGAGAGAAAGGAGCCTTTATGATCGATCGGACCCGAGCTGGAATGCGTTGCCGGACAACGCGGTTAATCCGCACGGTGAAAGGCGATTTGCCCAGAAATGCCCAGGGAACTGTCTGTTACGACATGGAAAATCTGGGGAGGCAATTGGTGCTCGTCGCATGGGATAGCGGGGCCACTGTCCCGGTTTTTCCTGATGAGGTTGAGGTGCTTGGTCTCGAAGAAGCCCGATTATAAACAGAGTCGGTTAAACAGACTCTAGCGTTTCGCACCAAATATTCAGACCCCAGCCCCTTGCAGGAGTCTGCTTATTCCAGATGCTACTTGATTGTGCTGTCTGGCCAGGTGGTGCTCCCGACGCATTTTTCTTGCTCACTGAGTTGGTCAGACGGTCTACTCTACATAGTACGTTGCTCTCCGGCTACTCTTTTAACAAGGTACGGGCGATGACCCAGCGATGTACCTCAGTTGGCCCTTCAAAAATCCGCATCGGACGCAGCCGCCGATAGATGAATTCCAAGGGTAACTCTTTAGACATTCCCATGCCGCCGTGCGTCTGCATCGCCCGATCAGCAGCGCGTGTGGCCATTTCGGTCGCAAACACCTTCAACATCGACGCCTCTTGGCGGACATCCTGACCCTGATCAAATTTCCAGGCACCGTGATGAGTCATCAACCGCGCAGCATGAATATCGGTTGCCGAGTCGGCGATAAACCATTGGATTGCCTGGCGCTCCGCGAGACGCTGACCAAATGTCACACGTTGCTTCGCATAGTCTACCATCATATTCAAACATCGCTGTGCCAGTCCCACACACCAACTGCCGATCTCTAACCGGCGGACGGTGAGGCGTAATTGCATAGGCGCAAAACCTTGTCCCTCCTGGCCCAGGACCTGCGAGTCGGAAAGCGTCAGGTCTTCGAAGATTAATTCCCAGGGGGCGTGACCACCGATAACTGGAATCTGCCGTTGCAGAACGAGACCAGGTGTTCCTTTATCGACGAGGAAAGCCGTCATTCCACCACGCGCACGCTTCTCTTTGTCGGTGACCGCCATGACGATAATGAAATCGGCAATATGAGCCCGAGAAATCCAGATCTTGCGGCCATTAATAACCCAGTGATCCCCTTTTTTCACCGCTGTCGTTTGCATGTTTGCTGGGTCAGATCCTGCGCCGGGTTCTGAAATGGCGATGGCAGAGCGTTTCTCTCCTTGTGCGTATGGTAGAAGATATTTTTCACGCTGTTCAGGAGTGCAGGTCTGCATCAGCATATGAAGATTTGGAGCGTCAGGTGGAAAAATGAACGGAGTAATAGTGTAATGCAATTCTTCGTTTGCCAGACATTTTGGCAAGGCGCCAAGATTCAGACCACCAAATTCTTCTGGAACATCTAAACCCCATAACCCGGCGTCCCTGGCTTTCGCCAGTAGACGTTCTTCGGCCTCGGGGGGGATCAACTCTTCACCAGTGATACCTTGTGTGTCACGCTGCAGTACGGTGGGCTCAAGAGGGAGTAACTCTTGGCGGACAAACCGACGCACGGTGTCCTGGAGCATACGGTGTTCTTCAAGCAATTCAAAATCCATGAATACCCCCTTTGTACAATTAGGCTTCTGGGACTTTAGCAAGGGATGGGAGGGAAAGGCAAAGGCTCAAGGAGAAAACAAAAAAGCCCCCAAGGCAAAGGAGGGGAAGCCTTGGGGGCTAAGAGGCAACGCCGCATTGGGGAGTGCTGACGACGTTGCTGTCGTGAGCAGGTATCAGTGTAGCGATCTTTTTCTCTTCAGAGAAGAGGAAATAAAGATGAAATAAACTCATATTTCTTATTAGAGGAGATTACCAACATTGTGAAAATGTTGGTAATCCTAGCGAAGATTGTCAAGCGGTTGATTCAAGAGCTGAATACCCTTGGACTACAAGTGGAGTCAGTTCGGCAACATAATTCTTTCAAAAACCAAAAAAAATAGGGAAGCGCGGAACAGGGAGAACGGAGGAGTCACTATCGACTCCCCTGTTCTCTTCTCTCTCCGTGGCAAACAGTTACAAGCGCCCTGATTACCTGGCCGCACCATTGCGGAGCAACGCACCTGGGGTAGCACCTGTACAGTTCCCATCCTGGAAGGTCACATCACCATTGACCATAATGTACTTGTACCCATCGGCCTTCTGGACACGCCGCCACTCATTGGCTGGCAGGTCGTAGGCGACCTCGCTCGGCCGGGATTGGACGGTGTTAGGATCGTAGATCACGATGTCTGCGGCCAGCCCTTCACGCAGGGTCCCACGATCCTTGAATCCCGCTGCCCACGCCATCAAGCCGCTCAGGCGGAAATGGGCCTCTTCTAAGGTCAGCACGCCGGTCTCGCGCACCAGCCACGAGAGCACTTCGGTCGGATAGATGGCCGGGGTGATAAACTTCACGTGCGCCCCACCATCTGATACGCCTGGCATGGTATAGGGCGAACTCATCAGTTCCTTATAGCCCTGGATATTGGCGTTCGCCACCGGGCCGGCCCACTCCGTCCGTAGATCGTCGGCCACGGACAGGTCCAGCATGGCGTCGATGACGTGCTTGTTTTCCTTCTCGGCAATCTGCTGGACCGACATACCCTCATACTTCAGTTTGAGGTCGCGGTTGTGTACTTTGCGGGCGATGAACTTGTCAAATTCCCCGAAGACGATGTTGAGGGTCTCCATGCCCCCCGCATCGTAGTCGGCGCGCATGGACTGGCGCAGCTCGGGCCGCGACAGTTTGGCTTTGCGTTCTTCGGTAGTGCCGAGTGTAGCCTCCTTCCACGCCGGGACGCTGTCGAACAGGTTCCAGTCCTCCAGGGTCATCCGCACCGGCGCCCGCGCCGTCACGGCCTGCCCGAACACCCGCGCACCGCGGGCATTGGCCGCCTCGACCCACTTCAACTGGGCCTTGTGCGATTCCGGATGCTTATCGCTGATCAGAATCGCGTTGTACAACAACGGCTGCCCACTCGTCACGGCCAGCTTTTCCAGAAACCGGAAATCGTCTTCGATGCCGAACGAGGTTTCACTGGCCCCAGACTGGGTAAACTGGATGATGCCATCACCCTTCTCCGCCATCGCCTTGGCCATGGCGAGATAGAACTCATCAGGCAGAATGTCGGTGATCATCGGCGTACCATCGTAGTCCCGTTGCACTGACACCCGGCTCTCCGGCACCAGCCGCTGGGCCGACCACCCCGCCGCGCCGGCATCCATGGCTTCCTTGAAAGAGCCAACAATGGTGGCCATCTCTTTCTCATTGGGGAAGCGCTTCTTGGCATCATCAAAGCCGCCCATCACATAGGCCACCGCCGGCGCAATCGGAAAGAGGTGGGAGATATTGATCCCTAACGGCATGCGCGACAGCCGCTCCATGTATTGCGGGAAGGTTTCCCAGTCGACCTTCATCGACACCCGCATCGGCTCCAGCGGAATCGCTTCGGTGCGGGACAAGGCCAACATGGCCCGATCCACATCCCGGGCATGCAGCGGGGCGAAACCAAACCCGCAGTTGCCGATGGTGACCGAGGTCACGCCGTGCCAACTGCCAATCGAGCAATACGGATCCCAGTGGAGCTGGGCATCGTAGTGGGTGTGGAGATCAATAAACCCAGGGGCGACGATGAGCCCGCTGGCATCAACTACCTTGGTCGCGTCACTTGGGTTTAAGCGGCCGATCTTGGCGACCTTGCCGTTCTTAATGCCCAGGTCGGCTTTATAACGTGGCACTCGCGTCCCATCGACGATCGTGCCGTTTTTAATGATGGTATCGAACTGTGGCATAACTCCCTCCTTGAGTGGGATTAGTTTGAGCGTTTCCCAGCTCCGGCATACTCGCAGTTGCGGCAGGTGTCAACCGTTCGGGGCAATAATTGTTCCCCCTTTTTCTGAGAGATTGTCTCCGCTACTCAGTTCAGAGTAGAAAGAGGGGGAACGCGGATCGGAGGCGTACTCACGCCTCACACGCCAAAAGCAAAAACGCACACGGTTTCTGTGCCATTCACTTGGCGCACGATTGCCTCGATCTGCCAAGCACCCGGGGATAAGGTGAATCCACCTGCGGGACCGTAACGGCCAGCCCCTTGAGGTTGAGCAACAACTGTGGTGGTGCTGATGTGCTTGCCGACCGAGGTAAATGCCACAATCACACGAGCACCTTCAGGAAGAGGCTGGCCAGACTGATCGGTAATGTAAATTTCGTACGTTGGAGCACTACGTGGCTTGCGCTGCAGAGTGAATTGCATGCGCAAGTTAGTGCAGTCTGCAGTAAACACCTGTGGAGGTTCTGGTGCACGCGAAGGGACGGAAGCTGGTTGAGTGCAGGCCCACAGGATGCTTGCGCACAGTGCCCCCACAAGCCGTTTCTTCATAGCAATCGAGAATTACGAAGAGTAGGGAAGGGGGAAGGAAGCGCCGGTTGCGGCGTCTTCTGCTGTTCGTGCTCGAATGGCTGGGTCATTTGCTTGCACTCTCATAAGGCCGTGCTTTGTCTGCCAGGTTGCTAAATCAGAGAGTGCACGCTCGGCTAAGGCTGCTTTCTTCTCTCGACCAGGTAAACGACGTGGTAAAGAGGGAAAAAGACCGTAATTGGTGTTCATCGGTTGGAACTCGCGACGCTCAGGATGAGTGACATACGCAAGTAAGGACCCGAGGGATGTCGTGAGAGGTGCGGTCAGGAGCGAGTCTCCTTTCAGCAATCGGCCTGCGTTGAGCCCTGCCAGGAGACCGGCTGCAGCGGATTCCACATACCCTTCTACCCCGATCATTTGCCCGGCGAAGAACAAATCGTGCCGTCGGCAAAATTGCAGCGTCGGGCGGAGCAGACGTGGGGAGTCAATAAAAGTATTACGATGCAAGCTACCGAGGCGGACGAATTCCGCCTTTTCCAGGCCTGGGATCAGACGGAACACCCGCCGTTGCTCTGGGTACGTCATCTTCGTTTGAAATCCGACCATGCTCCACAGGGTACCAGCCTGATCATCTTGGCGGAGCTGCACAACAGCGTATGGGCGACTCCCAGTGCGCGGATCGAGAAGTCCGACTGGTTTCATCGGGCCAAAAGCGAGAGTGTCCTTGCCGCGACGAGCCATCTCTTCCACTGGCAAACAGCCTTCGAAGTAGACACAACGCTCAAATGCCTTTGTCGGTACTTTCTCAGCAGTGAGGATTTCATCGACGAGCCGATAGTACTCCTCCCGAGTGAGCGGGCAATTCAGATAGTCGCTGCCGTGATCGTAGCGAGAAGCCTGAAAAGCGATCGCGGTGTTAATCGATTCGGCAGTCACAATCGGCGAAATGGCATCATAAAAGTACAGATAGTCGCTGCCGAAGAGGACCTGCAACCGCTCAGACAGGGCAGGAGAAGTCAGAGGACCGCTCGCGACAATCGTAACCCCAGCAGGCAGGTCTTGTACTTCTTCTCGGTGGATCTCGACGCGTGGGTGGGAGGTCAAGGCCTCGGTGACATAGTGTGAAAATACTCCTCGATCCACTGCTAAGGCTTGACCTGCCGGCACCCGGGCAGAATCAGCAGCAGCCATGATCAGAGAACCCAGACGGCGCAGCTCCTCCTTAAGGAGCCCCACAGCGGTTTCCAGTGCCGCGCTTCGCAGAGAGTTCGAACAGACCAATTCTGCGAATCCATCTGTCTGATGGGCTTCAGTCGGACGCAGCGGTCGCATTTCATAAAGACAAACTGCCATTCCTTGCTGCGCGAGCTGCCACGCCGCCTCGCTCCCGGCTAAACCGCCACCGATGACTGTTGCATGCTGCATATGTGTCTATTTCGTCTACTTAGTCTGTTGGGTCTGTTGGGTCTAAGACTGCTAATCCTGTCAGAATGGTTCAACTCTATAGACCCCCTAGACCTACTTTTACCCTGCTTCAGCGACAGGCTCTACTACCTCCTGATAATCACAGCCTTCCCGGATGCAACGTCTTGTGGTCCCTGTACGCTTCGTCGTTTTTTCGACGACAAATGGCGACTGACAGCGTGGACACGGCTCGGGCACCGGACGGTCCCACAGTGCAAAAGTACATTTGGGATAGCGACTGCAACTGTAAAAGGCCTTCCCGCGACGTGACCATTTTTGTTGAATATCGCCCTGATGACATTCAGGGCAGGTCACCCCGGTTGACGTCACGACTTTCCCTTGTTTCTTGATATTGGTGCACTCTGGATAGCCAGAACAGCCGAGAAATTTGCCATAGCGGCCGAACCGCACCTGCATCGGCTTGCCGCATTGTTCGCAGACCTCGTCGGTTAACACCTGCTCTTTTTCCAGCGCGATGATGCGTCCCTGTTCATCGCGGGTAAAATTACAGGTGGCCTTGCACTGGGGATAGTTGGAACAGGCTAAGAACTCGCCGTTGCGGCCCCAGCGAATCATCATCTCGCCATCTGCACACGCTTCACAGGCCAAACCAGTCGGCTCCCCCGTGCCTTTGACGTCGCGCATCTCTTTTTCGGCCCGGCCAAGATCGGCAGAGAACGGTGTATAGAACCGCTCAATCGCCCGGTGCCAATCCTCTTGGCCGTCTTCGATTTGGTCGAGCACTTCTTCCATGCCGGCAGTAAACTCGACATTCAGGATGTCGGGGAACGATTCCACCAGTAGGTCGGTGACGAGCATGCCGAGCTGGGTCGGACGCAATCGCCGCTGTTCGTCTTCCTGAACGTATTCCTTGTTCAGGATTGTTTCCAGGATCGAAGCGTAGGTCGAGGGACGACCAATGCCCTTTTCTTCCAGCTCTTTAATGAGCATGGCTTGTGTGAAGCGCGGTGGCGGTTGGGTGAAGTGTTGATTTGGCGTCAGTTGGAGGAGCTGCAGATGGTCTCCTTCAGTCAACGGTGGCAACTGCTTCTCATCGTCATCCTCCTCCTCGGTCTTGTCGTCCTTGCCTTCCATATAGACGCGCAGGAAACCGTCAAAACGGAGGACCTGACCGGTTGCACGGAACGTACACGCATTAGCGGTAATATCGGCGCTGGTCTGTTCAAATAGCGCTGGTGCCATCTGACTGGCAAGGAAACGGTTCCAGATCAAAGTGTACAGGTTCAGTTCTTCGCGACTCAGATAGGGAGCGACACGCTCTGGGCGATAATCGAGAGAGGTGGGGCGAATCGCTTCGTGCGCTTCCTGCGCGGTTTTCGCCGAGCGATAGACGTTGGGCCGCTCGGGCACATAGCGGTTGCCATACGTTTCGGTAATGTAACCCCGTGCGGCGGCCATCATGTCTAGCGAAATACGCGGAGAGTCGGTGCGCATATAGGTAATGAGCCCGACCGCACCCTCATCACCGAGTTCAATCCCAGTATAGAGGCGTTGGGCGATACCCATGGTGCGAGCAGGTGAATACCCCAGCTTGCGCGCGGCCTCTTGCTGCAAACGTGAAGTGATAAATGGTGGAAAGGGATTGCGCCGTCGATCGCGTTTTTCCACCTTTGCTACGGTCCAGTCTGCACCTTCGAGATGAGCCAGGATCTCCTTGGCTTCGGCTTCGTTAGCAATGCGGGACGTTTTGTTATCGATGCGTTTGTCGTTCATCCTGACGAGACGCGCATCAAAAGGTGGTGGGACTTGCCCTTCGAGGTTGGCAATGATTGACCAGTACTCCTCAGGGAGGAACGCGCGGATCTCGCGCTCACGTTCTGTGATGACCCTTACTGCGACCGACTGCACCCGGCCGGCAGACAGCCCACGCCGCACTTTTTTCCACAGCAACGGGCTGATCTGATAGCCCACCAGGCGATCAAGTATACGGCGAGCGATCTGGGCGTCGTAACGTTCACGGTTGAGTTCGGCAGGGTGTTTAATAGCCTCCTGTACCGCCTTTTGGGTAATCTCGTTGAGCAAGAGACGCCGAATTTTCTTGCCTTTTTTGTCGAGTTTCTCAGCAACGTGCCAGGCAATCGCCTCGCCTTCGCGGTCAGGGTCTGAAGCGAGATAAATGTTTTCCTTGTCTTTTGCTGCCTTCCGTAACTCTTCCACGATTTTGGCTTTGCCCTGGATCACATGGTACTCAGCCGTAAAGCCATGTTCGATATCGACTCCAAGCTTGTTTTTGGGAAGGTCCATAATGTGACCAACCGAGGCTTTGACCTGATAGTCTCGACCTAAATATTTGCCAAGGGTCTTGGCTTTGGCCGGCGATTCGACAATCACTAAATTTTTCGCCATTGTTATGTTTTGCTCCTCTTCATCCCTTTCCAAACATCTGTAGGGGAGAAATGCGTACCGGGAAGTTGCGTGACTACCCCTTTCAGCTCTAGCCCCAGTAAAAGTTCAAGTACGCGTGCGGCACTTAAGCCGCTCCTGGTAATCAGCAGGTCGACATGCAATGGTTCACTCTCAAAGAGATCCATGAGTGCAGCCTCAGGCGATTCCAGTGACACCATTGGGGCATCCAGCGGTGCTGGGCGAGAAGGGGCCAGTGCTGGGGCAATCTCGGTTAAGATATCGTCTATCCCTTCGACTAATTTTGCGCCATCCTTAATAAGACGATGCGGCCCACGACTGCGACTGGTGGTAATATTGCCTGGTACGGCAAAAACCTCGCGGTTTTGTTCCAGGGCACACCGTGCAGTGATCAACGAACCACTTTTATCCGTCGCCTCAACGACCACTGTCCCTAAAGCAAGTCCGCTGATCACACGGTTGCGGTAGGGGAAATGCACAGCGTCGGGTTTACTACCGAGAGCGAACTCTGAGACGACAGCACCACGTCCGGGAATTTCCTCCGCTAAAGTTCGATGCTCGCTCGGATAAATCACGTCAAGTCCCGACCCGAGCACGGCAATCGTTCGTCCACCTGCAACCAACGCAGCCCGGTGAGCTTCCGCATCAACTCCACGAGCCAGACCACTGATAATGGTCACGCCTTTCTCGGCTAATCCTCGTGCGAGATCCCGGGCTACGCCGCGGCCATACGCACTCGCAAACCGTGAGCCCACGATGGCTATGGCGATACGGTCGCTAGGGGCGAACGCTCCCCGAACGTATAGAAAGGGTGGAGGGTCATGCAAGTGGGTAAGATTGACCGGGTACTCGTCATCAGTGCAGGTGACTAAGCGGACACCTGCACGTTCAATTTTCTGTACTTCGTTTTCTACAATGTGCCATTGGCCAAATGTTGTGATTGTTCGGGCAATTTCCGGATGGACACCAGCCGCAGTCAGAGCCGTAGCTGAAGCCGTCAGAACCGTTTGTGGTGAAGCGAAACGTTCCAAGAGCTCACGGTAGGTGACATTCCCCACCCCTCGTACCAGCTTGAGCGCGAGCCAATAGCACCAGTCCCGGTATGGCTCAGCATCTTTCTCTTTGTTTTCCATTGCTTCCTCGCCACGGTAAAATGATGTCACAAAGTTTGCGGGGAAGCAAATGAAACCCGTCCTTGCAGATATAAAGTCGTGTTTGGTAAAAGTGAGCTATCAGCCGTCAGCGCTCAGTAATGAGTGAGCTCGGTGAAAGATCAAAATATTAGGGACAAGAAGCGTTTGATGAATACCCGGCAAGAGCTGACCACTGAGTGCTGATAGCTAAACACTGTTAATTATGCCAACGATTATACAGTTACTCGAAGAAAAAACTTCGCACGCGCTTGTCACCGCTACGGGCGCAACTGATTTCACCTCTGGATTGGCTCTGGTTCACCCCACGGCCAATCCCCAGTTTGGCGATTACCAGGCAAACGGAGTGATGGCGGCTGCTAAGGCACGCCGGATGAACCCGCGTGAGCTGGCAAAGCAAGTGGTCTCACTCCTCAATTCGGTTGAAGTCCCAGCGACTATAGAAATCGCTGGGCCCGGATTCATCAATTTTCGCCTTGATCCCGTGTGGCTTGGTCGTACCCTGTTAGCGACTGCCTTGGATGAACGCCTGTGCATTGAGCATGTGGCTCAACCAGAAACCATTGTGCTGGACTTCAGCGCGCCGAATATCGCCAAGCCCATGCACGTCGGTCACATCCGTACGACGATCATCGGTGACGCCTTGGCCCGCATATTACGATTTCTCGGACACACCGTGATTACCGACAATCATGTGGGCGACTGGGGTACACAATTTGGCATGTTGATTGTCGGCTATCGCACCGTTCTCGACCGTGCTGCGTATGAACGCGATCCTCTGGCCGAGTTGGAGCGAATCTATAAGGTGATTCAAGCAAAAACCAAAGCAGACCCGGCAGTAGCCAGCCAGGCACGTGAAGAACTAGCAAAGTTGCAGAAGGGCGACCCAGACAATCTTGCGCTCTGGCGAGAATTCACCACGGTCTCTCGTGAGGTCTTCGAGCGCATCTACACGCGTCTCGGCATCCAGTTTGATCACTGGTTAGGGGAAAGTTTTTACAACCCCTTCCTGTCTGACGTCGTGCAAGAATTGCAAGACAAAGGACTTGCACGACCAAGCGAGGGGGCCATCTGCATTTTCTACGACGATGATCCTGAACTGGCAGACACCCCATTTCTGATCCAGAAGCAAGACGGTGCATTTCTGTACGCGACCACCGATCTTGCGACAATCAAATACCGGGCCGAGACGTTTCACCCAGACCGCATCATCTATGTGGTGGACAGTCGTCAACAACTGCACTTCAAACAGTTGTTCGCTACCGCACGGCACTGGGGCTATACGATGATCCTGGAACATGTGGGGTTTGGGACGATCCTCGGTGAGGACGGGAAGCCGATCAAAACGCGCGAGGGCGAACCGGTCAAGCTTGAAGCCTTGCTCGATGAGGCTGAAGAACGCGCTCGTACGATCGTGCGGGACAAGAATCCGAGTTTGTCCGAAGAAGAACACGGGCATATTGCCCGGGTCGTTGGCATCGGAGCCGTCAAATATGCGGACCTCATGCAGAACCGCTCCGCGGATTACCGCTTTAGCTGGGACAAAATGCTGGCGCTCGATGGGAACACTGCCCCCTATTTGCAATATGTGTATGCACGCATCCGTTCGATCTTTCGCAAAGGCGAACTGGGAGACTGGCGATCTGAGCCGAATATGGCAGTGCGACTGCTCGCGCCCGAAGAGCAAGATCTGGCGAAGCAAATGATCCGTTTTGGCGATACACTGCTCGAAGTGGAGCGAACGTACAAGCCGAACGTCTTGGCAGGTTTCCTGTACGAGCTGGCCACTAAATTCAATCTTTTCTACCAAGCCCATGCTGTGCTCAAAGCACCGGAGGATTTGCGTCCGACCCGTCTCTTGCTCTGCGACCTTACCGCACGATATATCCGCACAGGTTTGGAACTGTTAGGTATTGAGACGCTGGAGGCGATGTAGGGGAACAAGCGATCAGCGGTCAGCCAGAAAAAGAAAAGCTGAGAGCTGAAGGCTGAAAGCTGATCTGTTGACATCCCCAACCCCACCGGCTGATAATCCGTCGCAACGTTGACATCCAGATAAAGGAACATGTATGCGCGCGACACGGCACATCAGTGGTCCAGTATCTATTGCCTATGACATCCAGGGCAACGGTCCACTCATCGTTTTTTTGCATGGCATTGGCGGGAACCGCACCAATTGGCAGGAACAACTCGAACATGTCGGTACTCAATGTTGTGCCGTGTCATGGGATGCGCGTGGCTATGGTGCGAGCGACGATCCGCCGCACCCACTCAAATTCAGTGATTATGCCGATGACCTTCTCCATTTACTCGACCATCTCAAGGCTGAACGGGCACACCTGGTAGGCCTGTCTATGGGTGGCATGATCATTCAGGATTTCTCCGGTCGTTATCCTGAACGGGTCGCAACCTTGGCCTTGGTGGATACCTCGTCTGGTTTTGGCGGTGTGCCCGAAGCCGTGCGGCAAGACTTTTTGGCTCGACGCCTTGAGCCGTTGGAGAAAGGACTCACACCGGCGGACATCGCTCCGGGTGTGGTTGAGGTGCTGGTAGCTAAAACTGCCTCGCCAGCAGTGCGCGAGCGCTTGCGGGCCTCTTTGACTGCCTTGCGTACTGAGCCATACAAACAAGCGTTACACGCAATCGTGACAACTGACTTCCGTTCTGTGCTGCCGCGTATCGTGGTTCCAACAGTAGTGATTGTCGGTGAAGAAGATGTCGTGACGCCGCCGTCGGCGTCTGAATTCCTGGTCAAAAACATCGCCGGTGCGACATTGGTAAAAATCCCTGGTGCCGGGCATCTGACGAATATCGAAAAGCCCGAGGCATTTAACGCTGCTTTATCTGAATTCCTTGACCGTCACGCCTCGCGTGCCTCGGTCATATCTGCAAGCTAAATCGGACCACAAACCATCCTGTAAAGCCTGAAAACCTGCCAGCGTGGCACGAAATTGTCGCTCTTGACGCCCATCCGCCCGCCGAGGGTCACGTATTCGGGAGTCGAGCTGCTCGCGAAGGGCCTGGAAGTCTTCCACGAGGTCGTCCCGGGTCTGAAGCGGGTCCTGCTCCTCTGGTGGACAAGATTATCAAAGGGGCGAACCCAGCAGAGATTCCCGTGGAGGTAAATACAAAGATCGAGTTCGCTATCAACCTGAAAGTCGCGAAAGCTCTGGGGCTGACGATCGCACCAGAAGTGTTGTATCGGGCTGATCGGCTCATCCGCTAGGCGACGCTATGCAAGCTTCTCGTGGAGACGGAGATTAATCAACGAGCTTCTTTATATAAAGAGATCGGCGGTTACACCAAAGCGTTCTGCCAGCTTTTTTGCCTGGGCCTTGCTAATAGCTCGCTTGCCACTCAGCACTTCCGAGGTGATGCCTTTCGAGCCAAACAACGACCAGATGTCTTTGTGCTTAAGCCCGTGCTCCTCCATAAGGAATTTCAGGGTT
>CAZCWX010000614.1:0-2928 GCA_964502465.1 uncultured Enterobacteriaceae bacterium | reverse complement strand
TTCGAAGATGGACAGTGCACGGGTGCGCTGCCAGGCAAGATGCTGCGCAGCTACGATATGGCTGGGTGATCCCGAATTTCCTGAACTGCCTTCCGAAACATTGTCATGCTGAGGCCGTAGGCCGAAGAATCTCTCGTTCCGTAGGGAGCCTGGAGAGATTCTTCGCCTCCGCTGCACTCCGGCTCAGAATGACAACCCCTCATCTTCATTGTGGCAGAGTACCAGTGATCCAGGCGAGCGCCGGGTTTTCTCCGGCGCTTTGCTGAACGGATAAAGTTTCACCATACGGAAACCCCTCAAGTGGCTCCCGTCTCTTCCTGTTGCGTCCAGCGCTCTGAGAGAGGATGTGTTTCTGCACTGGCGGGAATCTTGAAATGGAGGTACCGACAGACGGGCTTGTGCTTTGCCGGTAAGACGGGCACATAAACCTGAAGAGAGTGTTGCAGCGGTGGTCTGGCCCTGCGCGGATGTCACCTCGTTCCCGCCTCGAAGAAATCCAGGCGCAGGAACCATCAGCAGCCTCTGCCGATTTGCATCGCAACAGAGTAAGGAGGACTTATGAAATTCATGTATTTCTTTCTGCCTACGCTGCCGGCGACCATGGAAGAGCGTCGTGCGTTACGCCCGATCGCCATGCACCCAGACCGCTGGCAACGCATGATCGAGGAGGTGGTAGAGATTACCCAGTTGGCAGAGGACGTAGGTTTTGATGCCGTCTGTTTCCCCGAACATCACTTACATAGTGAAGGGATCGAAATTGGTAGCTTGCCGGTCCTCACCCAGCATGTGATTCACCATACCAAGCGGATCAAGGTCGGTCCGATTGGCTATGTGCTGCCAGGCTGGAACCCACTGCGGCTGGCGCTGGAGATTGCCTGGCTCGATCAATTGACCAAGGGACGGACGTTCGTGGGCTTTGCGCGCGGCTATCAGACCCGCTGGCTCAACCAGATGGCCCAGAAGATCCATGTCGGCGCGACCATGAGTGACAAGAGTGAGACCGACCGCATCAATCGTGAGGCGTTCGAAGAAGTGTTCCGCTTCCTCAAGTTGGCGTGGGGGGATGAGCCGTTTCGCTTCAAAGGCAAGTATTATGAATATCCCTATCCGCAAGAGGGCACGCCATGGCCGGCGCATGAGTGGACGCGGCAATTCGGTTTTCCTGGTGAGGTCGACGAACAAGGGCGGGTGCAGAAGATCAATGTCGTGCCCAAACCGTACCAGCGTCCGCACCCGCCGCTGTTCCAAGCCTTCTCTATCAGTGAGGAGACCGTGCGCTGGTGTGCCCGCGAGGGGATCACGCCGACGATTTTGATCTCACAACCACCACAGTTGCGTAAGCTGGTCGAAGCGTACCAGGAAGAAGCGCAGAAGGCCGGGCGCACGCTAAAGCTGGGCGACAGCGTCGGCGTGCTGCGTGCGCTGTATTTCGCTGACAATAAGGAGCAGGCCCGCAAGCTGGCAGAAGCGGGGATCTGTGGGGTCGCGTTCCGCAAATTCTTCTACCATTTTGGCTTCTTCGAAGCCTGGCGTGAGCCGGAGGATGAAGCCAAGTATCCGAGCGGGAAAGTCATGTTGCCAGCAGAAGAATGCAACGTTCCCCGCATGGAACGTGCCGACTTTACGTATCTCGGCAGCGTCGATGATGTACGTCGCAGCATGGACGCCATGGTGGAAAACGTCCATCCCGAATGGTTGGTGTGGCAAGGAGACCAGGGATTCCTGCCCAAGGACGAAGTCAAGCGGCAGATCGAGACCTTTGGCAAGCATCTGTTGCCGCGCTACAAATAGGAACCGAAAGGACTCCATGAAAGCTGTGGTCTCGGACGAAATCCACGCTCCATTGCAGGTCGAACTGGTGACTCGTATCGACAAAGACGACGAAGGATGCTCTGAGGACCTGGGCAAGAATAACTGGGTCAATTCTTGTGGTGCGGGCCTCTGGCCTGCCCTTCACAATGCAGGCGGGACGCCTGCACCACAATATGAGAACGATCAACTTATTTCTGCTCGGCTCCTAAGAGCGTATCTAAGAAGTCGATCTTCGTGCTTTGACAGGCTCAGCACGAACGGAAAAGCTTCAACGAATTAAATCCCTAACCCGTTCGCCCTGAGCTTGTCGAAGGGTGAAACGGAGTTTCTCAACACCCTCTGAGATCGCAGCTCACAAGGAGAGATAACGCCATGAGCACGAAAACTACACTTCCCGATCTCCTTGCCCTCTTAACGCCCTTGTTCGATCAGTGCGCACCGGATGAGCAACGGATTCTACTTGCCGTGCTCGAACGTCTGGCTGCAGAACATTATCGCAGGTGGGCTGAAGGGTTGAGCGACCCAACGCAAAAACGTGACTTTCTTGCGGCCGCAGCGCGCGAGGAGCATATCGCAGAAATACTGGAAGGTCTGGAGCCAAGGGCAGAGCACCTAGCGCGTGCGGTATGGCAGCGGTTCCCGCACCTGCGCACGCTCTATGCTGACGCGCTCAAGCCTCTCAGCCGCGAGGAACAGTGGCAAGTCCAATCTATTGGTGAACATGGCGGTGCCGAATTATTGCGCTCCTTTGCCGCAGCCGAAGCGAACCCAGACGGACGGGCAAAACTTCTCGCCTGCGCGGCGGAGGATGAGGAGAATGCCCAGTTTCTGGCTGAGGTACTGAAGACGATGAGAGTATAGTCAGAGTACTGTCTGGGTTCCTGAGGTCATCTACAAGGCTATGAAAGAAAAGAAATTGTTAGCCCCGGATCACTCTAAAGAGGAAAATCATGCGCTGGGTATTGAGGTCAAAAATCCACAAAGCCGTCGTCACTGAAGCCGATGTGAACTACATCGGCAGTCTCAGTAGATTCAATTTCCTAATCTCGCGGCAGAGCAGGAGCCGTAATGGCCCATACACATCCATACCATGCCTCTAAAGCTCGCTGCAGAAAC
>CAZCWX010000613.1:0-13374 GCA_964502465.1 uncultured Enterobacteriaceae bacterium | reverse complement strand
ACGGACAAGGAATCCCTTGATAAAAGTACTCCAACCCGAACGATACACTCTCGCCTTCTCCCCACTGAAGATCGGTATGAAGCAGTTTTTCCAACAACTCTGCCTCCTCCAAGCGCAAGCGGCGCGAGCCCCAGCTCCCGGGCTTTGGCATGGTGAAACTGAGCACAGGACAAGTAGATAGACGGTCTGCCTTCAGCAATGGCGAGGGCAAGCGTAGTTTTACCGACCTGGCGTGGACCAAAGAGCGCGACGGCGGGGTATTCATTGATATGTCGAATCAGAAGGGTTTGGAGGCGGCGCTGTATCATCTTTGCAATTATGGAATATAGTTCCATAATTGCAAGATAGACTCGGGTGTTTAAGTCGAGGGAGTTTATCTAAAAATATCTATACTGCCACCTGTGTGAGAAAGGCGCAGCCAAAAGATTGGCAGTGGTGATTTTTCTGTCCGGAGGGCTTGCTGGGTGAAACCCCATCAGGATAAACCAATCTCCGCAGGCAAAAAGCAGTCCATTGAGGGAGAGAAAGGGCTGTGAGCAGCGTTCCTGACCTCGGTACAGCGACTGGTGCGAGCGTACGCATTGCACTCATTGATAGCGGCATCAACGCCCAACACTCGCATGTTGGAGTTGTGAGCGGTGGCATTGGTTTCGCCACAGGTGCAGATGGGTACATAGAAACAAGCGACGATTATACCGACCGTATCGGTCACGGCACTGCCTTGGCCGGCATCCTGCGTGCCAAGGCGCCGCACGTCGCACTCTACGCAGTCAAGATCTTCAGCGAGCGCCTGGCAACCTCCATCATTGTGCTCGAAGCTGCGCTCCGTTGGGCCATCGAGCAACGGATGCACATCATCAATCTGAGCCTCGGCACAGCCAACCCGGACCACCACGAGCGGATGAAAGCGCTTGTCGCACAGGCCAACACGGTTGGTACGCTTCTCGTGGCCTCCTCTCCCCCTGGTCGCGCCGATATGCTCCCGGCTGCCTTGCCTGGTGTGATTGGTGTGGCTGGCGATGACCAGTGCGGCTGGGGAGATCATCTCTACACTGCCGAAGACCCCATTCCCTTCCGTGCCCATCCTTGCCCACGTCCCCTGCCTGGCCCGGCCCAAGCGCGGAACTTTCGTGGACATAGTTTCGCCTCAGCCCACATTTCTGCCCTCTTGGCACTGTTGGTCGAGAACAACCCTACCATGACCGTGCATGAGGTTAAGGAATATCTGAAACAGACGAGCAGGAGCACTGCGTCGTAGCCGATCAAGAGAGTGGCATTCCGGTTGAAAATTGACCATGCTTATATTGCGGTGCGGGCCTCTGGCCTGCACCCAGCCAGGCAGGCGAGGACGCCTACGAAAGATTGTGGGCTGGCAAGACAATCACCCTGTTGCAGGAACTAGGAGATCCCGATGTCGCTGCGAAAGAATGCATCGTGTTGAAGTTGTATCGTCGTGGCACCATGATGTCCTAGAGCGTAGCCTTCGCTCAGCGGATGAATTAGCCTTCGTGTGGGAGGAAGATGGGCGGAATTTAGGGTTTGTCTGTGCGCACGATGTCGGCTTCCGTGGTAACCCGATCCGCTTACGCACTTCAGCGATTGTTTGTTGCGCGACCGCACGGGCCTTGCGGGTTCCTGCGCGTAAGATCGCCTCGACCCGCTCCGGATTCGCCTGCAACCGCTGTCTGCGTTTGCGTAGGTGCGCTGGCGGAGAACCTGTGGGGCAGAGTCCTGCGTAATCGCATGATAGTCCACAATGCAGATGAAGCACTGGTATTTGTCTTGTAGTGCAACCCAGTTCCGTACGGCACCAAGATAATTACCCAGATGCAGTTCCCCAGACGGTTGGATGCCACTAAACACCACTTCCATGATTCCCCATACGTTCACAGCCGGACGTTGTCAACGAAACTCGGAAGTCGTGCCGTGGCTACCGGGCGCTGTGGAGCAAATAGTTCGGGTGCACACTTCCGGCGTGTTGGTTGCCTCAGCTGGGCGCGGTTGAAAAGCAGGCTATGAAGACATAGGCTCTCTCGAAAGGTAAGGAGTACCTATGTCTCAAACTCAGATAGTCGGAACAACAGCACTGAGCGTGCCATTCAAGCTTAGTGTCCGGGAAACCAGGTTGACCGAGGAGCAGTTTGTGCGCCTGTGCCAGGAGAATCGCGACCTACGCTTTGAGCTGACGGCCCAAAAGGAGTTAGTCATTATGCCTCCAGCAGGATCAGAAACCGGGTGGCGCAACAACGAAATCTCTTACTTCCTTACCGCCTGGACAAAGCAAGAGGGAACTGGTTTAGCTTTTGGTTCTTCTGCAGGCTTCACCCTCCCAAACGGGGCAATCCGTTCGCCAGATGCCTCATGGGTCAAGCGGGAGAGATGGGAAGCACTCACCAAAGGTCAGCGAGAAAGGTTTGCGCCACTCTGTCCCGATTTCGTTGTCGAATTGCGCTCGCCTTCAGATCAACTCTCTGTCCTGCAGGAGAAAATGCAGGAATACATTGATAATGGGGCACACCTTGGCTGGCTGATTGATCCTCTGGAAAAGCGGGTGCACATTTATCGTCCAAACCAACCTGTCGAAGTACTGGACAATCCCACCTCGCTTACTGGCGATCCGGTCTTACCGGGATTTGTGTTGCCTGTGCACGAACTGTGGTAAATGGCTCTATCGTTCTCATATTGTGGTGCAGGCGTCCCGCCTGCATTGTGAAGGGCAGGCCAGAGGCCCGCACCACAAGAATTGACCCAGTTATTCTTGCCCAGGTCCTTATCGTCACAGAACCCGCGCTGAGGAAGACAATCAGGACCTCAGCTCGCTTGGCACAGGCGGACAAAAAGATCAGCTGCACTTTCGGTTGGTGCTACAGATCTTTCAACGCTGTTTTCCGTTGCTTCGTGGTGTCCGTCGGCATCTGGCGGCACTCATCCTCGGATGTGCAGTGCTGGCCCTTGTGCTCTTACCACCGGCCCTGCTCCTCGCTGACATCATTTGGACTCGCGCCCTGCAAGGTCACCCGCTGACCGCCATTGAAGCAGCCTTCTTGAGGCTCGATTCTGAAACTGAAAGATATTTCCTTACCATGCTGCGCGAGGTTAGCCAGACTCGTCTTGTTCTCGTCATTACTCATCGGCTCTCCACCGCTGCTGCTGCCGACCAGATCGTGTTCCTGGAAAACGGACGGATCGTTGAACGAGGGAGTCCAGACGAGTTACTCTCGCGGCCGGATGGTGCCTACCGCCGCTACGTTGATCTGCAACTCCAGCAATAGGAATGTGTGAACCGAAAGAGGCTGTATGCCTCGCGGTTACTGGTACATTGCAACACTCATGGCGCGACGGTCCAGGTGCGCGCCTAAATGGACCTCACCGACCTACCCTCCCCAACTACTTCGCAGGTTGAGCTTCTTCCTCGAGCAGCGTGATACGGACGCTACTGGGTAAAGCCGCCAGGTCTCCATACCGTCCCTCCCACACCACCTGCCCTTTCTCAAGTACGATCACCGGGTCATCCTGACGCAGCGAGGACATCCGGTGTGTCACGGTGATCGTCGTTCGGCCACCCATGAGTTTCTCTAGCGTCTCGCGCACGTCGGCCTCGCTCGTTACATCAAGCCCAGACATGGCTTCGTCGAGAACGAGCACCTTAGGGTGCTTCAGTACTGCTCGCGCCAAAGCAATGCGTTGTTTCTGGCCTGCCGAGAGGCGAGCACCACGCTCACCAATAATAGAGTCGTATCCATCAAGGAGAGACAGGGCAAACTCGTGCAGGCCTACCGTCTCTGCTGCAGTGGTCACTTCTTCCAGAGACGCCTCCGGACTGGCGTACCGCAGGTTCTCGAGCAGCGACGCGTGGAAAAGAAACGGCTCATGGCTGATCACCACGATCTGGCCGCGCAACCAGAGGGGATCGAGATCTGTCAAATTATGACCGTCAAGGAGAATCGCTCCTTTTGTGGGTTCATAGAGTCTCGTCAGGAGATCAATCACGGTCGTCTTGCCTGTCCCACTAGGACCAAGAATCGTTAACCGTCCGCCGGCAGGGAGGCAAAAACTGACATCGCGCAATACCGGCTGGTTTGCCTCATACGCAAACGAGACCTGGTGGAACTCAATCTCTCCGTGTACCCCTGGGAGTTGCTTCCCTTCCCGTTCTTCGTGCTCCTTCTCGATATCCAAAAACTCAAAAATGCGCGCCAGCGACACACCAGCACGCTCGATGCGCAAATAGAGATCCATCAGCACCTGCAGCGGGCTAAAGGCACGAGATTGATAGGCAGAAAAAGCCACTAAACTGCCAATCGTCATCTGACCCTGAATAACCAGGTATCCCCCATACAGTGTCGTGAGTGTCCCGCCAAGAAAGGCTGTTGCCGTGGACGCCGTACTACCGATGTAGCCCAGCATCTCGAAGCGGGTGACAATCTGAACGAAGCGTTCTCCTAAAGCACCCAGCTTTCCTAATTGCAGGTGCTCAACCGCAAACTGCTTGATGAATTTGATCGCTGAGAGTGACTCAACCAAAAATGAGGAGAGCTCAGCATTCAGTTCACGAACCTTACGTGTTTCCTCAACCATGAGAGGCCGTACTTTATAAATTCCGTAGAATTGCACAGGCACGACGATCAGACTGACGAGAAAGAGTTGCCAGTTGAGCCAGATCAGAAAGCCCACTGTTGCCAGAAACACAAAGATATTCATGATGAAGGTAAAAACGGCATCGGTAAGCACCGATTGCACTTCGGCAATATCGGTGTTGAGCCGAGAGAGCAGGTCGCCGACTTTCGCACGGGCATGAAACCGCAGAGACAAAGCCTGGAGATGGGCAAAGAGATGCTGGCGCAAAGAGAAGAGGATGCGCGCTGTTACTTGCGTGTAGTAATAGCGGTTGAGCGCACCGATGCCGTAGCCTGCACCGGTTGCGAGTACCATCACACCACACAGGATCCATAACAAGCGGAGGTTTTTCGCGAGCAGCACATCGTCAATCAGAATCTTGGTAAACACCGGCCACAGCAGGCCGAGTACCGTGCCAAAAAGAGACAGAACGAAGATCAAGCCCAAACGAGGGAAAAAGGGCGAGATGAATGGGACGAGACGACGAAAACGGGAGAGGTTTGGGTTCATCGATAACAGCGAGTATGTCACAGGATGAGAAAGTCGGAAAGAGATAAATTTCCTCGTTGACTTTATTGAGCCCTCCAGGAAGGATGTCACCGTGGATAGTAATGGGACCTTTGCTGTGATACCGCCGTATGCTGACATCGTTGTGGCTGGCGGAGGTCCTGCTGGGGCAACAATCTCCCGTCTCCTGGCAGGCTTTGGCTTTCAGGTGGTCTTGCTCGAAAAACGTCGCTTCCCTCGTCATCAGATTGGCGAATCCCTCACTCCACAGATTCTCTCTATTCTTGATTTTCTTGGATTGCGCGCGCGCGTCGAAGAAGCAGGTTTCTTGCGTATGGCTGGACACACGGTCTATTGGGGTTCTCCCCAGCCTCGCACCTCGTATTATAGTCCGGACCACACGCGCCGAGGCTTCCAAGTGTGGCGAGCAGACTTCGATAGCATGCTGCTCGCACACGCTCGCACCGGCGGTGTGCACGTATTTGAGGAACACGCAGTTGAGAGTGTCGAATTCAATAACAATTCTGTGACAGTGCGTTACACTCGTCAGGGCACTATCGAAGCATCTTTTTTTGTGGACGCGAGTGGACATACTGGCATTCTGGCCCGTCAGGGTCTACGCCAACGAGATCAGATTTTTCAAACGCTCGCGATTAACGGGTACTGGCACGAAGCAGGAGGGCCAGCAGGTATTGACGCTGCCAATACCCTGCTTGAAACCTATGCTGACGGGATGGTGTGGTCTGTGCCTTTGCACAATGGACTCCGCAATGTCACGCTTCTGGTCGATTGGCAAGACGGAGACCGTATTCGCCGGCAAGGACTGCGCCAGTTCTATCTCTCCGATTTGAAAAAGACTCGGTATATGTCTGATCTCTTAACCGGGGCACAGCTTGCCCAGTCCCCTCAGGCATTCGATGCGACTTTGTACACAGCCTCCGCATTTGCTGGTGAGCGCTTTTTCCTGGTTGGCGATGCTGGCATCTTTATTGATCCTCTGTCGTCTGAGGGTGTTCATAAAGCGATGGCATCAGCAATCACCGGCGCTGCCGTGGTGAATACGATCCTGAACCGTCCGACCATGACTCCACACGCCATCAGGTTCTACGAAGAAGGTCAACAGGCAACCTATACAGCCCACTATGACCAGTCAGCCCGTTACTATCGCGAAGAAGGCCGTTGGCTGGATCAGCTTTTCTGGCACCGGCGCACCCAGGTTCACAGCCCCGCCGCCGCAGCGAACCTTTCTTCCAGTCCGCCATCCGCCATCCGCCATCCGCCATTGATTTCGCATCTCCAGCTTGCAGCGACAGTTACAATCGAATCCCGTCCCGTTGTTGAAGGTCCGTACATCGAGTTGCGTGAAGTGGTCATCGCTCCACCATATCCACGCGGGGTTCGCTTTCTGCAAGGTGTCTGTGTTCCCACCCTGCTCACCATAGTCAACCAACACACCGCTATCGCTGACGTGCTTCCCGCATATCTGCATCAATCTGAGGGGAAGCGCTGTCCGCCAGAGTCGGTGAGACAAGTCTTAGCTCGTTTGTATCAAGAAGGCATGCTTACAGCGATCGCGCCAGACGAAAGCCAATCAGATTAAAGCGAAAATCCGGACTATTGCGAAAGCGATAGGCGACTCGGCAGAATTGCGCAAAGAGCAGCCAGGCCCCTCCACGTAAAACGCGGACCGCTCCTTTTTCCGGCCCAATGGGATTTTCTCTGGGAGACCGGCTGTAATATTTTGCGTCATACCAGTCTGCCACCCACTCCCAGATATTTCCTGCCATATCGGAGAGCCCATATCCGTTCGGCGGATAGATCCCTACGGGAGTTGTTCCGGTCTGATTGTCATAGTTCGCTAAACTTGGGGTGATCTCATCTCCCCAGGGATAGCGTTTTCCCTCCAGGCCTCCTCGTGCCGCTTTTTCCCATTCCGCCTCTGTCGGCAAACGTCCACCCGCCCAGGTACAATATGCCTGGGCATCATGCCAACTCACCAACACCACGGGATGCTGTGCCCGACCAGGTGGATAGGTTCGTTTCTCTCTATCCCAGTTATCTTGCTGCGCTCGTGGATCATCGAGATGTGGAATTCGATAGCCAGTCTCTGCCACAAAGCGAGCATACTGTGCGTTGGTCACCGCATGTTTGCTCATATAGTAGGCATCGAGCACCACACAATGTACTGGCTTTTCCGCAGGGTATCCCTCTTCACTGCCCATGAGAAACTCACCAGCAGGGATGCGGACGAGCACCGAGCCGTCTTTTTCATTGCTGATTTCTTCGCACGCCAGTGCGGGTATCATTTCGGAGTCTCATTCACCAAGCGATAATCGCGCACGAGTTGATCGAGTAGCGCGGCAAGCGCATCCTCAACGCTCCGGATAAAACTAGTCTGTGTGACCATCGTCAGCGTTCCAGTCGCCCAGGTCGGTGCGAGCATCTGCATCTGCTCGGTCCGGGCGAGATGCATGACCTGACGAACCTCAACCTCAAGGCAATACGCGATCACCGTGGTGGGATGCTCAATCGTCCGCAGCGAAATCACCAGAATTGCCGGGAAGTCGCCGACGACAAGGGAAGCCCGACGTAAGCGCTCAGCAGCGAGCAAGCGTAAACGACTCTCATCAACTCCCAGAGTGCGCGCCGCTTTACTGATCATGCCAATTTCAACGTGGAACCCTTCGATGCCGAGTAGCGTCGTCACATCCGCACTCGCTACGAAAGCAGGCCAGACACGGAACAGCCAAAGTACGGAGAAAGCACAGAGAAGCCTTCTCACTGTGACTCCCTTTTGTTCATGCGATCATCCGCACTAACGAGACATTACTCCTGCTGCGTGGCAGCCGACGGCTGCTCCTGAGCAAGTTGTAACTGCACGGCCTTCTCGCTCAACGCCCACAGCCGCGCATTCTTTTCTTGCGGGAGTGCACTGAGAGCTCTTTGCAACAGTGTGTTGATTTCCGTCAGTTCACGGTCACTCATTGCCAGCCCCTTCTGGGCAAGCGTACGGAGATGCTGTTGATCCTCCGGGCTCAAATGCAGCAGCGCTTCGGTGTACAAGGCATTCCACTCCTGTTGTTCCTCTACAGACAGTAGCCGGATGCCTTCCAATGAAAGTTCCATCCCCCGGCGCGCCGCTGACAGCCCTTGTTGCCTCAGCACCCCGTGCGCGTCTTCTGGCGGAGGGGTGCGATAGACCCGTGAAATGATGACCAACACTGTCGCGAATAGCACAAGGCCAACGACCAACCAGGTTCCCCTTCTTAAGGTGGGAGATGATGTTGTCGCCATGTTCTTTGCTTAAAGGACTTTCTCTCTGCTCACAAGGGTAGCCATTTCCTCCCCTGTCTCTGGTCGCTATGGTGGAATGATGAAAGGCCAAATGTCTACGGAAGCCACTGCCCACGAATTGCTCCCTTTCCCCGAACTGGTGGGCCGGGTTGCCGTTCTTGGAGGCACCAACAACGATAAAACCGCACTGCTCGTTGGCCTGGCAGTGCAACAGGTCCATCAACAGGGCATTGTCCTGTGCCTGGATGCCCGACGATATCGCCCAACCGAAGTCCAGTTCCGTCTGCTATTGCGTGGAACTGGGTCCTACCTGCTTCTTCCACCTTCAGGAGAGATCCCTGCAGAAACTTCACAGGCTATGCTTCAGACAGTCAGCCGTGGTCTTGTTGGCGGAAAGAAGCCCCCTCCCCTGCTTTTGCTTGATAGCGTCAGTGAAACGCCAGAATGGGAGCAAACACTTTCCTTTGTGCTCAAGGCAGGAACGACAGTGGTGGCCTTCCTCCACTCTCCTGCAGAGTTGGTCTTTGGCCGTTACGACACGGTGCTGCTTCTCCGCAGCGAGGCAGATATGGCCGACGCACTCAGTCGGTCGGTGGGTCGAAAAGTCAAGGCTGGGGAGTTGGAACATCTCCGCTCTGGAGAGGGAGTGTTCATCCATCGTGCTCAGGTGCAGCGAGTGCTTTTGCCAGGCAGTGAGCCGCACAGTACATAAATTCCTCATTGTCTGAGAATATCGGATTTTCGCGCAGGGACCTTTAGTTCGATTGACAACACCCGAGCAGGCACGAAATAATCCTCCGTCAACACAAGAGGAGGTATTATGCGTGTTGTCGTGCTTGGAGCGGGAGGCGTTGGGTCGGTCGTCGCTGGATATCTGGCAAGAGTGGGTGTCGATGTCATCATGCTGGCACGGCCTGGCCATGCCGCAGCGGTGCAACGGGACGGGCTGCATCTCAGAGGCCTGGCAGATTTCCGGGTGCCGGTGCTTGCGTTTGCTGATGCTAAAGATCTGCATACGGCCGATGTGCTCATCATCGCAGTCAAGACCAAAGATATGGAGCGCGCCCTCGCTGGGGTTGCGCACCTGCAGGTTGGTTGTGCCGCTTCTTTGCAGAACGGTGTAGTGAAAAATGAGCAGATCGCCCGGGTGTTTGGTTGGGACAAAGTCATCGGTGCAACGACCATGATCGGAGCGGCGTTGTTACGCGACGGGGAAGTCGAGTATACGCTTGATGGCATCACCTTCTTTGGCGAATTAGATAATCGTCTGTCTGAGCGAGTGAGCCAGATTGTTGAATCATTTGTCCGTGCAGGATTAAAGGCAGCGGTCGCAGACGACATCGTCTCAGTCGAATGGACCAAGCAAGCCTTTCAGAACCCGTTTGCGCCGCTGTCCGCCATCACTCGGCTGCCTATGCATAAGGTGTGGTCACACCCACACTTTGCTGCCCTGTCAGTCCACATGTTTCGTGAAGTCGTGGCGGTCGCTCGGGCACGGGGAGTCGAACTCTCGCAGCACCCAGCCTGGAGTCTTTTCAATATCGGGACCTGGCGTGATGCACCGTTTGACGAGGCAGTCCAGATGATCATTGAGGTAGGAAAACGAGTCGTCGCGAGTGGTCGCACGCACATCATTCCATCAATGCTCCAGGATGTGTTAGCGGGGAAACAGACCGAAATTGAAGAAACTGTTGGGTATGTCTACAAAGAGGGCCAGCGTCTCGGCGTGTCCGTGCCGTACACTGAGTTTGCTTACCGAACAGTGAAAGCGATCGAAGAAACGTATGACGGGCGGATACGGTAAGAAATACTCATATCTTCCCTTTCCTTAGTTAAGAGGGTGGGCTTCGCGTTCTCAGCCCACCCTACGAAGCTAAATCGAAACACAGGACATTGGCACAGAGCCACACTTTTTGAGAGCCCCTCTCCCCGTTCGCTCTGAGCATAGCCGCGAGAGCGGCGGAGTCGAAGAGGGCGCATCTGGTGGGTTTACTGGCCTTCGACTTTGCTCCGCTACGCTCAGGCCGAACGGATACGGCCCGACAAGTGTACGAATCTCCTGTGGTCTGTTCTGTAATAGGGGCGTAAGTCCCTGATTTCACTATGGGTGGCGAAGCAACGCTTTATGACTGGCTGATTTAGTCTGTCAAAATGGCATCTAAGGTGGCTTGTTTGAATTGCATTCGGTCTTTGAACTGTAAGGCAGTGATAATGTCTTGGACTTCTTGCTTCGATACGATGCATTCTGTCCACAGCGCTCGCAGAATATCCGGAAGTCGCAAGCACGGAATCTGGTACTGCCGACAGCAATGAGCCACGCGCGATTCATTAGAGAGCACCGTTCCCCCCCGTTCGCAGGCGATGGCGATGCTCTCGCGCTCTCCTGTGCCCAGGGTAGCTGGCAAGGTATCCTGAAACGCGGCTTCCTCCTTTGTGAGCGAGACAACCTGAATTTGACCGCTTGAAACCAGAGCAAAGGCCTCCTCTGCATATTGACGTCTCAGGTTGAGACTATGTGCCAACTCTCTGGCGACACCCGGTGCTATCTGTAATCTGTTTGTTTGGAAAAGCGCAAAGAACAGTGAAAGACGGCCGATCTTCACCATTGCAGACAATACGTCGGTATCGACAAGAATCATGTTGTCTTGCGCAGGTGGCGAATCAGCTCGGCACCTGCGCGCACCTCTTCAGGCGGTTCGTCTACGGAAAGCATCACATCTTGCTCGGCAAGCCGCTCCTTAAACATCTCCAACTCCACTCCCGCGATTTCCGCAGCACGAGAGAGAGTCACTTTGTTCTGCCGGTAGAGTTCCACAGCTGTACTCAGCCGCAAGGGAGGATTCGCGACCAAAAGCACTTCTAAGGCGTGCCTGATCGCGTCTTCCTGAGACGGATAGTCGCCCGCGTGTACAACAGCTTGAAGTTCGTCCTCCAATGACTCTAAGTCGATGATATTCGCCATCGTGATCCCTTCGCTCTCGAGAACGGTGAAATAAATTATATCGCTGCTAAATCTTCTCCGTCATCCCCTGTCCTAAGATGAGCGAGAAAGCTGGTAGGTTGGACAAAAACGCAGCGTTGCCCAAAAAGCATAAACAAGCATTGGGTTTCTACACAGCTTAGTGCTGACGGAAAGGTACAGTTAGATCGATAACATACGAAACGATGGTCACAGATTGATTAGTTGCCATAACATTTTTACATCTCTCTTGCAGCGCTTCCACAAAGAGATCACGACTTGCCCAATGGATGGGACCTTGATATCGTTGGTCATCGCGGAACCAAAGTACGATGAAGATTCCGTGCTGACAGTTAGTCGGGCGCATGTACTTTTCCCACAACTGCGTTTCGATGGGATCAATAAGCGCCGCTGGACCATAATTTTTGCGAGCCGTTTTCAGTTCGACCGCTACCCGAAAGGGTGGCTCTCCACTACGCGGATACTGAATCCAAAAGTCACAAAAGTTTGGTCCAATGGAAAACTCCTGAGCCTCAACAGTAGTTATTGACGCGTTTTTTAGAGTCAATTGAAGAAAAGGCCACAGCACATTCTGACACTCGGGCTCGGTCTTGGGTTCGTCTTTGTTCCAAAAGCCGGTGACAGCCTCCCCCCGTTGTTCAAGAGCTTCCTGAACCTCTTCGATCGATTGACAAACCCACTTGAAGAGGTCGCGCTCACTCAGAACGACTCCGAAATTCTCCTTGTTGACGAAATCGAGTAACAATCGACTTTCCCATTGTGAAGTCTCTTCAGCCAGAAGGCTATCCTCGATGCGCATAATCTCATGACTCAGCCATCGAGCACCAGGGAAAGCCTGTGTTTGTTTTAGTCGCTGCAACTCTTGGATTGCACTCTGACCGCCAATCGTCACAATCGTTTCAAGGAGAGTAGGAGCGAGGGAGGCGGCAACGACACTGCTATCGCTGGTTTTACGGCGAACAAGCGCGTACCAGTCTGCGAGCACAGGTAGCCGGTGATCATTCAACGGGAATTGAAAGCCAGCAGGAAACACATGGAAACTGTCATTAAATGGAACATCTTCCTGAGCAAGCCGTCCAGCAAATTCGTTCCAGGCCCATTCGTTGTCTGCATCCATCAGTGCCAACAGCGGCCGAAATTGACTCCAATATGATAACTCACGAGGATTGGGGGACACGAGAGATGGAGGTTCAACTTGTATATGAACATTGCTGGTCGCCTCCAGTTTCCTGCCGTCTGACTGTAGTTGCTCTTGACGCTGCTTCTCCCTCTGACACAGCTGATCCCTCAGTTTGAGATAGCAGCGCTGTAGCGTGTCAGCGTAATTCGCTGGCCGAAAAGCAAGCAGGTAATCAAGCAGTGGACCGAGATTAATCGTATCAAATAAATTTTGTTCTAATCGTTCAGCGCATCGATGAAGGTAGAACCCTTCGTTAATCTTGATTAGATATTGCAGCGGACCGTGAAGTGAACTGTCATCCTCCTCTAACCACCGCCACATGCATTGCTGCCACCGCTCTTGATCTCGGAGTCGGAGTTCTTCGCAAAGGGCCTCGTAACGTCCTCTTTCGGCGTTATGAGTACCAGAAAATGCATAGCAACTCACAAGCTCTGCCAGTTTCTGCGATGAGAATTGTTCCCCGTAGTGTCGCAATACCCAGAAGGGGGTTTCATATTTAAGAGGTGTCATGGAAAACTGGAACGGCCCTGTTCTTTCACGCCCATACTGGATCTGAGCGACACATTCACGAAAAGCTTGAAGAATCTGCCTTCTCACAACTGGTGTCGTATTGCTAAGGGTGCGAAGAACTTCTTCTTCTGTGACAGGTTTCAAATGTTGTGTCCGCTGTTCAATTTCTGCAACGGCAAGCAACACATACCAAGTTTGATCGAGAGGATTTTCTTTTCCTTGCTTGAGAGCATCTACCAGCTTTTGCTTATCTTCCAATGGGTCTCGTGGAGGTAGTTGCTTTGGC
>CAZCWX010000612.1:0-6917 GCA_964502465.1 uncultured Enterobacteriaceae bacterium | reverse complement strand
GTTTAGCGAATCCCTTTATCACATAATCCCTACCATTAAAGAGACACTTGCACAACTAAAGAGACACTTGCACAACCACGAAATTTTGAACGATATTTTATCTCAAAACTGCACTATTATCGAATTTCTGAAGTGTCCTAAGTTAATTTATCAAGTGTCCTAATTAGGACAGTACCGAACCTTCGCTCCCCTTGACATCTTCGGCGTTGAAGAGTATCTGAGCAATTTGAAATTGATAATCATTTTCAAATGAAATATCCCCCTTTGTAAGCGGCCAGCGGCAAGCCAGTACACTCTCATCATCCGTCAGATGGCACTCCATCTATTCTTCCGCTGACGAGCCCCCTGTGGTTACACAAGATCAAGACCAATCACACGGTAATAGGAGGACAAATCCTCTATGATACGGACGCCAATAAGCCCACTACCACCCGTGACCAGCGCCAGCGGTTTTTTTCTCTGACGTCGCACTCATCCTGTCGTACTCCTTCTTTTAGTCTGTTTCAGAGAATGACCGATTTTTTCCTCAATCGAGGCGACATTGCGCGTGAGCTTCTGTTGTTCACCTTCGTCATCTTCGAGCTTAATCAGCGTCACGACATGCGGCGACGCCTTACGCGCCCGCTCGTGACACTGACGAATGAGCGGCATTAGTTCATCCCACCCACCCTCGATACACGTACCGGAAGGCGTGAGCTGGTAGGGTAAACCGGATTCATCCACCAGTTTGAGCACCTTAGCTAGCTCTCCGCTCAGATGGGTGCTGTTGCCGATGGGAATGATGCTGAGTTCAGCCAACATACCGTTCTCCTTTCGGTTTGATTTGTCTTTCTTCTTGTTTACGGGTTGCAAGAATAGGGCCATCTGAGCGTAGCCGAAAACTGGTGAGATTTTCCACTACGTGTCTCTCTTTCATGACAAAAAGCCGTGTCACTGTCTTGGTCATAGGACAGCTGCACGCCGAAGAAAGTGAACCATATTCGGCGTGCAGACGAGCGGTCCGTCTTGCGGCAGCTGTTCGTACCCCTTGACCTCGAGACGATAGAGCCACCGCAACAGATAGCAATCGAGGCTGAGTAACAAGGACCCGAACGCACGCCCCCACCAGCCCGGCGGTTGCAACCATTGACGCTGCTGATCATTGAGCAACGCCTCAGGTTGCTGAAGTCGCACAAGCGGCGATTGACCGCCGTCTTGGGCCTGCTCAGCTTCCCCCGCCTCCTGTAAGAGATCGCGCACAGTCTCGATCCGACCAATGGCCTCTTCATCGAGATCAACGCTTGGGTATTCACGAATTTCCAAGGTCAAGTTCAACCACGCCAGGGAATCAACGCCCAGGTCGAGTTGCAGGTTTGTCTGTGGCGTCAATCGTCGCTCAGGGAACCGCTCACGAGCCACTCCCATACGTGTTGAGCGCTCGGCTCTTCTACGAGCTGGCGATCTTCTGGGGACCACTGCTCCAGCGGCAACGGACCTGTGTCTTCGGATAACTGACCACGCTGTTGTGTGGCTTGCCGATAACGCTCAGCGAGCTTGTGGCGACGAATCTTGCCCAAGCCGGTGCGAGGAAGAGGAGCCATTGTGATGGCATAGTCGCTGACCCGGTGATGCGATGGCAGCGCATGAGATTGGGATTCTATGCCTTGACGAATCTCCTGTTCGAGCTGTTGTTGGTCTTCCAGGCCCCCGACGCCCACGTCAGGCACGACGAGAGCAACCAACCTCTCTTTATGCTCTAATACAGCGGCGTCGCGGATCCGGGGTCCCTTTGCAAGCGTTTCTTCCACCTCCTCAGGCCAAATGTTTTCTCCGCCAGGAAGCACGATGAGTGAGGAAGCTCTTCCTTCCAGGCGCAAGTATCCGCTCTGATCGAGAGCGCCTACATCGCCGGTGCAGAAATAGCCGTCCGCGGTGAAGGCGCTCCTCGTCTCCTCGGGCAAGTTGCGGTAGCCGGAAAAAACGTTCGGCCCCTTGGCCAACACTTCGCCATACGCAGCATCGTCTTCCGGTTTGGCGATACGGATCTCCACGCCAGGCAACGGTCGACCAGCCGTGTCCAGACGGCCTGCGCCGGGCGGGTGAAAGGTGAGAAGCGGCGATGTTTCGGTCAGACCGTAACCGGTCGCCACTTGCCACCCGAGCCCTTCAAGTGTCCACGCCAGCACGGGATCAAGGGCTGATCCGCCAGACGCCACGGTATGTAAGCGCGGCGCAAATTCCCGATGCAATGGCGCAAAGCACCACTGACCGAGGCGGAATCCACACCAGCGCCGCCGAGGCCCGTGTTTCACGCGCCGACGCCAGATCCGCAAAGAGAAAGACGCAGCGCGTCTCTCTCTCGTTTTTTCTTGCGTCTTATTTTTACAGGTGTCCCATCGCCGCACAGTAGAGGGGTGGCGTGGCGTTCCACTTTTGCAACGCCTCAGGAGCAGTGGAAAAAACGAACAGGTTTCTTGAGATCTTCCTGTCGGCGTTTCTTGGCACCCGCTTTGCACCAATGCGTTCTATAAAGAACTACCCTAAAAAAGAGGAGGAGACGCACCGATGAAATTCTTCATTTTTCTTACAACTCTCGTGTCTATCTTTGGTCTGACAACAAGTGCAATTTGGGCTGATCCAACACAAGAGGTCTGGACCCGGGCAGTCGTCGTGCCTCTAAAGAATAGCGAGGCCACAAAAGTGGGAGAAGCGAAGTTGCTGCAGACGCCTCAGGGCGTCTTGATACGACTGGATCTTTCCAAGCTCACTCCTGGAACGCATGCCTTCCATATTCATGAAATAGGGAAATGCGACCCACCTACCTTTACCTCCGCGGGTGGTCATTTCAGTCCATCTGGTGAAAAACACGGCATCCTTAATCAGAAGGGGAAACATGCGGGCGATTTGCCGAATATTCACGTTCCCGAAAGTGGGACACTCACCATTGAAGCATTGGCGACGCAAGTGAGCGTTAAGGAGGGCGACAACCGACTCTTTGATGAGAATGGCTCCGCGCTCGTGATTCATACCGGGCCGGATGACTACCACACAGATCCCGCCGGCGCTGCGGGTGCACGAATTGCGTGTGGCGTCATCGCAAAACCAGCCACAGAATGAGGAGAGCATATTCGCTCAACATAGGGTCGCACGAGAATCAAGGCGCTTGCGCATCCAGCGGTCGACATTTTGGCGCATCCGACGGTGCGGCTCATCAATCAACGAGAGCCCATTGCGGTGGATCTTGAAGCAGTGTTTCAGGCCGCTAAAGAGTACGACGTCGCCTTGGAACTCAAGGCGCAACCGGAACGGCTCGCTCTGCGCGATGCGCAGGTGCGCCGGGCGTGCGAGCTGGGAGTGAAGATCGCGATTAGCAGCGACGCGCACGGCACGGCGAATCTCCGGTATAGGCAGTATGGCGTTGACCAGGCGCGGCGCGGCTGGTTGGAAAAGAAGCACGTCATCAATACCAGGACTTGGCGACAGTTTGAGAAGTGGTTGCATCGACACAACTCAGATGTGATTTGCGGCGGCTGTATCATGGTGTTCATCATAAAGATGTCAATGCTGAGACGATGTCAGTAGTTTGGGTCATTCATTTTTTCGTTGACGATAAAAAACTCTCGTTGACCGGCGTTAGGCGTCGTGCTCACATAGATAATATCCAATGATAAAGATGATAAGGAGGCGCTGCTCTGCGCGAATTTTACTCTCGTACGTTCACAGCGCGCGTCCATAAAGACACGCCTGATCTTTTGACGCCAGGACATTTATTCCCTTTTCCCTAGCGGATGACGACGCCACTTTGGAGAGGCATCGGAGAGAGGGCGCAAGAAAGTCGCCTGGTTACACCTGAGGATAGTGATGTCCAAAGACGCAACAGCAACAGCACAGTCCCGCAGCGAAGGGGGAAGTGCGCTCTCGCTCTTTGGTCCTGACATTATTCTGCCGTCACAATATTACGGTCAGCTTGCACGTGGGAAACACCTGACGCCGGAAAAGAAATTACAGTTGGCCGTGCTGGAGAGCGCTGTATACGATATCCAGCGATATCGCAACGCCAGGCGCACCCGTGAGCGACGGTTGTTTCATGAGGCTTATGAGTGGTTTACCTCGGAAGACGACAAAGATCCTTTCTCGTTTCTCATTGTATGCCAAACCCTTGAATTGGATCCAGTCTACATTCGCAAAGGGGTCCTATCACGAGGGCATGTCGCTCAGGACAGGTAAAGAGACGTGCATCAACGAAAGAAAAGTATGTGGCCGCTATCCTTCGTGAGGAAGAGGAGATTTGTATGGATGCCGACTCGATAGTGAGACACAGAGGTGGCAAGGTAGCCGAGTTGCTGGCTGTCATTCCTGCGTCAAAAAAAGTGGTAATTCTTCCCCATAACAATCCGGATCCGGACGCACTCGCAAGCGCCGCGGCATTGTTGAAGCTCATCACACACACTCTCAAGAAAACGCCAGTCGTGGGTCTAGGCGGCATCATTGGGCGCTCCGAGAATCGCGCTCTGGCCTCCGCTCTCAGTATTCCGCTCGTCCCGGTAGAGCAGCTCTTTCCCGATTGCAAAGGAGCAATTATTTTGGTCGATACGCAGCCCCGCCGAGCGAACAATGCGCTTCCAGAGCACATCACTCCCGTCGCGGTCATCGATCACCATCCGGATTGGGGCACAAATGAGACGGTGCCTTTCGTGGATCTACGGCAGACGTACGGAGCGACCTCAACGATTACGACTGAATATCTCCAAGAAGGGGAAGTGCCGATCGATCCTCAGATTGCCACAGCACTCTTCTATGGGATTTCCTCGGAAACACAGAATCTCGGTCGGGAAACCCAATCGGCAGACATCGTAGCCAGCCAGTTTCTGTACCCCTATGTCAATAAGCGGCTGCTCGGTGAGATCCAATACCCTCCCCTGCCACGTGATTATTTTCGCCTCATTGGCCAAGCTCTCCAGAACACGGTTGTGTATGAAGACATTGCCGTAACCATATTAGGAGAGGTGTTTTATCCCGATGCGGTGGCCGAGGTGGCGGATTTTCTTTTACGACTGGACGTCGCCCACTGGTCGGCCTGCCTCGCGCCCTATGATGGTTTTCTCTACGTGTCCGTGCGGACCGACGATCCCTCTGCACGCGCGGGCCTGTTGCTGGCCTCTCTTCTGCCCTCAGGCATGGCAGGTGGACATGGCATGGTGGCCGGTGGCAAAGTCAAGACCTCGCGGCGCAAGTGGAAGGACGACGCACGCCAGATCGTGCGCGATTTCTTACACGCTCTAGGGAAAACCGACTTGCGCGCCGAATTCCTCATACCTCAAGGCGGCAGGAAACGACACGAGGAACGCCTTCTTTCCTCCCTCTTATCTGGTCCCACGGTGAGTCAGGCGTAGACGTAAGGGTGCTCCGCCTCCGTCCCATTTCTAAAGCGCAACCGCACTCCATCTGCTACCCCTCATGCTATAGCGACCCTCTGCATCAGGAGCAAGCAATCTGACTAGAGTGCGGGTTAACGCGCCGGGGCGCATGATCTCGCGCCCCGAGGAGAAAGCGTCAACCTGGACTGCTAGAGCCAACGGCAATTGCCTTTACCTTATTCCTCAACGTTTGTCCCTCACTTTTTCCTTCTCTCTTCCAGTCGGCTAAGCTGCTGCTTTACGCGCCGCCGCCGCTGTGCTCCACCGTTTGTTCACAACGCTCCAATCCAAGTTTGTAAAGAACGCGTCGATATATTTGTTCTTCTCCGCGGGTCGATAATCCAGGAGGTAGGCATGCTCCCACATATCCATTACGATTAAGGGCTTGAAACCGGACGGAACGCCGACGTGATGCAACGCGACCCAATGATTTGATAATTGCTCGGTCACCGGGTCTTGATACAACACCGCCCAACCGACACCGCGCATACTGCCCACCGCAACAAACGCGGCCTGCCAGCGTTCGAATCCGCCAAAACACTGCTCAAACGCTCGCTTTAGTTGAGCGGCCGATTCTCCTTTGCCCCGTGGAACGAGATTCTCAAAATAATATTCGTGCAGCACCATCCCGCCGTATTCAAAGCCGAGACGCCGGGTCAGTTCAGCGTAAGCTAGGTTTGTCGCACTCATTTTTTTCTTTTGCACCATCTCCATCAGCTGTTCTGTGAGCAGGTTGGTATTCTTCACGTATCCTTGATAGAGACCAAGATGCATTTCTATGGTCTGATTCGAGATGCCGGTCAGGCCGGATAACTGGAAATCCGTCGTTTTGTAGGTAGCTTGCGCCATCGTAGTATTCTCCTTTCTCTATTGTCGAGATTGTGGAGCATCTTCCTCACACATTAGGGATGATCCGCACTCCACTCAGCATAGGGGAGCAACAACCATGCCACATGCTTCCCACACATTCCGCTTGCCACGCGACAAGCAGACACACTCTTAATCGAGCAGGTTAACAAGTTGTTACACTGTCCGCCATAGGCGAGGCAAGGTTTCGCCCACCTCCACAAATCGTTCTTTCTCCTGCAACCACATGTATTCCTCAAGACAGTGTTCGCTTGCGAGATGAGTCCTTGCAGCGGCCTTTCTCTTCGCCGGCGGATCTATGGGGAATTCAAAGAAGAGAGGAGCTAGCGACGTGTAAAGAGCTTTGGCTCGATCGCCAACTGGCGTTGATCGCACCGCAGAGCATCGTCATCCTCGGTCAAGCCCCGCTCAAGCAGATGTTGGGTGAGACCGGCGCACGGAAGCGGCTCCACGGGCAGGTGCGCCAACATCACGGTCGCTTGTACTGCATTCAGTATCATCCAGCGGCCGGACTTCGTTCGCCCGTCATTCGCTCCAGCATGACGCAGGATTTCACGGCGTTAAAAAAGCTGGCGCCACAGCAGCAGTCGTCTGAAACGGTTCGAGGAATACCGCTTTATTTTTTCTCTATACCATGAAGAGTCGCTGCCACAG
>CAZCWX010000611.1:0-4983 GCA_964502465.1 uncultured Enterobacteriaceae bacterium | reverse complement strand
AGGTAGCGGCTCACTACCTCGCTCGGCGCCGGATCAGGACCCAGACGAGGCAATGAGACGCGCAAGACAATCCGATATAACCGACGGTAAAGCCTCGCGAGGATGTTCGGTTCCATAGGTTTTTGTGTAGCCAAAGAGGGCAGCATAAGTCAGGGTCCCGTCCCTACCGATACTCACTGAAAAGATCCGGCGCCGCCCAAGGTCCCACTCGAATAAAATCTCCCCATCCGTGTCTACGGTTATATCGGGAACAGGGATGGTGCTTGGAAGGAGTCTAAGGAACTGCTTTGCGTAGCCATATGTACTCGGCTCAACTTTAGCCGATCCCCCCCCGTCCCAACCCTTGACCTGAGCCGCCTCGTACGCGACGTCGAGGGCTTCCTGAGCCGTGCGCTTCGGCTCTCCAACTGTCATACTTTCTGAGAACTCGGCAGCCTCATCAATGAGTTTGCGAAGAACCTGCCCTTCTTCGCTAAGCGCTCGATCAACCTCGGGAGTGATGGCGAAGCCTGTTGTTGGTAGAGTGGCAACAATAGTAGTCATTCGAATTGCCTCATGGTCTCCTCAGTAAGGCTACTGAAGAAGATAAGATTTTTGAACTTCCTTAATCGATTGAGCGTTTCCTCAACGGCCGTATCGCCTACAGCAACCTCGCCCTGCCTAAAAGCGTCGATGTCTAAAATGACGATCGATTGCTGTCTGCTCACGTCCACCTCCAAAGCCTGGGCAACGTGCGCAGCAATATCGGCATCGAGGTCGTGAATCGTCACTCTTGTGAGAAAACTGCTAATGTGTTGAGGCAGTTCTTGTGGAATCGTTGGTCCAGCCCGCAGATATGTTTCAGTCCTAATGGGGCCTGGAGGAAGGGGGATGCGGTTTATATAGCGAACAGCAAGCCGGGTGATCACTTCTGGTCGTGCCGTAGTACAATACAGCCGCCAAAGGTCGATGACGAGTGGAAACAGCTCATCCCAACTTGTATATGGGCGAAGTCGGTTGAGTGTAAACCCGTCCACCCTAAACTGCACAACCGTTTTCTCATCTTCAGATTTGAAAAAGTATCCATGCGGGGATTTTTGAATCACAGGAGGCCGTCCTTTCCCTCCTTCCACTTCAAAAATCGCTTGCATCCTATGTCGGTCCTCCATCTTCGGGAAGCGATCGGCAAGTTGCGCCTGCAAAGGTAAAAACTCTTCGTTACGAAAGTCAATACGCGCTTTCACTCGGAAATCAAAGAGGGCTTCAGTTATCGGAGCGTTCCGAAGATGTCTCGGACGCGTCATATCACCTCATGTATCGGCAAGCTCTGCGGTGTCCTTAATGTCCGCTACCCATATTGTCAACCCCATTACTAGGAGCAGCAATCCCCTTTTTAATCAAAGTTTGTTTTCGGTTAGTCGTCTCCTTCTGTCGCGCTGTCTCTGCTCCAATACCACGTCCCCGCTTGCATACGAGTGAGACCGGGCTCGCGTCGCCAGTCCTTCACGTCGTCTTCAGTTGGCCGCGGAGGTCAGCAAGCGCTTCGTCGGCACTGGTGCCGCTGCCCACCAGTTCGCTAGCGAGATCTTTGGCGTAGATTTTCCCGACCCCCTTCCGAAAGATCCGCAGTCCTATGTCGCGTTCACTCGTGGTGTACGGTTCGTCTTCATCAGGGATATGGGAGGCGCCTGGGGACGCCTCGTTGAGTTTCTGCACTATTGCCTCGTTGCTGAGGTCAAGCCATGTGGGCATGATGTGTTCTCCTGCCTGTGTGAGGGGCGGCTATAGCCGCCCCAGGGTGATTAGTTGTCCTCGTATGGGAGCCTCTTGCATACAGGCCCGCCTGGGCTAGGCTAAAGAGTATCCCCTGTCCCAGAGGGAGAGGCACGGTCAAAAAGCTTCCCGCGCGCTGCCTCTCCCCCTTACTCTGCTCTCTTCTTCGCCTGCAGTTCCCCCTCGTGCTCGCTGATAAAGGCGCTAATCTCGTCCGCCATGTTCGGCCAGTGGCGTGGTGTGTTCCGCCAAGGTGTGCGGGTCGGTGGCGTCCTGCACAAGGGAGAGCACCAGGCTTCCACCGTTGCCCCACACGCCACGGTCGGCACCAGGGCTGACCCTTTAGCTGGTCGTCCGTAATTGGGGGGCAGCCTTTCCCCACTGGCCCTCCTACAAGCAATGGCTCAATCGGTTGCATCGGCTCCTGCCGCAGGTCGGGGGCTTGTTGGCCACCACCTGTACACATCCACCGACAGCCGCGCGGCTCGATATCGTGGACAGCAAGCCGATTCCGCTCTGCGCGAGCATCCGGCACGGGCGCGTGCGGCTGCTGCGCGACGAAGGAGCGTACTTTGGCAAAACCAGCCAGGGATGGTTCGTTGGCTTGAAGTTGCACGTGTTGCGCCACGTTGATGGACGCGTGCTTAATCTGTTGCTGACCCCGGGCAACTGGAACGACCGCGAGCCTGCTCTGGCCTTGGTCCAGAATGTGGACGGGGGCGTGCTGCTGGGCGATTTGGGCTATCGCGGGGCGGAGTATGCCACGTGCGTCGCGGAGGAGGCAGAGGTGTTGCTGATTACGCGCGATCAAGTCCCTACCCACAAGGTCCTGCTCAGCCAGGTCCGGCAACAGATTGAAACCACCCTCAGCCAGTTGTGGCGGAAGTTTGTGGATCGGGTGTTCAGCCGCTCGTGGCACGGCTTGTGGCATACGCTCCAACTGAAAGTGCTGTATTACAACTTGCTGCATGCAGGAATTGTGTCTGTCTGAGACCAACTCAGGACTGAAGTTTACTTAACGCCATTGCCCAATAGGAAGGAGTGATCTCGTTGGCTGCCCTGAAGAAATACGTCAACAAAGCAGCCCACCCCTAGCCTGACAAATACCTCAGCTTGAAAAAAGATCACAGAAACAAGAAAAGAAACCTAACTTCTATTTTAAACTATATCGTATGAAGAATTGACCTTTATTATATCATTTGATATATGAGTCGCCTGCTGCACTTGGAGTAGTGAGATTAAACAATGGAACATCCGCCTGACCAAGACTACCCCGCTCAGATAAAGCACCTCCGGACCCGCCTGGGTCTCACGCAAGTCGCTTTGGCAAGATTACTTGGTGTATCGTTTCCGACGATCAACCGCTGGGAGAATGGGAAAGCCCGCCCCTCACAACTTTCTTGGAGCCAGATATTAAAGCTGGCGGGCGAACTAGACGGCGAGCGGATTGCGGAGCCCGAACCCCCACCGTATACTGACAAGCCGCCTGTCTTGGATTTCACTGTAGGATCAGAGGTCGTGCGGGCGCTCGTCGAGGGTGAGCGGCTTTCTTTTGGGCACCTGGCCAACCCCACTTTCGCCACTGAAATCGCCAGTATCGATCCCCTGCCCCATCAGCGCATCGCGGTCTACGACTACATGCTGAAGCAAACCCGATTGCGGTTCCTGCTGGCCGACGACGCGGGCGCCGGCAAGACGATCATGACGGGCCTCTACATCCGCGAGATGCTTTCGCGCCGTTTGCTCAAGCGGGTCCTCATCGTCCCGCCAGCCGGACTGGTCGGGAACTGGCAGCGTGAGCTTTCGACCCTGTTCAGCCTTCAGTTCGACATTGTCAGCGGCAGCGATGCGCGAACTGGCAATCCTTTCATTGGGCTGTCGAGCAGCCGCCTGATTGTGAGCGTCGATACCCTGGCCGGAGACCGTGTATTTGCCCGTCTGCAAGAGGAAGATGTCGAGCCCTACGAACTCGTAGTCTTCGACGAGGCCCACAAGCTTTCCTGCGACCGGGGAAACGACTTCCGCGTTCGTAAGACCGACCGTTATCGTCTGGCAGAGGTCATCGCGGGGGTTCACACGGGCGACCGGACGTGGCGATTGCCATGGCACGCACATCATCTGCTTCTGCTGACGGCGACGCCCCACATGGGGAAGGACTACCCATATTATGCCCTGTGGCGCTTGCTGGAGCCGGAAGTGCTGGCAACGGTCGAAGCCTTCGACCAGTTCCCCTCCGAACAGAGGAAGCGGTTCTTCATCCGGCGCACCAAAGAAGAGATGGTCAAACTAACTGGCGAACCGCTCTATCCGCGACGCATCGCCGATACTCTTGCCTATAACTTGACTCAAGGCGACGTGAGCGAGCAGAAGCTCTATGACGAAACGACGGAGTACCTCCAGCACGTTTACAACAGGGCTAAGCTCCTGAACCAGTCAGCCGCGCGCCTGGCCATGAGCGTGTTCCAGCGTCGATTGGCCAGCTCCACCTACGCCTTGTTGCGTTCCTTCGAGCGCCGGATTGAGAAACTGAATGCCATAATTGATGATGTCCAGGCCGGGCGGATCACCATAGAGCAATTACTGACACTCCAGAGGCGGATCAGCGAGGACGACGACGTCCTGGAAAACAAGACGGCGGACGACGAGAGCACAGAGAATGGCCAGGAAGAGAATGAAGTCGCCGAGGACAAACTCCTGCAAGGAGTCATCGCCATCTCGCTCGCCGATCTGGTGGCCGAACGGCAGCAGGTCGAACAGCTAAGAGACCTGGCCCAACGAGTCCACGATGCGGGGCACGAATCGAAGTTTGACAAGCTGCGCGCCGTCATTACCGATCCCAAATTCGTGGGCGAGAAGCTGATCGTCTTTACGGAGCACCGGGACACCCTGGACTTCCTCGTGCGCCGTCTTGGCGGCATGGGCTACACTGGTCAGATCGCCATGATCCACGGCGGCATGTATTACACCGAGCGCCAGGAGCAGGTCGAACGCTTCCGTAAGCCGTCTGACGAAGGTGGCGCACGGTTCATGATTTGTACCGATGCGGCCGCCGAGGGCATTAACCTCCAGTTCTGCTGGATCATGATCAACTACGACGTGCCGTGGAATCCGGCCCGTCTGGAACAGCGCATGGGCCGTATCCATCGCTACGGTCAGAAGCACGATCCGGTCATCATTCTCAATCTCGTTGCGCCGTCTACCCGTGAAGGCCGCGTTCTGAAGACGTTGCTC
>CAZCWX010000610.1:0-4152 GCA_964502465.1 uncultured Enterobacteriaceae bacterium | reverse complement strand
TACCAATGCTCGATTCACATGAGCCAATGCGCGTTCGTACTTCGACGGGGCTCAGCACGAACGGGTCTGGCGCACTCCCAGCGTGTTCTCCGTTCGCCCTGAGCCCTGCGACTTCGCTCAGGACAGGCTTATCGAAGGGTGAATGGCGGTTGAGCAATGGCCTATTTGCAAAACGAACTGATATAAGACGACCTTCCAAGTGGAGTCGATCTTGCCCATGTCCCCTGTCTGTCGTCACCCTGCGGAGTCAATTGCCTTGATTCCCCCCCACAGCGACCCGAGGAATCCGCTGGGAGATAGTGCTGACGACTTCATAGTTGATGGTCCCAAGCTTCTCGGCCAGCTCATCGGCTGTTATTTCCGCAGAGCCTTGGCGACCGATAATGACGACTTCATCACCGATCATGACCTGTCCACGTAACGCGGTCACATCAATGATGTTGAAACGGTTTGAGGGATTCGTTGACATGCAGAAGGGTCAAGCGACTCCGCAAGGCTCGCGCCGTCAGCACCGCCCATGTCACCACCGGTACGACGTTCTCATGGATCTCGACTGGGACGAGAATGTTGTTGGCTTGTGGCTTCACCAAACCTCCTGGGCAAATAGGCTCGTAACCGGCGTCTCAGTGGGAAAACATACCAGACTTCCAGCCTTCTTCCCCCACCAGGGGGACGAAGGCGCAGCCGCCGAGATCTTCGGTAAGTATCTTCCCCCGCTGCTTCCGTACTCGGAGAAGCGTCTGATTCCAACAGTCGCCTACTGGGAGGAGGAGTCGCCCGCCCTCCTGCAACTGTTCGAGTAGGGAGGGCGGAACGACGGGTGAGGCCGCGGCAACAATAATAGCGTCATACGGCGCCCCGGCTTCCCAGCCGACACTGCCGTTGGCCGTTACGACCTGAACGTTCTCGTAGCCAAGGCTGGATAAGACTTCCAGCGCCGTTTGGGCCAGCTCGGGAATGATTTCCACGGTATACACCTGTCCCGCCAGCCGCCCGAGTAGGGCCGCCTGATACCCCGAGCCAGTTCCGACCTCCAACACACGCTCATCCCCTGCTAGGGCAAGAGCTTCAAGCATCACTGCGACCATGTATGGCTGGGAAATGGTTTGCTGGTGACCGATCGGCAAGGGTATATCCTCGTACGCCTCCGCTCTGTACTGTTCAGGAACGAACAGGTGACGCGGGACCGTGCGCATCGCATCAAGTACGCGCTTGTCACAGATTCCTCTCTGCTGTAGTTGTTCTTCGACCATCTTGAGTCGCAGCCTGCGATAGTATTCTTCTGTCATAGGGCGCTCCTCCAGGCAGAGAGGTGCAGTAAGGGAATGAGTGTCAGCAGTTTTGTAGTCATGCCCTCTTTCCGCTATGCCTGTTCCTCATGCCTGACAGTGAAGACCGGGCACGGCGCGGTCCGCACCACTTTTTCCGTTACACTGCCGATGACTAAGCGTTGGGGGCCGGTGCGTCCGTGGGTAGACATGACGATCACGTCAGCACGCTGAGCAGTCGCGAGATCGAGAATCTCTATATAGGGGTTGCCATGTTTCACGACGACCTCACAAGGCACCCCTGCGGCGTGCGCGTGAGCGGCGTCTGTGAGCATCTGCTTGGACTTCTCTATCGCGTGCTCGACCTCAGCATAGTAGTTGGCGCCTCTGGGGCCGTAAAAGTCAGTCAGTGGATTATCGACTATGTGCATGAGGATCAGCTGCCCGTTACCCTGCCTGGCAAAATCAGCTGCATAGTCGAGAGCGGTAAACGAGTCGCTCGAGAAGTCGATCGGACACAACACTTTCTTAAACTGTCTAGCCATGATGCTTCTCCTGATTTAATTCAGTAGCGATCACTTTCGAGAGAGCAACCCCTGTGCCAGTTGCCCCTGCTTAACCCCCTATGAAAAAGAGAGAACGAGCGTACTCTTTTCCTGAAGGTAAGAAATCTGCTAGTTTTCTGTCTTGTTTTTGGGAAATTTTTTGCTGCACCGCTTTGATGATTTTCTCGATGTCCGGAGAGATCTCCTCTGCCAGAGACGAACCATCATCTGACATAACCTCCTAATCTGGGAAACGCCCGGTGCGTTCCTTTACCTGCTGCGCCAGCTCATATCCTAGCGTCTCAATGCCAAGGATCGAATACGGTGTGTAGAGCGACGCGTTGAAGTACCCGGTCTCCTTGAGGACGCAGAGGAAGACGTAGAATAGCTCTGGACCTACCGAGAGGCGGATCACCTCCGCACCGTAGCTCTCGCAGGCGCGTGTCTTCTCTGTGATCTCCGGCTGCGCGATACCGGCGCTGTCAAAGGCCTCCTGCACCACGATGCAACGCAGGCCCGCCTTGGCGGCTTGCGAGGCTACCGCAGCGCCGTAATTGCCGCTGGTGGCCGCTACGACTCCGGCGTACCCGCGTTTCTTGGCTTCGTACACGGACAGTGAGGCGCGGCGGTCCTTGAAGGAACCTGAGGGATTCGCCGCCTCGTCTTTCACGAAAATGCGTGCGCCTTTGCCTGATCGTGCGACGGTGCGCACGAGCTCCGTGATGTTCTCCAACTCCAGGAGCGGTGTGTTGCCAACTGCCGTCTGGCGCTGCACAGCACCCGTAGTTTCTACATCGTAGCCGGTATCGGCAAGGAGGCGTTCGTAGTCAAAGGCGAGCGCTCCCGTTGTATACTGCGCATAATCAAGACCGACCGATGTCTGCATGATCTCGGCACGCTGAGTCATGATCTCCTGGTAGCTCAAGTCCTTCGTCATCGGAGGCGACCTCGTCTCCGCAGGATTGCCCGCACCTCGCTCCCGATGGTGGCAAGCTCGGGGATCGGCAAACCGAAGCCGTGGGTGTAGGCAGGGTTGACCTCGGCAAGCGTGCCGCGCAGGAGGCGGCCTGCATCTGTAGGGTTCATGGCAATCTATAACCGATGGCCAAAGAACTGTAGCAAGCCGCTTGCCGCTTCCCTGGCAGACGCAGGCGGCGGATTTTTTATGAGAAAGACGAGGCGAGATTCTGTGTTGTTCTCATTTCTGCGATGGTATTCCAGCATTGATTCCTATTGACAGGAAATGTATTACGACGGAGGAAGCTGCGCTCATGAGATCTTTCCTTGAGAAGAGTAATTTTTCGCTGATCGTAGTATCAACAATTTATTGCAGTTGTTTTTTTCACTGTGGCATAGCTGTTGCGCAAAGTTTGTGAGGAAATGCCGAAAATGAAAAGAAATGGTGCTGCTATTATGTGGGTGGGTATTTTCGTCCTCAGCCTCACCTCTGTGAGTTTCTTTGTGACACGCATACATGCCCAGCTAGAAGCACGGAGCGAGCAGGGAATTTCCTACCTCAGTGGTGGCATCGGCCTGGACGAACGTGACGCCCTCCGTTCCAGGGCAACAGAGTATGACCTGATGCTCAGCTTTGCGGAAAAGACGGGGAAGTATCTGAGCGATGTGGAGGTGGTGATTACAGATGCGCAAGGGAACAGAGTGCTGGAAGCGGTTTCGGAAGGCCCTTGGTTCTTTGTCAAACTGCCGACCGGCAGATACACGGTGCGGGCGACGACGATGGGGAAAACTACTCAACAGGTCGCCAACGTCAGCGTCACAAGGCAAACCCAACTCTATTTTTATTGGTAACGTCTCTTCCTATGGGAAGCCAGAGTTCTGATATGCCAATCATAGAAAATGACCCCTGGCGCCAGCAATACTTTGAGGGCGTTGTCTGTCCGGACACTGTGACGATCCCGACTGATGATGCATTGGCCTATACCCTCTATCCGGCACACCGCTGGATCTACAACAAGCTACTGATCTGCGAAACACAGAGGCTGACTCACGCCCCGCACGGGATTCCCCCGACTGCGTTTCCGGTGTTCAGCAAGCCGATCTACAATCTACGCGGGATGGGTACTGGTGGGAAGATCATCACATCCCTAGCAGAGTACGAACGCGAACAGACACCAGGACATATGTGGATGCAGTTCCTCGTCGGTGATCACGTCAGCACCGATGTGGCTGTTGTGGACGGTGAGCCGCAGTGGTGGCGCCATACGATTGGCAAGGCACTCGATAAAGGGATGTTTGACTACTGGACGGTGCTCGCAGAGCCACAGCCCCAGATCGAAGAGTATTGTGGCCACTGGCTCCGTCGCCATCTGAGATACTAT
>CAZCWX010000609.1:0-5094 GCA_964502465.1 uncultured Enterobacteriaceae bacterium | reverse complement strand
AAAGACAAAGGTGGTGCTCACAATCAGGCCACTTCGGAGCAGTGGCAAGGTTGTTGTGCGGAAGGCTCCGATCGGGCCGTAGCCGAGCGTCCGGGCGGCTTCTTCCAGCCGGGGAGTCGCCTGATACAAAACATTGCGCACTGGACCCACTGCCTCTGCCAGAAAGTGTAAGGTATAGGCACCAATCAGCAGCGGGAGAGTTTGATATAAGGTCGGGACCACACTCAAGGTGAAGAAGATCAGTGCCAGGGCAAAAGCAAGAGAAGGGGTCGCGTAGCCGATGTACGCGATGCGCTCAAGCAGACGCGAGAGTGGCGAAGGGTAACGGGTCCCAAGATAGGCAACCGGTATGGCCAAGGCTGCCGCAAGCAGTGCTGCGGGCACACAGGCGCTGAGCGAGTGCCACAACACAGCAAGGATCTCTGCGAAAGCCGCGGTCATGGGACGCTGACTGAGCCAGAAACTAATAGTGAGGAGCGGAACCATAACGCTTAAGAAGGTCAGACCTGTAATAAACAGGTAGGCAGGCCCTGCCCAGAGTCCGAGTGGAATGGATGCACCAGTCCGAGCTGCGCCACTGCCTACGCGGTAGAATTGTCTGGTGCGTAACAACCAGGCATCGGTGGAGATCAACCCACCGGTCAAACCCAGGAGCATCAGCGCTAACCATGCCGCATACACGCGATCATATGAGGCGGTGTACTGCAGAAACAGTGCATAACTAAAGGTCTCGTAGCGCATGAGGCTGACTACGCCAAAATCCCCTAATACGTGCAGACTGACCAAAAGGGTGCCGGCGAGGAAAGCCGGGAACAACTGGGGAAGAACGACAAAGAAGAAAACGCAGGTTGGTCCATACCCCAGCGACCGCCCGGTTTCTTCATAGGCGGGATCGAGACCGGCTAAGCCGGCTCGGAGTTGGAGAAACAAGTACGGGAAGGTGGAGAGACTGAGCGCGGTCAACGCCCCCCAATATCCGGTGAATCGCGGGACTTGCACGCCGAACAGGGTGGCTGCTGTGCCGTACGGCCCGCTCAGAGCCAGCAGTGTGTACGCCATCACATAGCCTGGGACAGCCAACGGCAAGACCCCTAGCACGCTCACAACCTGCTTACCAACGAGATCACTCCGGGTTGTGAGCCAGGCGAGTGGCAGTGCCAGGAGTGACACAACGATCAACACCCCGAGATTCAATAACAGGGTGTTCGCCAAAAGCGAGAGATTACGACGGCGAAACACGACCTGTGACAGCTCTGCAGGATCGCCGTCGAAGGCACGGAGCACGAGATAGACCACAGGGACCAGCATCCCTATACTGACGAAGAAAGGAAGAGCGAGCAGGTACCAGGGCGGCGGCTGCCCATGTTTCATACTGCTGGCTATAAGAGTCCCACCTCTCTCATGAGCTGGAGAGTCCCGGGAAGATCGCTGAGATCCTCTGGATTCACCTTGGGAGCGCGTTGGGCAAGTTCGTCGTGAGAGACGAGGTCCGAGTTGGGGGTTGCGTTGGGAGTCACCGGATATTCGAAGACTTCATTGGTGAAGAACTGTTGGGCATAGTTTGTCAGCACGAAGGTGATGAACGCTTCTGCTTGTTCGGGATGCTGACTCGATTGCAGGACGCCGAGTCCGGATACATTCACCAAGTTGCCGATATCCGTTGGCGCAAAAAAGACTTGTGCGACTGGATAGTTCTTGTTCGTCTGAGTAAAACGGAGCAGGTAATAGTGATTATTCAGACCCAGATCAATTTCACCAGCAGCGATGGCTTCGATGATTGCAGTATTTTTTGCGTAAGCCTTCGTCCCGTTGGCTTTCATGGCAACAAGCCAGGCTTTGGTTTTCTTTTCACCTTCTGCCAGGCGCATAGCGGTGACAAACGCCTGGAATGAAGCATTCGTTGGTGCCCATCCAACTTGACCTTTCCAGTGCGGCTGGGTGAGGGAAAAGACGCTAGCAGGCAGATGCTCTGGTTTGACGCGCTCAGTCGAATAGGCGAGGACACGTGCCCGGCCGCTGGTCGCTACCCAGGTTCCAGAGGGGTTCTGAAAGGGGGCGGCAACACGTAAGATCAGTGCGTTAGGTAAAATACGCAACAGCCCTGCTTTACTGAGGGCTCCCAATGCGCCGGCATCCTGTGCCCAGAAGAGATCTGCCGTGCTGTGGGAGCCCTCCTCCTGAAGGGCGATGGCGAGTTGGGCGGTATCACCGTAGCGAACTCGCACCCGCGTGCCTGTTTGCGCTTCCCACTGCTTGAGAATCGGCTCAATGAGGCCCTTGCTCCGCCCAGAATAGAGAACCAAGTCCTGGGCGGTGGCGAGAGTCGTCGTCGCGAGAATGAGACACACACAGAAAAAGCCTCTGCTCTTTCTCAGCAGACTGGAGAGCCTCGGTATCCAATACCGCTGGTGAGAAGCGCAGTCCATTAGAATTGCACCTCCATACCGACATAGCCAAACAGCGGCTGTCCCGGTCGTGGGCCATGGGGATGGCGAGAGGCGATATAGGAGGCGTCAGAGAAATTTTGCATGCCACCGAGGACTTTAACTGTCTCATTCCATTGATAATATGCTGATAAATCACCGATGAAGTAGCTGTCAGTTTTTCCGAAACGCGCGTCAGGCTGCCCCGCCGCATTGATCTGCTGGGTGGTGTTACCGGCCGATGTGTAGGTTGAATCATAGAAGATTCCGGTAATGGCGAACCCGAATCTCTCGAATTCAACGGCCGTGCCGATCGTGAAGGTAAACTCAGGAATGTAGGGGACTTTGTTGCCCTTCTTGCCTCCGGCAAAGATCGATTCCGGGTCGGCTGAGTCTGAATTACTAGCAAGCTCTGCATTGGTGTAGGTAAAAGCAAAAAAATACGGATTGTTGAACCGCCAGTTATAGGCAATTCCTGGGTCAAGCGTCGCTGCGAACTCAACGCCATACGCATCAACCCGCCCGACGTTTTCACTTTGGCCGGCGCCGGCTCCACCGATGTTATCGACGACAATCAGGTCGTCGAAGTAGGTGTAGAAGCCGATCACCTGCGTGGTAAACGCTCCGTTCGCGTGGCGGTAGCGGGCACCGAGTTCCGTGGCAATGCTGGTTTCTTCTCCGAGATCGTCCACGATAGCTGCACTCGGATTCGGCGGGGAGAATCCTCGATACGCGCTGCCGAGGAACGTCAATTCGTCCGTGTAGTCGTATGTGACTCCTACCCCTCCGCTGACCAACGGGAGGGTATCGCTCCCGTCGTTGTTCGGGTTACCCCTATCGGTGTTCTCGAGCCACAAATACTCATAGCGGACGCCTGGGGTGATCGTCCATTTACCAAGGTTGATGGCGTCTTGGGCGAAGAACGCCACTGCTTGGGTGTCTTCCCTGCGGTTCCCCGCATCTCCACGGGTGCCAGGGTTGCGATCGATAATCGTGCCATTGGCTGCCTGTTGATAGAGTTCATCGCGTTGGATGCGACGTTCTTGATCCTGATGGTAGCGGAAACCGAAGGTGATGTTGTGGTCGGCTAAGAAGTGAATGCGATAATCTGCAACAGACTCAACGCCTCCGAGGTAGTACTTCCGGTTGTTATTCCGCACACGGAGAGTCCCTTCGGCCTCGCCTTTGAGCACGGCAAGCCCAGCTCCGTCGCTCGCGCCGGCAAGGGCTGCCGAAAGGTCCATATTGCCGACTCCAGGGATGTTGCGTAGATCATTCAATTTGAACCAGTTGCGGCGGAATTTCTTGTAATAGGCAGTGGTGACGATATCGAGATTCTCCGTCGGGGTGATGAAGTGGCGAAGATACGTGCGTGCGTGTTCGGTTTGGATGTTGTCGAAGCGGGAGGCTGAGTAGCGGCGGTACGGTTTCGCGGCGAAGTCCGCTTCGCTCAAGCCGAGATAGGTTTCATCGCCATCGAAGTCGGTATACCCGATCTTGAACTCGAACCGGTTATATACCGACGTTGGTGGTTCCCAGGAGAGCTTCATCATTGGTTCAATTTTATTGAAGCCTGTCTTATCACTGTCACGAAAATCCGGCGTTTTGTCGATGGTCTTAAACCCATCGGTCCGGCGGAAATACCCCTCGACTAAAAACCCGAAGCGGCCCCAGTCATACAGGTCTACCGTGTTTCCCACATAGCCGTGGAGACGAACTTCATTTTCCATGCCGTACAGGGCATTGAGGTAGGCGGTCTGTTCAAGTGGGATAGGCGTCGAAAGATAGTTGATGACCCCCCCCGTAATATGGGGACCGTAGCGAATCTGACTCGATCCTTTCAGGACCTCGATCCCGCTCATGCGTCCTGTGGTTGGCGAGTAGTATGCCGCAGGGGCCGAGTACGGAGCCGGAGCGGTGAGAATCCCGTCTTCCATCATCGTGATTTTGCTGCTGCGGGTCGTATCGACGCCACGAAGGCTGATGTTGGGGAAAATGCCGTAGCCATCTTCTACGCGGGTGTACACACCAGGCACTTCCCGTAATACCCGGTTAATATCATCGTACGATTGCTGACGAATATCTTCAGTCGTCAAGTAGGTGCCTGAGCCGGGAAGGTCTTTCTCCTGTTCAGCTGAGCCGATTACCGTGACTAATGGGACTTCGAAGGCGCGCGCTTTTGCTGCTTGCGCCTCTTTGTTTTCAGGATTGGTGGGAGGGGCGCTTTCCCTTGCGGGAGAGGCTCCTGCTTCTGCTGCCGTGTTTGGTTGAGGCGCAGCTTGTTGGGCCTTCGTTTCTGTGACTATGACGAGCATGGTCAAACAGGGAAGCCAGCAGAACACGTACCGCTTGAATTGATTCATCCCTTTTCCCCTTTCTTGTCATTGGCGAGGGCACTACGTTACCGGGGAAGCGCCCTGCACCAAAACGTAGTAGAATGAGGAAAGCCTTGGGGGGCTTTCCCCTCCTGGTGACTTGAGGCTGCCCGTACGAACTTGGCACAGAACGGCGGGCGGCCTCGCTTTTTCGCTCTCTCTGCTTCCTCGCTCAGAGAACCATTTTTCATGGGGTGTCGGATTGTGAACGACAACCCAGAGTTATTCTCGTGCGCTCTTGTCGGCCTGGAGGATCTCTCTGTTTGAGGCCGCTTCTTCGCATGCTTAATTTCACG
>CAZCWX010000608.1:0-3507 GCA_964502465.1 uncultured Enterobacteriaceae bacterium | reverse complement strand
AAGAGTTTGAGGTTCCGTTCGACTTCATCAAACGGCATACCGGCGTAGCTGAAGTTCAGCATGAAACCATTGGCGTCGATGGTGTCACGGACCATCGCAAGTTTTTCGAGCACTTGGTCCGGTGTTCCCCAGGGCATCAGTTTCGCAAAGTCCAGCGCCGCCGTATCCATCCCATGCTTGCCGATAAACTTGGTGATCTGGTGGTAAAACTCATAGCTCTTATGCGTCCCGAACTTCTCTGAGGTCATTTCATAGTGTTTGATGACGGTCTTGTATTGAGCGGACAGCCATTTCATCGCCTGCTCCTCGGCACGATCCCGGTTTTCGTCGACAAATACGAACCCGCCGCTGAGCGGTTTTGGGGCCGGCGTATTGCCGTGGTACTGCCGCCACGCGTTGTGATACACCTCGAAATCCTTTTTCACCGCGTCCCACGGCTTTTGCGGAATGACCAATAACCCAACCCCGAGCTTGGCCATGATCGGCGACGAATCCGGCGAGACCGCGGCTGCGTACGAGCGGCCTCTGAATGACTTGAACGGAAACGGACGGATCTCACGACGGGGCTGTTTGGTGTGCAGACCGCCCTCCATGTAGCCTTTCTCTAAGGCTTCGAGGATCAACTCAGCGTACTCAACGAACCGACTGCGTCCTTCGTTTTGATCGATGCGAAACCCTTCGTACTCGATGCGCGCCAGTCCGCGTCCGATCCCCAGAATGAAGCGTCCGTTAGAAACATGGTCGAGCATAGAGATCTGTTCCGCGACGCGAATCGGGTCATGCCAGGGCAACACGATCACCATGGAGCCGAGCTTCGCGTGCTTGGTCCGCCCCGCCATGTAGGTCAAGAATTGCACCGGGTCGGGGCACATGGTGTAATCATCAAAATGATGCTCGATCCCCCAGATGGAATCGAACCCCAGTGGTTCCGCCATCTCCGCCAGGCGAATCTCGTTGCGCCAAACCTCCCGGTCGGTCAACTGGTTGTTAGGGTTTTGAAAAACAGCTCCATATCCTACGTGCATAACATCCTCCTTATGCGTTGAACTCGGCGGCGGCATTCGCCGTCGTCCGTCTTAGTATAGCGACTGCGCGATCAGCCCGCCATCGACGGCCAAATGAGTTTTTCGTTCTCAGACGCGCCCATCGGATTCCCCTTTGCCCTCCCTCATCACGCCGCGCTGGCTGCAGGCATCTGGTAGGCCGCCAACGAGGCTCTGATATCCGCCGCGGTCGCCGGTTCACTCCCCGCTTTTTGCATGGCCTTCACCGCAGCTTCCACTAGCTCGATATTCTTGCGCGACGAGTGGAACGGTGCATCTTCAAGCCCAACCCGCACGTGCCCACCTAACGCGACAATCGTAGGGATCAAGGGGAGAACATCCACCGCCAGACCGGCCGCCATCCATGGCGACCCCGGCGCCACGGTCTCCACCAATTTGACATACGCCTCCAGTGCCCACGGTTCCGGGGGAAAACTGAATGTAAAAGCTGACGAGAACATAAACCGATAGATCGGTACAGGCGCCGTCGGCTGTTTGCGGTGCAACGTGGCCCCCTGGCGCACGAACCCGGGTTCGTAGCACGCGTAGGCCGGATGATATTGATGCTTTGCCGCCAGTGCGATCCCTAATTCCAGGGCTCCATTGGGATTGCTATACACCCCTCCATCATTACCGAATAAGGGCGGCGCACTGGCGTCGGAAAGATAGAAATTACACGAGCCCGGGTCCAGGAACCCCCATTCACACAATCCTCGTTTGACCAATTCAACGGTGGTGGCATAGCGGGCGTTCCCATCGTCCGGCAAGGGGATCGGCGCTGCGGTGGGATACACAATCGCATCGACCTGGGAACGAATGCCACCGATAAAGGCGATACAGTTCTCCAGGTTGTTGTTTTGTTTGCCGGTGTCCGGGTCCAGCGTGTGAGCATGAATCACGGCAGCCCCGGCTTTGACGCACGCCACTCCCTCGTTGATGATCTCTTGGGCGGTCACCGGAATGTTTGGCTGCAGCCGTCGGGTCCAGGCTCCATTGACCGCCACTTCAATCCAGGTTTTCTGCGCCATACGGGATCCTCCTTGGAAAAGAGATTCTTCGGCCTGCGGCCTCAGAATGACAGGCATGTCCGACAGATGTAATCCAGATTTTTACAAATATCAACTTTCTGTGATAGGTGCTCTTATGCATCGTAACTGCGCAGTACCTGCCCAGGCAATCCACCCTGGTATTCACCATCCTGGTAGAGGATTGAACCGGACACGATCGTCGCTTTGATACCGTCAGCATAGGCCACGAACCGTTTGGCCCCACCGGGGAGGTCATGGACGTACTCTGGCTCATGCGCATTGACCGTATCAGGATCGAACAGTACCAAGTCAGCAGCCATACCCTGGGCGATCTGCCCTCGCTTGGGAATGCCAAAGAACCGCGCCGGCTCTAACGTGAGACGGCGCACCGCCTCCTCCAACGTCAGTGCCTGGCGCTCGCGTACCCACGTGCCTAACAGATAGGTGGCGTACGGCGCGTCACACAGCATATCGACATGCGCGCCCCCATCAGAAAGGCCGATGAGGAAGCGTGGGTCGGTGATAAGGCGCTTGATGCCTTCAGGCTCATAGTTCAGCGCTTGAATGTCGAAGACCAAGTCCAGATTGTCGGCAACGGCAAGGTCAAGAAACACGTCGATGGGATGTTTGCCTTGGGCCTTGGCCATCTCGCCAATCGTTTTTTTGCTGTCGGCAACCGCTTTTACCGCTTCACTCTTGGCATCCAACACCGTCATGCGTCCCCATTGTCCGGCGAAGATGCGACGGCGATCCATCTCTTCACGGAACGCCTGGCGAAAACCCGGGTCGCTGTAGATCTTGAGTTGCTCTTCCAGGCTCTTGTTAAAGACCGTATGCCAGGTAGTAAAGACTGCAAAAATGAAAGGATTGCGCATGTTGAACTGAATGCGCAACGGTCGGCAGGAAACCTGCGGCACCGATTTATCCCAGCCCAGAATCGGTTGCACTTTTTCCACTACACCGAGATACGAATCCGGCCGTCCTGGACGGTTGAACAACGCGAGCCACGTCACTGGGCGTGTGCTTTCCCGCACGAGGAACTCAAGCAGGTCATACTCTTCATCGGCCATATGTCCTGGTGTCTGCGCCGAAAGGGCGAGTTCAATCGCGCCCCGTCCCGCCTCACGCAGGACCTGACAGAAGGCTTTGAGTTCCTCGCGGCTGGCATTGCGACACGCCAGCGGCCGGCCTTGGTACCCAATATGGTTGTTGAGGATCGTACTGGTAAAGCCGAAAGCGCCAGCCTCGATGGCATCGCGCAGCAGTTGCTGCATGCGGACAATCTCTTCGGCATTGGCAGCCCGCTCAAAGGATTCTTCTCCCATCACATAGTGTCGGAGCGGCGTGAGTGCTGCGAGCGACGCGACGTTAATCCCCAGCCCACGCTTTTGTAACGCATCGAGGTATTCCCGGTGACTCTCCCACTGCCAGTCGAT
>CAZCWX010000607.1:0-3070 GCA_964502465.1 uncultured Enterobacteriaceae bacterium | reverse complement strand
GGGGGGCCACGCTGCCAAATAGCCCCACTGCTTCTGTAGTTCGTTCAGATACGTTTTGTCTGCCTGTGCCATATTGGTCTCCTCTAAAGTTGGTTATGGGATTTATATGGGAGGAAGGATTTTCCCTCACTCTATCCCTGCCAATACCTCGGATGCCGCCGCCTGCACCTGCGGGTTACCATCATTGGCAGCAAGGTGGGAAAGGATCCCCTCGATCTTCGAGTCTGCTGGGGCGTACCCCCCTAAACGCGCTACGGCTTCTACGCGCACGGAAGGTTCCAAAGTGCTTATGGCGGTCTCGATCAGGGTATCGACAGATATGGCGTCAAGCTCGGCCTGCCTTTCCACGGTGTGCGTGCGCTGGGAGGTGGAGCCTGGGGCAGGCTGCGGCTGTGCCTTTGCCTGCGCGGTTGGCTGTGATGTGAGTCCTGGCTGCCTGCCGCCTGTTCCTTTGGACAAGATCCAGATCTGCGTCAGTGCTGTGCTCTCTCCCACCGAGGTGTAGAAGAGGAGAAAATTGGTCTCCCCGAGAATCCGCCGGAGGGCCTCGGGCAAGGGGAGAGCAGTAAACCCCACTGACACTGGCTTCTCCTCCGTCTGGCGGCCCAGCCACCGGACCCGTGCCCCACTCAACCTGCTCACCTCCTCCATCACCTGGCGCAGCGGTGCCGCCACGAGTTGAGCCGTCAGCTTTTCGTCCTGTAAGGCAACCTGCCCAGGCAAGGTCATCGCCGCGGGACCGAGCGCATACGTGGAACCTACGAGTCCCGTGCTCAGGACCAGACTCACGAGAGTTCCGCGCAGCCAATGGCCTGGAGTCCGGGAAGACCACCTCGCCTTGAACGGTAAACGTTTCATCGTTCTCTCTCCTGTCAAACTGGTGGTGCAGGTCAGAGGCCTGCACCACCAGAACTGATCGCCCGGAGCGTGGGACGGTGCTCAAAGAATGGCTACCCTGGTTGCTCGGTCCCGCGGTGATCGATACAGATGACGTGCATCGAGGTATTATCGACGACCGTATTTACCTGATTGGGCTCCTTCCGCCCCAGGCAATAGAAGTGCTGAAGGCCGGCCAGGTTGGGAATAAAGCAGGTGTCCGCAACCACCAGCTTATCGAGGTTATCGATGCCGGGAACGTCTTGGCTAAAATCGAACGGGCGCACGCACGCATCGGTAACGGCAGGGTTGGCCGCGGCGTTGTTGTTAAAGGCGACATAGAAGTAGTCTTGATCAGCATTCGGATTGTGCGGGTTCTTCACCGTGGAGGTGCAGGTGACCTCACAGTGGTAGACTGATCCCTGGGGGATTTGCACCGCCACCGGGCCAAGCAAGACGTTCCAGTTTGCAGAGGCAGTAATTTGGACATCGTTCTGGGTCTTGGCGCCATTGATCAGGGGGTCTAACGCCAGGGCCCCAGACGGCATCATGGCGAGGCTCAGGACGAGTAAGGATTTAGCGAAGCTGGGCATGCGTGTCATAATGGTTTCCTCTCTTGTTGAGATTGTTGGTAGGGTTGAGTGTGTCTATACTGAGTTCTCCTATTCCCCTCAGCGGGGAGAATAGAGACAAAAATTTCTATATCAGTCCTCTAAATCAGCCCATTGTTTTTCCCTCCTTGCTGCCAGGGCAAGCGGCCTTTCTTTCCCTCGCTGTTTCTTGCTGATGGATTCCACAGCGCTGTGTCTGCGGGACACTCATAGTGACCCTGCTGTTTTCGTCTTCCTAATGAGTAAGTCGCAGAACCCGATGAAATGTTCATCGTGCGCGAGCTGGGTTGTGCCTGCTCAGAAAACACACGCCCCGACTCCTTAGTTCACACCCTGTTCCATCAGCAGCTGTTTGAGCTGGTGTTTCGCATTGAATATGCGTGTCCGCACGGTTGGCAGCGGGCACCCTACCATCCCGGCGATCTCTTTACCGGAGCAACCCGCGCCGTATGCCAGCTGGAGGACTTCTCGGTGTGGCAACGAAAGCTCCTGTAAAGCCGCTTGGAGAAGATGGGCCCGCTCCTCCCGCAGGAGCATCTCCTCGGGGCTCTCGTTTGGATCCTCTCCGTCTCCCTGTACCACTTCAGCATCGGGAAGGAGTACCTCGGCCTGGCGCCGTCGCGCAGTGAGGACCTTGAAGCGGGCGATGCCTAAGATCCAGGTCGAGACCTGGCCACAGCCGCGATAGGTCCCAGCCTTCTTCCACACTTCCAGCAACACCTCTTGCGTAAGGTCCTCCGTCTTCCTGTGATCGGTAAGCCACGACGCAAGGAAGCGATAGAGACGAGTGTGGTAGCGCTGGTAGAGCACGGTATAGGCCACCGAGTCGCCACCAGCCACCCGGCGGAGTAATTCCTCATCGGCGAGGACAGGGGAAGAAACCATTCTGATAACCCTCCTTGTCTTGTAAGGAACGCGTAGGAAACCCTTTTAAAAAGCGTTGAATGTGATGCCCCTGCAGGGTTGACGTCTTGAGAAAATATACGCACGCGAGGGGCAAAAGTTGTGGGAAAGATATGGGATTGTTGTGGGATTTGTGTGGGAGGGAGGAGGATGGGACGGATCGAAAAAGGGCCGGGTGTGATAGCAGAGACATTGGTGTTGGGAGACAAAAATGGGACACGAATCTTTGAGGCCGAACTATATCGGCTTGCTGGAGAGCTATTGCTCCGAATCGGAGAATCGGGGACCAGCAGAAGAGCAAGCTGGTCCTCTTCTCCGATTCTGTCTCCGTCTATTCGGTTCCCCGTTTCTTCCCCAGAGGAACATTTCCCGAAGGTCCTTGAGATTGCCCGTCGGCAGAGTGCGAAGTCGCCGGCGTTATGATCGACGATGAGTTTGACTCGGCTGTGGCAGCAGCAGGGTAAGAAGGAAGAAGCCCGCAAGCTGCGAGCGGAGATCTACGGCTGATTGCAACAGCTTGACAGCGTAGCAAAGGAAATTGTAGTCTCAGTAGATTAAAATTTGTGGCGGTCACACTGAGGCAGAGGCCGAGTGGGCAGGTTGGCCCTACTCGGGTAGGATTGTGAGTGCAACCAAACAATCCCCGGAGGACCAACCGATGCCGTATGATACACCCGAAC
>CAZCWX010000606.1:0-5132 GCA_964502465.1 uncultured Enterobacteriaceae bacterium | reverse complement strand
CGCCGATTCAGGTATTAAACTTCAGGCGGCATCAGGCTTCGCGTGATCTTCTTGCCGCCCCACCCTTCATGAAGCGGCACAAGAAAGTCGAGCCGGATGACCTTTTCGGTGAATTTCCATGCTCCTCCCACTCGTTGCAGTCTGTCTTCGTAAAATCCTGCTACAACAATTGACTCGCCTTTCAGGTCGCCTACCGCATCAAAGTAGCTTTTTGATGTTGCAGTATCCCCCTCAAGGGTAATGACTTGGTTATGGATGAGGTGGCGCAGGACCTTCATGCGGTTCTGCATATACCCGTCATACCACTTCTGTACCGCGGCTCTGCCTTCGTATCGTTTCCCCGGTACCAAGATGAGATCACACGCATCATGGAAAAGGCTCATGACTTCTTGGAGCGTTCCCCGATCTACCGCCCAACAGTAGCGGTGGACGATGTCACGAAGCTTTTCCCGATCGATGAGTTCCTGAAGTATTGTCTCAGACTTTTCCATGGTACGTTCTCCGTTCTGTCTTCTGGAACACCCGCTAATCTGGTATGCGCTGACTCAATGTGGCCGACGGCGGTTTCACAGGAAAGACAAGCTGATCGGCGTTCTCAACTGCTCCCGCTGTCGCTCGCTCAAAAAGCGTAAAGAAACGTTTGTGAACTCGTTTCTGCTCAACCTCGCTCAGCTCCATCAACAGGCATACGCTTACACAGGCTAAGCCGTTCAGGACAAAACCACATACACCGGCATCGAATACCCAGATGTGCCCTACTCCTGTGAGCATCATACTGCTCACAGTGAGCGTACCTGTCATCAGGCCAGCAATCGCAGCCTCCCGCGAAAAGCGCGGCCAGTAGAGTCCCAAGATAAGCGGCAAATATAACTGCATGAGAAATTCAAACTTGATAATCGTGAGCTGCCACAGCGTCGTCAGCGGTTGTAGGGAAAGGGCTGTCACAACGACCAGAATCAACACGGTGAACACCCGACTAACGGTGGCAATTTCATCCTCACTTGCCTGTGGTCGAACAAATTGACGATAAAGGTCATGCGTGACCATCGAAGAGAGGGTCAGCAGCACGCCAGCAGCCGTAGACATAATCGCCGCAGCCGCGCCGAGAAATACGACGACAGAGATCCAATACACACTCGTAGCCTGTTGCCCAAGTAAAAGACCAAGTACCTGATCCGCCTGAATCGTCTCCAGATCACGCAGACGCACAATCCCAACCAACCCAATTATAACAACGCACAGCATGATGAGGAAATAATTCGGCACCATCATCATGACACTGCGACGTAACGCTCGCTCACTCTTCGCAGCATACACACTTTGGATGATCTGTGGGTACATGGCCCCGCCGATGCCAAAAACCAGCATGTATAATAGGTATGACCGGGTGAGCGTCTCAAGCGAGGCTGGCACCGAGACTTTTTCTGGGGCGATCTCTACCGCCTGGCGCACGACCTCGGTGAGTCCTCCTTCCCCTTGAACTAATACGACGGCAGCAACAACGATTGCGCCCAAGAGCAACGAACCTTGTAACACTTCTGCCCACACGACTCCTCGCCAGCCACTCAGCAGTACATAGGCCAACATAAAGGTGAAAATATACATCACCCCTGCAGCAAAGGGGTAGCGGCCACCGGTAAAGCCGACAAAGGCGTGTCCCATCGCCGTCGCCTGAATCATGAGATACGGGATCACGGTTAAGATCAGAAAGAACGCGACCCACAAACGGAGAAACTGACTGTGAAATCGGTCGGCATAAAAGTCCGCAGGCGTCAGATAGTCATATTTTTTGGAGAGGACGTAGAGACGGGGAGCATAGGAGAGAAACCCCAGCGTGATAGCGATCGTAAACGGAATCAGGGTCACAGCCATTAATCCGACACGATAGGCTTGGCCGGGCAGGCCGAAGAATGTATTGCCACTAAACTTGGTGGCAAGCATGGCGAAGAAAAGAACAATCGCTCCTGTGGTTTTCCCGCCGAGGAAATAGTCTCTGGCTTTCCAGGTCTCACCAGCCCGGTACGCAAAATAACCGATGAGAATGCTACTCAAGAGATAAATCGTCAGAATCACTAAGGCATCGAAGCCCAGGCCGGACTGTGCTGGCATTAGTCTTCCTTTTCCCCCAGGACCACGGCAGCCAGCCACCACTGACGCAGCACGACATACATCGTCAAGCCCGTGAGCACCAGAGAGGCCACCAATGCAGTGAGAAACCAGAGCGGCAGGCCAAAAATGAGCGGCTCATAGGTGCCAGCAAAGAAATACGGCACGCACAAGAAGAGAAGAACTGCGATGATCAACCAGATCCAGAGTTGTACTGGTTCTTTCATAGGAAGCGGCCAGCTTTCAGCAGTCAGTTGTCAGCCAAAAAGGACAAACCGGTTTTTGCTAAATGCTAATAGCTGATAGCTAAAAGCTTCTTATTCAAGCCCTGTGTAATCAAACTTTGTTGGCGTGATATCGCCAGCATCAATCGCTCGGATGCGGTCGATTGAAAGCGGAAAGCTGAACTGTTCGTTGCGCATGTGAATGCGTTGCAACAGAATCTTTCTGGTCATGTCAGCAATCTCAGCCCATTCTGCTGGAGAGAGATCTTGTTTCGACAGTCCGACAAACCCAGAGCGCATGTGCCCAATCTCGTCGTTGTACACTTGCGCACATGCGTTAGCGATGCGATCGTTCAACTCACCGGTGCCGGCAAGCCGCATCCCAGCGGAGTACATGCTGCAGTAGCCACCTTCAGTGAAACGGACGGCAAAGTAGCCGAGTTTGCCGCGCTGCTCACGATACTCATAGCGAATCCGTGCCAGTTCGTTATCAGCCTCCCACCCAATGAGTTGCTGTGGGTTGAGCTTCTCTCCACTCAAAAAATCATAGATATCGGCAAACAAGCAGTAATGAAAAAATTCGGTGCGTAGGTCATCAATCACATCCAAGACTTCGTGCCGATCAACGTCAGTATCGATTTTGCGAAAGACCTCGCTGAGATAGGCCACCGGACCTTGAAAGAGCCCTTTCTTCTTATCTCCCACCCCGGACCCCCAAATTTCCTTGAAACACTGGCAGCGCAACCACAGCAAATCAGTTTCTTTGGTCCGAGTCGGACTCTGAAAATAGCTCCACACCACCTCAGCCTCACCGGCCCAGTAGGGAGCCGCCAGATCGACTAAACGTTTGAGATTTTCGTTCACAGCCATAACAATCTCCAGTAATAGGGAATTGAGGAGGCAGAAGACATTAGCAAGAATTCAGAATCCAGGAGCCAGAAGCCAGAAGAAAAGGAGCATTGTGATTTCCTAGTGTCGTGTCTCATCAGTTGGTGGGCAATTTGTGCTTTTATGGACTGCGGCGGCTCTGACGCCGCTTTGTCTGCGCGCGGAGCGCGGAGCGGGCCAGAGTGCACTAGCGTCAGCCACAGCGCCGCCGTGGGCGGCGCATTCCATAGAGGGCAACCCTTGCCCGATTGTCCTGCTAAAGAACTGACGAAACACCATACTAACTGCAATTTATATTCTGAATTCTGCATTCTGACTTCTGCATTCTTTCCTTCGTCCTCACCGTTCGGTCTTGTCCATTGCATCCCCCAATTCGCAAATCCCTTGATAGAACAACTTCAGAGCAGTAAGTGCCAGCATCATCCCATTGAACACATCGCGCCTATCCTCATCCTTCATCACATGCCGTGCAATCGGCTCCCAAACTGTGCGTCCGGCATGATCATCGTCTGCCTTGGTATGGTAAGTAAAAAAGAAGACTTGATCATCGTTGAGTCCAAAGGCTCGCTTCCAGGCTTCGGCTTGGAAGTTGTGTTTGGGCATATTGGTAATGATGAATTCATCGACCGACGTCGCCAGCCAGCCAGCGATCCAGTGACGGGTACGAGCAATGTTCTCCCACACATTAAACGCGACCTCGACGAGCGGGACAGGTTTGACAGTATCCATCTGGACATCCGTCAAGCCGACGTTACGGCCCATGTGCCGCAGCAGCGTCGTGTGGGGCTGATCAATGGCATCGTCACGCACCAGTTCTTCACGCATCTGGCCGATGGTTTTGCGCACGACGGCCAGGTCTGGGCAGCGGCTCACCCACGCCGGACGAATCACTGAACTGAGCAGGCGGTTCCGCAGGATGTGCTGGAGGAGATACGCTCTCCCTCGGCCAGGGGTGAGTGGCTCAACCAACCAGGGAATCTCCGGTGCAACCTTCAGTGCATAGTCACAGATTTCATCGATGACAGCAGGGGAAGGACTGTTGTTTGGCATAATGGGTGTCCCCTCTTGCGTATGGCTTATAGCTTATAGCCTATCGCTCATGGCAGGAGCAAGAAGCTCCCCTTGTACGGGAGTGATAAACCGCCTACATAGGCGAGGATACTTCCCCTTTGGGGGGAAACCAGATGCTAACAGAGACTGGGATATGGGAACCTGTGCGTGAGGGGTAGGCGTACTGCGGGCGGAGGTCGTCCGCGGAATGAGAACAGCATATGAAGTTTTCTGAAGTGGTAGCGCAAACGCTCACCTGGCTGCAGCGTGAGGGGCGGGTGTCGTATCGGGCACTCCGCTTAGAGTTTGACCTCACAGAGGACATGCTTGACGCCCTCAAGGAAGAACTCATCGAGGTCAAAGAACTGGCGCTCGACAAAGACGGCAAAATGCTGGTGTGGGCAGGAACCTCAGACAAGGCAGAAACGGGGAATCGGGGAATCGGGGAATCGGAGACAAGCACCAGCGAAGTTGCCAGTGGTCAGTGGTCAGTTACCAGTCCCCAGCCCCTAACCCCGAGCACCCAACACCCTTCGGGCGAGCGGCGACAGTTGACGGTGATGTTTTGTGACTTAGTCGGTTCGACTGCTCTCTCCGAACAGCTTGATCCCGAAGAATTGCGCGAGGTGGTGCGCGCATACCAAGAGACCTGCGCATCAGTCATCGGGCGCTATGAGGGGCATATCGCGCAGTATCTGGGCGATGGGCTGCTGGCCTATTTTGGTTATCCCGTGGCGCATGAAGACGACGCCCGCCGCGCCGTGCAAACAGGGTTGGAGATTATTTCAGCAATGCAAGAAAAGGGGCCCTCTCCCTTTGTGGAGCAGGCTTCCAGCCTGCACGCAGCCAGGATGGCTGCGCCAC
>CAZCWX010000605.1:0-12017 GCA_964502465.1 uncultured Enterobacteriaceae bacterium | reverse complement strand
CTTGCCCACCTGCCTGCTGATCTGTCGGGAGGTGAAAAGCAACGGGTGGCTTTGGCACGGGCCTTAGCATTGCGCCCGCCGGTGCTGATTGCTGACGAGCCGACTGGCAGTCTCGACTCACACACTGCCGAAGAGGTGATTCGACTCCTCCGTCAGTTAGTGGACGAAGAGCACCGTACTGTGCTGATTGCCAGCCATGACCAGCGTATCGTCCGGGTTGCCTCGCGGGTCTTGCACTGTGAGGATGGGCATCTCGGAGAAGCATAAAAGTGCGTTGTCACTCCTGACTCCGCACGGCCAGCACAGGACAGTGGGCAGTACGGACGACTTTCTCGGTCACACTACCAAGCAGCAAGCGGCGGATACCGCTGCGTCCATGCGTCGCCATGACAATCAGATCGGCGCTGCGGTTCTTCGCGACTGTAAGAATTTCCTCGGCTGGAAAACCCTCCGTCACGAACAGTTCGACCTGTACACCTGCGCCCAGAAACGGTTGCCGCAAGAGCATGAGTTTCGCCTGTGCGACCTGGTGGGCATGATCCCAGAATGGCTGGGCTGACCGCGGCGGATGTTGCCGTGATTCCTCCATGATTCGTCGTAGATCAATCTCTGCCGTGTCGGGATCATAGATATCCAGCAGCGGATTCTCCACCGTGTGGACCAGGAAGACCTCGTTCACCCCATGGGCAGCAAGAGTGAGCGCTCCCTCCTCTGCCGCTTTGCTACCGGCACTAAAGTCGCTGGAAAGAACCATACGGATGAGCTGTGGAGGAGGCTGTTTGTCGGCGGTATTGTGGACAATCAGGGTCGGGACTGATGCTGCCCGCAACACCGCCTCTGCGGTGCTGCCCAGAAGGAGCCGTTGATACCAAGGTCTCCCGTGGGTTCCCATAACAATCAGATCACAAGGAGCGTGCTCAAGGTACTCTAGGATCACGCGGTGAGCGCGCCCTTCTCGCAAAACGGTTTCGACGGACACGCCGGCGCAGCATTGCTCGATCAGCTGGACGAGTTCCTGCCGGGCAGATTGTTCGTAGGTTTTCCGCCACTCCTCCGCCGTGGTTGTCGTGTCTGGGCTCACTCCACCGTGAAAGGCCGGCCGGGCGGCAAATGGCTCCAAGGATTCGTTCACATGCAACAAGAGCAGATGGCTCTCCATCACGTGCGCCATGAGCGCTGCCCACTGCACCACCGGGGCGGCGTTTTCATGAATTTCGACCGGAACGAGAATCTGCCTGTGCGGTATCATAACCGTTCCTTCGTTGCGCGTGTTAGGATGGCTGCGGGATTCGGTACTGCGTCACCCACGCCTCAGCCTGTTGACGGATCGGACCTTCCGGCAGGAACCGCTTGGCGCCTTCGAGTAAGTCTTGTTGATGTTTGGGCAGGGAGAGCGACTGATCCATATGCCGGGCCATCAACTTCACGGCAGTACGACCCATCAACACCAGGTCGCGATAGATGGTGTTCAGTTCCGACTGCTCTAACTCCAGCGCCAGGGCAAATGCTTCGTCTTTGGTCACACCCAACCGGGCCTTTTCTTCGATACGCTTTAGCAAGGTATCCATCTCCATCAGCTTGGCGGGAAACTCGGGCATGAAATAACCGGTGTCAGAGTCCACCTCTAGGGCGGCCTTTTCAGCTGCGAGGATTTTGCCGTGATGCTTCTCTTCTTCGGCCATCCCGAGCCAGAAGCTCTCTAGTTCTTTGTCGTCGTTCAGGCTGCTAGCGAACTGGCTATAGATGCCGGCTACTCGCTGTTCCAGGATGCTGCACCGTCCCAAGACTTCGGTCATAAACATAGTCGTTCCTCCTCTTGTTTCTCAGAGCAATTTGCGTTCCACTGCTGCCTGCTCCAACAGGGCGCGAAAGCGTGGGTGGGCAATCTCAATCAGTGCCCTGGCGCGTTGACGCAAGGTTTTGCCGTAGAGCTGGGCCACGCCAAACTCGGTTACGACATAGTGCACATCGCCACGCGTGGTCACGACACCAGCCCCAGGCTTGAGCAGCGGCACAATACGTGACAGCTCACCTCCCCGAGCGGTGGCTGGAAGCGCGATGATCGGTTTGCCACCACACGAACGGGCAGCACCGCGGATGAAGTCAAGCTGGCCCCCGAAGCCTGAGTAAATTGTCGTGCCGATGGAGTCGGCACACACCTGTCCAGTCACATCGATCTCCAAGGCAGAATTCACGGCAATCAAGTTGTCATTCTGGGCAATGATAAACGGGTCATTGGTATAGCTCGCAGGATGCAGCTCGAAAGCAGGGTTGTTATCCACGAAGCGATACAATGATCTGCTGCCCAGGACCAGGGTGGCAATGGCTTTCTCAGGATGCAGTTTTTTCTTGGCACCGGTAATGATCCCCGCTTCTATCGCCTGCATTACGCCATCGGAGATCATTTCGGTGTGTATGCCCAGATCCCGTTTTCCGCTGAGACTGCTCAGCACGGCATCAGGAATGGTGCCAATACCCAACTGCAGGGTGGCACCATCTGGGATGAGGTCAGCAATGTGTTCGCCAATGCGCTTTTCTGCCTGACTAAATCCACCACTCGCCAATTCGGGTAGCGGCTCGTCGCTCTCGACGATTGCGTGCACGTGAGAGACGTGTAAAAAGGAGTCACCCAGTACGCGTGGCATCTGGGTATTCACTTGCACGATCACAGTCTGTGCTGTCTCGGCCGCCGCTTTGGACGCGAGCACCTCGGTCCCCAGGCTCATGAAGCCGTGTTCGTCTGGCAGAGAAACTTGGAGGACTGCCACATCCAGAGGAATCACATTGGAAGAGAATAATGTCGAGATCTCTGAGAGGAAGATTGGGGTATAGTCGGCCTTGCCGGTATTGACGGCCTGGCGGTCCCCAGGGCCAACGAACAGGGCATTGTGCCGGAAGTGGCCCTCCAGGTCGGGGGCGGAAAACTCATCACCCATGAGGAGCAGGTGTAAAAGTTCCACGTTGTGCAGTTCATGTTTGCGCTCGATGAGCGCACGAAAGAGCAGCCGCGGCGTGGCAGCGTTGCCGCTGGTGAACACGCGGTCTCCACTCTTGATGATGCGCATGGCCGCTTGCGCCTTCAGGCGCTTCTGACGATAGTCGTTGGTCCAGGGCATAGGAAACCGCTTTCAGCACTCAGCTCTTGGCGCTCAGCGGCATCACTTCTCCTTCTCGCACCTGTACCGACGAGCCGTCGTCGAGTGTGACCAGGAGGCGGCCTTGTTCATCGATATCCATGGCGATCCCCTCAACTTGCAGGTCTTCTTCCCGCACGCTGACCCGCCGCCCCAGAAAGGAGTGGCTCCGCCATTCGTTGAGCAATACCTCTTTGCCGGCTGAACGGAACGCGAAGTACCGCTGTTCCAATGTTTCCAGTAGCCGGGCAGTAAAAGCCGCCCGGTCCACCTCCCGCCCCAGCGCTTCGCGGAGAGAGGTCGCGCCGGCGGCAGCTTCACCAAAGAGGCGATCCATGTCAGAGCGGTCAATGTTGAGATTGATGCCGATCCCGAGAATGACCTGCTCGATGCGTCCATCCTGCGCCTGCACCTCAGCCAAGACGCCGGCAATTTTCTTATCCGTGACCAGGACGTCATTTGGCCACTTGACTTGCGCTGTGACGCCTTCAGCCTCGATGGCATCGGCAACAGCCAATGAACCAATCAAGGTCAACAGCCGTGCTTCATTCATCGGGATGGACGGCTTAAGCAGGACCGACAGATGGAGGTTCACGCCAGGGGGTGAAAACCACGGCTTGCCGAGACGACCGCGTCCGGCGGTCTGCGCGTCCGCAACCACGACTGTCCCTTCCAGGGCTCCTTCTTTACTCAATCGTGACAAGACGACATTGGTAGAATCGACCTCCGCCCAGTAGTGCACCTGTTGTCCAAGCAACCGAGTATGGGCAGTCCGTCGGATTGCTTCAGCGTCTAATCGTGTCATCTCTCAGCCTTTCCTTTCGTTCGGTTCTAGAGATTGCCTGCGGGTATTGTATCGTCCTTATTGATCACCCTTCAATTCAGCGTCCTGTTCCCATTCACCCAGGAGCAACGCCACGGCCTGCATGACACGGTCCTCAGTGAGGAGACCAAGTGGAACGCCATCTTCGACGACTGGAAGCCCCCGCCGCCCGGAGATGGCAAAGAGCTGAACCGCCTCACGCAACGAGGTGTCTGGAGTCACACTCGGTGGGTGCAGGGTCATCACTCCCCCCACCCGCATCTGCGCTAAGAGTTCATCCGCCTGTTGGTCATCTAGCAGCATCGCCCCCGTTGGACAATGCTCCCAGAGGTCGCGTTCACTGAGCGTTCCCACGAGCCTGCCACGGTCCACAACGAGGAGTTCCGCCACTTTTTCCGTACGGAGCAACGCGCGTGCGCGTCGGAGGTTCTCCTTCGGATCAATAACGAAAGGCACGCTGCTCATCCAGGCACGTACGGTCAATTTTAACATACATGAGACCTCCCTACAGAGAGAGGTCTCAGCATATGTCATGCCATTCCAGAGGAGGCAATTGCGCAGTAAAGGAGTGGCGGAGATTCTAGGAAACGGGAAAAACCGCAGGTCCGGTTCCCGAATCTGGGAAAGCAAGAGGGAGAAACATCCTACGTCGAGTGGATTTTTAATTCGTCCAGCTTACGGTAAAGGGAGGATAGGCTTAAGCCGAGTGATTCTGCGGCACTCTTTTTGTCCCCACCAGTCTTCTTCAACACGTTCTCGATATGACTCTTCTCGTAGGCTTGGACCGCCTCTTTGAGGTTATCGCCGACAGGAACGGAGGGGACTCCCTCTGGGACTCCCCAGCGCGCCAAGTCGGCCACGATGATCCATTCGCCGTTGCCAAGGATCATGGCTCGCTCTAACACATTATCCAACTCGCGTACGTTACCCTTCCAGGGCAGCGACATCAGGAGTTTCATCGTGGCGTTCTCAACTCCCTTGTAGGCTTTTTTCAGCTCACGGTTGTGGCGCTGGACGAGATGCTCGACCAGTAAGGGGATATCCTCGCGCCGGTCCCGCAGTGGGGGGAGGTGCAGTTCAATGACATTGAGGCGGTAATACAAATCTTCCCGAAACCGCCCCACCTCGATTTCTTTTTCCAAGTCCCGATTGGTTGCGGCGAGGATGCGGACGTCGATCTTCACCGGTGTGGTGGCACCGATCGGCAACACTTCTTTCTCTTCAATGACCCGTAATAACTTTGGTTGCAGCATGAGCGGCATCTCGCCAATCTCATCAAGAAAAATGGTGCCATTGCGAGCCCGTTGGAACAATCCCTCTTGGGCCCCAACCGCGCCGGTAAAGGCGCCCTTCGTATGACCAAAGAGTTGGCTCTCCAGCAGCGTCTCTGGAATGGCGCTGCAATTAACTGGCAAAAAGACGTAGTTTTTCTGGAGACTATGGTTATGGATAAGCCGCGCAACCACCTCTTTCCCCACGCCACTTTCACCGGTAATGAGTACCGTGGCGTTGGTGGGGGCGACCTTCTGAGTCAACTCGAACACCTTTTGCATGGCTAGGCTACGGCCCACTAGGCTCTCGAAGTCAAAGTGGCGCGAGATCTCGCGCCGTAAAAGCTGCAACTCCCAGCTTTCACGCTTGTACTCCAGCAAGCGACGGATCTTGTTGAGCACATCATCAATCAGTAGGGGCTTAAGAAGGTAGTCTTGGGCGCCCAGGCGAAGCGCGTCTACCACGGTCTCCACCGAGCTATAGGCCGTCATCAACATCACCAGGGTCTGCGGGTAAGCGTCCCGTACGGTTTTCAATACGGTGAGTCCGTCAGCGCCAGGCATCCTGAGGTCACACAGGATCACGTCTACCTCGACCTCTTGAAGCAGGGTGAGGGCTGCGTTGCCGTCCGCTGCCTCGTAGACCTGATAGCCTTCCTCCCGCAGCACCTCAGCAATGCTCTGGCGTGCAACTGTTTCGTCGTCAACGACAAGGATGCTTCCCAAGACTGCCATCTGCTCCCCTCCGAAAGCTTTTTATTTTTCGTGCACGTTGAGAACAGTGTATCCCCTGTGTTGTAATGCTGCTACGGCTGTTCGCGACTCAATGCCCCGCAGCCGCACATAAAACACCGCCTGGGCGCTCTGTGGCTCACAGTAAGTGCCGACGCCGAGCACTTCCCCGCCAATGTCCTTGAGGAGTGTGGCCGCTTCAGCGAGGTCCCTTCCCTTTTCCCCATCGAGCAGGTCAATTCTGATACTCCCGGGAGCAGCACTGCCTGTCATCTCCAGGAAAGCCTGTAGGACATCACTGGTAGTAATAATCCCTACCAACTGTCCGTCTTCCAAGACGGGCAGTCCGCTGATTTGGTGCGCGAGCATCAAGTGCGTCGCTTCCTCCACCGTGGTCGTCGGAGAAACTGTCAGCGGACTCTCGGTCATAGCGGCTCGCACGCGAGTGCGAGCCTCCATACCGACATGGCGACGGATATCACGGTCGGTCAGGATACCGACCAGGGTACCGTCCTGTACGACTGGGAGACGGCGAAAGCGACCAGCAGCCATCTTCGCTTGTGCGGTTGCCAGAGTGTCCTGCGGGGTCACGGTCTCCAGGGTTCGTGTCATACGATGGCGTACCAGCATAGTGTCCTCCTGTTCTATCCTGTAGGAGCACAAGCTATGCCGCTCGTGAGAGCCCCTCTGGCAGCAAAAAGCGTTCAGATATTCTTATTTCTGCGAAAATATCAAATCTTTTTTTGCACAAATGAGAAGGCCCACAGCAAGGCCGTCTGGTCTCTGGAACAGGCGAGTGAGCCACCACATATACCCAGCGTCTTCAAGGTGTCACAACCTCAGGGCGAAGTCAGCGTTGCTGGAGCACGACTATGGTTGTGGACCCAATCCCGGGCGCGGTCCCTTTCCCGGAATGACGATATTTTCAAACTCTTTCTTCGCTGTGCTCTGGAGCGCCTCAAGATAATCCACCAGAAAGGCAATGCGCCCACGCGCTACCGCTGGTTTGCTCACACTACCGATCACATCATCTTGTAACCGTTCACCCCACACTGGCATCGTCCGTGTACCGTGTCCAGGAATCTCTTCTTCTCCTGCAATGATGCGTGCCAGGTGTGCACGGGGAAATGTGCCATCGCGGCGGGCTGCGATCCGTGTCAGATCAGTGGGCTTTACGGTTAGGTAGGCGGCCATCGGACCGTTGCCTGTGCCTTTTTCGCCATGACAGCTCGCACAATACTGATGGAACAGCGGTGCTCCTTGCGTGGATTCCTGTAAGGTTTCGCTTCGTGCCTGGTGCGCGATCAATGCGATGATAAGGGCCACTACCCAAGGTGCTCTTGTGTACATTGTCTTCCTTCTCCAACTTAGGGCTTTTCTTGCGTGGAAGCAGAGGGGGGCATGAGGCCAGAGCGACGCCGGATCTGCGCCACCGCTTCATCCTGAAACCGCGCTAACGTCGGGGTCAGACTGACCGGATACCGCGCAGGAGCCTGAAGCGCCTTGTCTTCCTCCGGCAGTCGCGCGAACTCTGTGAGAAACATCCTCCGACTGTCGTCAAGCGTAGGCAGCGGGCGCAGTAAATGGCCGTTTTCCATGACCTTTTCCAGGAGAGAGGTGACACGCCCGTGAGGGACTGCTGCCGCGTGCGCGACCGCATCTGACGATTCCTCCCGCAGCCCCAAGCAGTCCCGCGCATACTGGCCATCCACATCCGTCATACGAAACACTTGTTTCTTGCCTAACAAACTCACTTTCTGACTGCTCAATTTCAGCCGTGGGTGTCCAGCGTATTCGACCAGCTTATACGCCATATCCAGCGCAGGGGCATCGCCGCTGACGCCCATGTCTGTCCCTACGCCAAACATGTCGATAGGAGCACCACCAGCGACCAGGCGGGCGACTTCGTGTTCAGTGAGTCCGCCGCTGGCATAAATCCGCGTGTCCGTGAGTCCTGCAGCGTCAAGAATGTGCCGCGTCTGCTGGCTCAACGTGAGCAGGTCGCCGCTATCGAGGCGCACACCACGCAAGCGAGAGCCGCGTTGCTGCAAGGCTTGTCCCACGCGGGCCGCACGCTGGGCACCGGTGATTGTATCATAGGTGTCGATCAACAAAGCCGTGTCATCGGGAAACGTGTCGGCGTATGCCAGAAACGCTGTTTCTTCGTCATCAAAGCTCTGGATGAAAGAGTGGGCCATGGTGCCGTAAAAGGGTACACCATACTGCTTGCCGGCGAGCACATTACTGGTACCATCGAAGCCGGCCAAGTAACTGGCGCGGGCAACCTTCAGCCCCGCATCGACTCCATGGGTGCGGCGCAAGGCAAAGTCCACCAGCATGCGTCCCTGTGCGGCGTGAAAACAGCGGGCTGCCTTGCTGGCGATGAGTGTCTGCACGTGCATGGCGTTCAGCACGAAAGTCTCAACTAACTGCGCCTCGATGATGGGAGCGGTGATTTCCAGGAGCGGTTCGTGGGCAAAACAGAGGCGCCCTTCTGGCAGCGCGTACACCTCGCCAGTGAAACGTAATTGCGCCAGGTAATCAAGGAAGTCGCAGTGGAAGCGGCCGGTCTGCTGGAGAAAGGCCAGGTCGTCAGCCGAGAATGCAAACGTGTCGAGAAAGTGAACCACGTCCTCTAAACCCGCGGCCACCAGGAACCCACGATCGGGAGGCAACGTGCGCACGAATAGGCTGAAGGTAGCGGGCGCGAACATGCGATGCTGGAAGTAGCTTGCCGCCATGGTCAGTTCGTAGAGATCGGTAAACAAAGCAAGGCTGTGCTGTAACACCATGCCTCAGAGACAGAGCAACTCTCGTACCAGGAACGGTATACGTCTCTGCTGCCAACAACGAGAGTCTTTTTTCTTACCTTCAAGAAGACAAGCAGGGGCAGAGTTCGCAAAAGTGAGAAAATTCCCTGAAGCAGCTACGAATCTCCTGGCACTGCTCTTGCTGATTTGGTGGGAGGATCCACATGAACGGATATAGTTACTGCGTCCCGCCAACTATGGAAGGGGAGACTGCTATGACACCGTTATTTCTCAGAATTCTCAGCCCGATCGATTTTCACGAGAACTCATTGGCCGCTTTAGAGTATACGGCTGAAATTGCGAGACAATACGAGGCAACGGTCTATCTTCTGCATGTCGTTCCTCCTCATGAGAAGCTGCATTTGTACAGCGATGTCTACCGCTCCAAAGAAGGGGAACGATTCGACCCCGCACAAGTCGAGCAGGTCGCTACGGAGAAACTCCAAGACATTGCGCGAGAACGCCTTGGCGACGGGATTCGCTACGAGATCCTCACTCGTGTTGGTGATGCCGCGACAGTCGTTCTCGCAACTGCTGAGGCGGTGGAGGCAGAGTTGATTGTGATGGCGACACATGGGCGCACCGGGATCACGCACTTCTTCCTGGGCAGTGTTGCGGAACGGGTCGTACGGGAAGCTCGTTGCCCAGTGCTGACCATCCGCGGCACATAAGACGTATCTCACTCCGACCCAAGAAAGCTATGTTGCAGGTGGGCATTAACTGAGCTTTTCTATCCCATACGATCAAGAGATGTCATTCTGAACGGAGCGCAGCGTGAGGTGTCGGCCTCTGGCCTTCCCGTACAGGGTCACTCTTTTTCTTAGAAAGAGAAAGACGAATGTACATGGTTCTTGGAGATCATGCGCTTTCCTGTCGCTTTCTAGCGTTGTCCTCCCTGGCATATTGATTGCGAACTGTGTAACACGCTCGATCACACATAATCGAGAATGCGAGAGACAGGAAGGTGTAAGCATGGAATTCGTTGAAGCTATCGTACCGGTTCTCGTACTCAGTATTGCGTATCTGCTGCTATTCACCGCCGCACGTTCCCAGAACAGCGTGAGGGGAGGAAAACTGTGACGATTTCTTCTAACAGAGGCTGGGCACGCCTGGGCATACTCCCCATCGTGGCAGCACTCATAGGGCTAAGTGGAAGCACAAGCCCAGCGCAACAGCAAGAAGTCGCGGAAGCGGGCAGAGTACCGTATCAGCAGTACTGTGCCGTGTGTCATGGGGTGGATGGTAAAGGGCACGGGGAAATGGCTCAAATGCTGAAGGTGCAACCGACTGACCTGACTCAGCTCAGCCGCAAACACGGAGGCGTCTTTCCCTTCTGGCATGTGTACAATGTAGTGGATGGGCGAGTAGAGATCCAAGGACACGGAACCCGTGAGATGCCCATCTGGGGGACAGAGTTCAAACGGCAAGCCGGGCCAGTGCTTGAGGCAGATCTGCAAGCGTACGCGCGGATTCTCGAAATTGTTTACTATATTGAGTCATTGCAAGCGCCAGTGCGTCGCTCCCAATAGGGAACATGGCGTATCATACTTGATCCTTTCTGTTCCGCTGGACTTCTCCCTTCATTTGCACTGTTATCGCCATCGTTGTGAAAGCCTCGCATTGCGACGGGAAGAGATGGTCACTACTTCCAAGGCGCTGAGCTGGGGCCGCTCGCCGCGCGGATCTCGAGGAAAGTGTTGCGGTACAAGTCCACGCTGCACCTATTGGAGCAGATCATCAATCGTCACGAAGAGCTTGAGCGACCTATCCGAACCGCATCCTCTCTTTTGGATGAGCATTGTCGCCTCCCAGCATTGAGGGGTGTCGCAACTTTCCTCGTAGCTGCAAGCGGCAGTGCTCTTCAATCTTTGCCGGAAATCGCGTTGACAGGGGTTCCCCTTCTCGGGCGCCTTCTTCCTCAGAGGTCCTCTCTCATCTGCTATGTTCCTGCCAGAATCTGCGAGGCACCCAGCATTCCCCAAAGTCTTGCACGTGAGCGAGGCTTCAAGTATAACGAGCCTGTCTTCGTCCCTGGCCTGCACGGCGACCCCTGCAGCGGGTGCCCAGCGGCGACAGGCGGGAGAGATACGGGAAGGCCACACAATTTGTTTGTATGACGAAGCCGACACTCGCTACTCCTCTTTCTGCGTCTCTCGCCCCCTCGGCACCATTCAAAAAGGCTGTCGGGGTGGACCTGCTACCACCTGGCCTGCCCCATCGCGTCCGGTTTCAACTGGCAGTGGAGGCGGGCTTCGAAGCGATCGAAATGAGTGACGTCGCGGATGCGGAGGAGGCGGAAGAAGTGCACGAGGCCGCGTTGGGGACAGGGTTGCGGATACACTCGACCACTACCTATGAGACCTGGTGGCATCCGTTGTCGAGCGAGGATGGCGCAGAGGTCCAGCAGGGCCTCTGCGCCGTGCGGACCGCCCTGGCCAATGCCAAGCGCTGGGGTGCCGACACCCTGCTCCTCATCCCCGCAATGGTCAATGCCAGGACGTCTTACCACGAAGCGTATACGCGCTCCCAGTCCGTAATCCGGCGCGAGTTGCTGCCCCTCGCCGAGGAGCTAGGAATCGTCCTGGGGATCGAGAACGCGTGGAGCGGGTTCTTACTCAGCCCGCTTGAGTACGTGCGCTACATTGACGAATTCGCTTCTCCGTGGGTGCGTGCGTACCTGGATGTTGGCAACATGGTCTTCGGCTACCCCGAGCACTGGATCCGCCTCACCGGCAGCCGTCTCGCCAAAGTGCACCTAAAGGACTTTCGGCTGGATCGCGCCCGCGGCCGGTTTGCCTTCGAGAAGGTTGGGCAAGGAGACGTGGATTGGGGGGCTGTGCGGGCGGCGCTCCTCGAGGTCGGCTTTTGCGGGGAGGTTACAAGCACGGGCACACCGCGGGACCGCTGGCACCGCTGGCTGGCAGGAGGCGTACGGCGCGCTCGTCGGTCTTTGGTGGCGCGGTCCGACCTCGCCATAATTTTCCACACGTTATCGGCGGTGCGTCGACCGGTTGACATCCACTTCCTGCAGGACGTCGCAAGGCGCTTTGACCGGTTCCGGGATGGGCACCTACCTTGAGCCGTGCCAGCTGCCTGCGGAGTTCTGCCAGAAACTGCCCCAACTTGTATCTGGCAGTCACGAGGTATAACCAGGCGCATCGAGGAGGATGGGGATGATGCGGTGTCCACAGTGTGAATCGGCTGAGACAAGGGAACGACGAGACCGAACCGAGCTGGGGGACCGCCG
>CAZCWX010000604.1:0-17340 GCA_964502465.1 uncultured Enterobacteriaceae bacterium | reverse complement strand
ATCCAAGCAAAATAGGTTTTCTCCCAGTGGGTCGGGAAAAACTGCGTCCTCCCATCTTTTACAGCGATAAGGGCAACTTCAGCCAACGGTTTCACCCGCACGAACCACTGAGTCGAAAGGAACGGCTCGACCACAGTACGACAGCGGTAGCAATGGCCAAGCATGATCTTGTACGGCTCAACACGCAGCAATGCCCCAGATTGCTGCAGATCCTCGACCAACTTGCTGCGGCACTCGTAGCGGTCCATTCCCACGTACGGTCCTGCTTCGTTCGTCATGCGCGCCAATTCGTCGAAGATTGAGATCATCGGCAGGCTGTGCTCGCGGCCGATGTCAAAGTCAGTGAAATCGTGTGCTGGGGTGACTTTGAGCGCCCCCGTACCAAACTCTTTATCCACCCGTGCGTCAGCGATCACCGGGATCTGACGGCCGAGCACTGGCAGCGTTACAGTCTGCCCAATCCAGTCACGATAGCGTTCATCTTCGGGATGCACGGCCACAGCCGTATCGCCGAGCATCGTTTCCGGTCGAGTCGTCGCAATAGTCACTGACCCAGTGCCATCGCTGCGTGGGTAGACCAGATAATAGAGATGCCCGTCGCTCTCTTGCGGCTCGACTTCAAGATCAGACAGCGCAGTCTGGCAACGCGGACACCAGTTAATCAGATAACGGCCACGGTAGATCAGCCCTTCATCATAGAGGCGAACAAAGACTTCGCGCACGGCCCGCGACAGGCCGGCATCCATAGTAAAACGTTCGCGCGACCAGTCGCACGACACACCCAGAGCCTTCAGTTGGTTGGTAATGTGGCCACCGGACTCGTCCCGCCAGGTCCACACGCGCTCGACAAATTTCTCTCGACCGAGCTGCCAGCGGTCGGTCCCTAGTTCTAGAAGCTGGCGTTCGACCACGTTTTGGGTTGCAATGCCCGCATGATCGGTGCCTGGTACCCACAGAACCCGGTACCCATCCATACGTTTGTAGCGGCACAGGATGTCCTGCAGCGTGTTATTCAGCGCATGGCCCATGTGGAGCGAGCCCGTGATATTGGGCGGTGGAATGACCATAGAGAACGGTTGCCCAGTCGGGTTCCGCTCTGGCTGAAAATATCCATTCTCCATCCAGAAGGGGTGCCAGCGTTTCTCTACAAGGGAAGGATCGTATGTTTTCTCTAGCGCCATATGTGAACACGAAGGGGGTCCATTCTCCGATTGAGAGCAGACCCCCTAGATTATGCGAAAGGGGGGAATCGAACCCCCACGGGTTTTACCCCACAGGATCCTGAATCCTGCGCGTCTACCAATTCCGCCACTTTCGCGCACGAAAACTCAAGCACTTCGTATGCTAACAGCCCGAGAAGCAAGCCAGGTATCGTGAAAGCAGCACTTCTTCTCAGATCGTGAGGAACCTTACCATGTAACCCGGCTTTCCGGCAAGTCGGTTTCCCTGGCTTTTTCATTTGCTTGATACGCCTTCCATTAAGCCAACCAAACACATGACGAAATTCGTTGGCAAGGGTGATAATGAGGTCATCAAAGTCTGTTACGAAGGCAACACTGTGTGGATCAATCCCACGTAAGGCTTCCTCTATGGCGTACCAGAGAGCGTCTGGAACTTCCACATCGGTGGCTATCAGGTCTGCGAGAAATGGCTTAAAGACCGCAAAGGCCGTGTACTCACGGAGGAAGACATCACGCACTATCACAAGATTGTCGTCGCCTTGCACGAAACCATCCGCTTGATGGCCGAGATCGACAAAGTGATCGACGCCCACGGCGGCTGGCCGGAGGCGTTTCTGGACAGGAACAAAGAATCATCAACTCCGGGTTGAAGCGAACGCAGGGAAGCGCTACGGGAAGGGCACTTCAGGGAGTGGGTATCACGTAGAAGGTCAGATATCTTTCACGGAACCCGATTTGGATCAAGTTGAAAAAATCGCGACCAAGAAGGTTTCGCCTGATCGGATTCTCACTGAAGCCGATTTCCAGATCGAACTCCCCAAGGTCAAGATGGGAAAGCCGAACCTGATGGAGCCTCCCCTGTATCGTGCCCCCAAGAGACCCATAGGAGAGGGCTTGTCCGCTCAACAAATCAAAGCCTAATGCGGTTGCGATCCAGCCGTCGAATAGGGAGCGTTGGGCACCCGAGTCAAGGTAAGTATTGATATCCAGTGCTCGACCAGAGTTGTTCAGGTTCGCGATCCGAAGCGGAAGTATCGGGAAGGAATCACCCGTAAGAGGATCAGGAGTGTAGGCAATCTCGTAGGCATACTGCACGGTGACCACGTTCCTACAGCCCCATCCTCACTACCTTTGCATCCGTGTCTTCAACATAGAAGATGTAGGGAACCTGAATTCCCTTTGCCCGTGCTTCAGCGACAATCTGGAGAGGTCCCTCTCCGTGAGCGATAATTTCTTCTCCTTCTAGCACGACCCACTGCCCGGCAAACTGGCGCAAGACCTCAGCGTGGGTCCGACACCATTCCAGCTCTCGGCTCCGATGGCCTGAGGCGGCCGGTTTTGGGCTAGGCTGTGCTGGGTCAGGTTCGGCTGGCACGGATTTATGAACTTTGGAACAACTCATTGTCTCGCCTGTCTGAGTGCCCTACATTCCCAAAGAAGGCCAGTCAAGGGCAGGTACACGTGCTTCTGAGGGAACTCCACCGTTGCGGTCGCTGGTGCCAGCGTAGACGTCTTCTCTGGCCTCCCGATAAAGGGAAACGTTTTCTCGCCAGAGCAGCAAAACAGCTCGGATGACTCAGGAAAAAGAAAGACGGCTAACCTCACTCCGGCTCATCCCACCGGGTCCACCCAAGAAACTGCTTTTCACTCTCTCGCAACACCTCATCCCATTCCTCTGTAAGAGGAGGCACGCCGAGATCTGCAATCAGAAAGCGCATCACCTGCGCTATGGTGACTCCACCTGTAGGGATGTGCAGCTTGTTGGGAGCGAACCCGTCACGCACGCTGTGGTAATCCCTATGAAACTGGACATGATGACGGCTGTAAGGGAAGTCAGGATCGGTAGCGGGGGAAACGTACTCGAAACGTATTTCTGCTTCATCTCGTACTGAAGGGGTGCGCTGGATACGGTAGGCATACTGCAACGTGTGGAGAATGTATCCTCGTCCTTCTGGAATGGCTTGAAGCTCCTGTCTTAACGAGAAGTACCAGGGCGAAGAAGGGTGAAGACGAACAGCCACGGGACGTGCCTGACTGTCGAAGAATGCGAGCGATGTTTTTTCTTGTGTTGCGTTTCGAACAGAGAATCGAAGCCGAGCGTGAGTGAGGACCCTGTTCAGAGTTCGATTCAGATGATCCTGAACAGTCTGAAAAGCCTCACGGGGAGTTCTCGCTGTAAGAGACACGAGGCAAGCTCATTACGCTTAATACCCCATAAGCGAGGCAAGCATGGAGAGGTGGGCAAGATAACCGTTTGGGCCGGTTCGGGGAATCGTTCTTTCCCGGAGTCCTCGCAGATAGTCCTCTCCGCTCATATCAAGTCCTTCACGTGCGTCTCTGTCGATGAGGGCAAGAAGTTCCTCGTCTGAAAGAACAAGGACATCATCTTCCGATGTCTCTTCCTGCGCCTCGAGAGTTTCTGGTGAGATCTTCAGAGCGTCCTGGGAGGTCATGGCCTCTCTCCTTGTAACAATAAAAAAGAGGCAAAATCGCCAAAAAGGTTGTTACACGTACTGAATACCATGCCCAGGGAAAGAGACGCAACAGGCAAGAAGAAAACCGTTCCCGCCATTCCTTCTGCAGAAGGTCTCCAATGTGCTCGTTTTCCCGAGCAGTTATTCTTGCCTGACTGCGAAAGTGGTATAGTTCGGTTTCATGTCTATTTTTTCTTTCACATGTGTGTTTTCACCTCTTGCATATGATTCTGACTAGGCTAGGCTAAAGAGTACCCCCTAACCCAGAGGGAGAGGCACAGAAAAGCCACACTCACACACGCAACCCTGCCTCTCCCCCCCTCTCCGCTAGGATTCCTTCGTTTTCAGTTCTCCCTCATGCTCCGCGATGAACGCCCTGATCTCCTCCACCATGTCCAATAGCTTCTCCCATTGCTCCTTGTAGAGCGTGACGGGAAATCGCCCGAGCCCGTAGACCGACACGGCGCCTTTCTCGCTGACCCGAATGGCCTTGCCTTTACTGGCCCTGGCCTTCAGGGCTTCATTTTCCGCCCTGAGGCGTTCCAGTTCTGTCTGTAATGCGTCGTCTGCCATGTGTCCTGTTCCTTTCTTTATCGTGCATAGAGGGATCGTACATCTCTCATCTGGAGAAACAACTCGGGCAAAAAATATGACGAGCCCAGGATTGTTCTATTACTCGCGTAGGAGGCGTGACCGTTGCCGCGCCTTCCTCCGACGCAGCTCAAACCGTTCGATCGCATGGATCTGTACGTGGGCAGAGGCCTCTTCTACCGAGTCAGTCATGAATAATAAGTCGAGATCAGACGCACTAATCGTCCTAGCCTGTACCATCTGACTGAGGAAAGTCAGGATAGGCTGCCAATACTTTTGCCCCATGAGGATGACTGGGAATTCTACGATTTTGCCGGTTTGTATGAGGGTTAAGGCCTCGAAGAGTTCGTCCAACGTGCCGAAGCCACCAGGTAACACGACAAAGGCGTAGGAATATTTGACCAACATCACTTTACGGACAAAGAAGTAACGAAAAGTCACTAACCGATCGATATACGGATTGGGGTTCTGCTCATGCGGAAGCAGGATGTTGCACCCTATGGATCGTCCCCCCGCCTCTTTGGCACCGCGATTTGCTGCTTCCATAATGCCAGGTCCACCGCCGGTCATGATGGTAAACCCCATCTGGCTCAGCCGGTACCCTACCGTTCGGGCCAGCGCGTAATACGGGTGCTCCTCCTGAAAGCGGGCCGAGCCGAAAACAGTGATGCATGGACCAATGAAGTGCAGCGCTCGGAATCCGGCGATAAACTCCCGAGCGATGCGCAGAACCCGCCACAACTCTTCTGTGCGCGAGCGAGGACCTTCGAGAAAGAGACGCTCTTCCGGTTGCGCAGACGAATCGAGCGGGTTGGGTAAAGAAAGCGGTTTGGGTGGAGGAGGGTGCTTCATGAGCATGAGCAAGACAAGCCTTAGGTAGCCAGTATGGTAGCGAAAGACCCACTGACTTTGCAAGAGTTGTCGTACAGTCAAAAAAGAAAACCGCACACGGCCAGGAGAGGCTGGATGAAGTAAGGAAAACACGGCGGTCAATGCTCGCCGTGCCGTCGCACTGTAGGTGTGAAAATGGCCTTAGTAGCGTACGCGATACACACGGAAAGAGGGAGGCTCAGACGCGCGCATAGCGCACTTATGAGCGTGTCTATCTTACGATAATGCATTGCCGCATACCCTGTCGTGCGAAACCTCACGCAAGGACGCGGGGAAGATTTCTTGGAGGGTGCTTTTGTCCACGTCGACCACCATAGTGTGTGTATTGGCCTGGAACTTTACAGCGTTCCACGGCAGGGCGAAAAAGAATGTATGGCTCTCCTTCTCCACCTCCTCGATAGAGACCACAACATAAGAGATGATCCCTGAGTCTGGGTTCATCACCAATTCCTCGACTGCTCCGAGTTTTCTCCTCGCCGGGTTTTCCACTTGCATGCCCATCACCGTACTGGTCGTATACAGTGTCACCCCTGGCTGGGGAGTCGCCTGGAAACTCCTTCCCAGTTTTTTTTCCCAATACCTGTCAACGTGACCAGCCCACTGCGCGGTGCTCATGTCCGGCCAGCGGTCCGCAGGAAAGCCCGGGGCAGCTCGAAGAGTGGGTGCGTCTACCCCCAAAACCAACGTCCTCCTATCAAAACTCACTTGTATGGCTTCCCAAGGAATCACCAGAACTTTCTTGCCTGTGAATTCCCAAAAGTCGCCAAGCGAGACCAGTGCATAAGCAATGCGCTCTGCCTCCGGATTGATCACCAGTTCTTGAATGGCACCGAGTTTTTCCCCTCCGAAAGTTGCAACACTGTCGCCAATAACATCCGAGATTAATTCACTTGGTCGGTAGATTGTTGACTCTTCCGGCGGAATCAGTACGGGATTTTCGTCAATGCTGCTCCCATACTGCGCAAAAGCCACACCAGTAAGAAAAAAGCCGAGGCAGGCACTCGTCATGCCGAAAGTTATCAGTGCTTTTCTCATCGGGTACTCCTCCCCCTTCTCTTGAGCACACTCTGTCTTCCGCAAATGCGATGCCAAGTGAGACCGTACGAAAAGCAAGGTAAACATTTGTTTTTCATCGACTCCTGCCGTCTTCTCTGTCCGATAAGTGGGAAAAGAAATCCTCGTTTGTCACAAAAAGCGAACAGGCGAGGAAAAGCCGAACGAAAAAGAGTGGTACGTAAAAGAAAAGGGCCTCCCGGCACCAGGTACACACTGTGGGCTGTACGAATCTTGCGAAGAAAAGAAGGGGAGGTCTGTCCCGTCTCTAGGACGATGCCTCAGGGATGAGCAAAAAAACCACGAACTTTCGCAGTCGTGGCTGAGCTTTTTGTTTGGCATCGCATTTGCCCTTCCTTTTTTGTGACACACTCATCTTTGTCGGAGGTACAACATGGTGCTGAACGAGACGGAGAGCCCCCTTTCTTCTTTCCAAGCCCGACGAATCAACAGCAAAGAACAATGTTCATCATTCCCAGTACTAGATTCTGACACTGCTTTGGTCCTGCAATGTTGTGCTGGCAACAAGGAAGCCTTTAATGGCCTCGTTCTCCGACACATGGATCGTTTGTATCTGCTTGCCTTTCGCTTACTGAGGGATCACCACGAGGCCGAGGATGTCGCGCAGGATGCCTTTCTTCGTGCATACGAGAGCATCGAAGAGTTCCGTGGAGAGGCAAAGTTCTCCACCTGGCTCTATCGGATTTGCTACAACCTGTGTTTGAACCGTCTGGAGAAAAAAAAGAAAGACACAGGAAGTGAATCTGAGCTGAAAGCACTGCCTACTGAAGCAACCGGGTCTTGCGAACAGTTGCTCATGAAAGAACAACAACGTAAAGAACAACACTGCTTAATACACTGGGCGCTCTCATGTCTAAAACCAGAGTTTCGCGAGGTGCTGCTTTTCTATAGCACAGACGATTTGTCCTATGATGAGATCGCCGAGCTGTTAGCCCTGCCATTAGGTACGGTGCGCTCTCGCTTGCACCGAGGGCGAGAGGAACTCAAGAGATTACTGCAACCGTACCGAGAAGAAGAGAAACCGCCAACCTATCCCTACTCTTCCTATACGTATCGTGCGGCTTCCCCCTTGTCTCTCTAACAAGAGCCTGAAGAGAAAAAAAGGGGAACACTGTGCAGCCCAACAACGAGTATCGTGTCTCGTCAGTTCTTGAGCAGGATAGCGGAGCAGGGCCTGCCCCTTATGGAATGCGCCGCCACGGCGGCGCTGTGGCTGACGACAGGTGACTCTTGCCCTATCTGTGCGCAAATAAAGCGGCGTCAGCGCCGCCGCAGTCCACAGAAGAGCCAACCGCGCGCAAATGTAGGAGACACAACACGAGGAACTTTTTGCTCTGATCCTGGTCTAACCGCACAGATCAAAAAATTCTGCTCTTTGGAGGATCTATGAGGGTGATTGGGTTGATCGCGAGTATAGGCTGCGTATTTTTTGTGGGCGTCTCAACAGCTCAGGCTCAAATCATAGTCAACTTAGAAAGCCCACCCAGTGAGCAACACGTTGTTGGTCTTACCCTCGTCCGGGGATACGCGTTTGTTGAAGGCGACGAAAGTGTGGACGTTACGGTGCGACCGATTATCGACGGTATCATACAGGACATCAGGATTCCGTGTTGTACTCCTCGGCAAGACGTTGAAGAGATGTTCGGTGAAGGAACGCCGCTCAACAGTGGATTTGCTGCTCTGATCAACTATAGTGAGCTTTCTGCGGGTCCGCACACCATTGGCGTCCACGTCAGTGCAGATGGCGAAGAGACCGTGGTTGTCAATCACTCGGTCGTCGTCATCCGGCCAGGGAACAGCAATTTTGTGAACACGTTTGACCTCACTGATGCGACGTGCGCCGTTGACGAGAATGAACTCGTTGTTACTGGTGCGCAGGTCGATGGAATCGCCACCGACTTGCGGGCGCAGTATGCAACCGATACACAGTCACTCGTTATCACTGGCGCGTCTGGTGTCCCGCAGCCCACCGCCTTCATAGCAAATTTGACGAGTAATCAAGAAGTGCCACGAGTAGACACCGACTCAGAAGGATCTGCCACCGTGACCTTGAATGCCGACAATACACTTACCTATGCAATCACGACCATCAGTCTTGAAGAGGCAACCGCCGCACACATTCACCTTGCTTCAGCTGGACAGAACGGCGATATCCTCTTTACGCTCACTGGCGGCCCAACGAGTTGGGCAGGAACCACCGAGGTTCTCAGCGCCGAGCAAGTGGACGCTTTATTTGCAGGCAATCTCTACATCAACGTTCATACCCTGGCGAATCCTAATGGCGAGATTCGTGGACAGATCGTTGCCGCACCACCACTAAATTAAAGCAACCACTTGTCACCTCCCACCCACGCACGACGCAGGGGCACCGGATGACAATAACATCGGTGCCCCTGTTGTTGTGTCAGCAAACGAAGGTCGATACGCACTTGCACTCACTGTGATTGTTCTACAGTCTCAGGATCATGGACAAGGTTTTGTGTTCGTGAGTGTTCGTGCTTGCTGGCAGGCACAGGCCATCCTAGATGCCAATTGGCTGCCGTAAGGTCTCAAGCACCCTGAGTTTTTCTTATCAGGAACTTTCTGTTTTCTTCGCTGTCTAAACAAACAAAAGGAGAACATTATGATCCTTCGATTACGCTCTCCTCCGTATTCAGCTCGCTTCACAACCCTACAAGTGGGCTCGGGAACATAACACCATACAAAGGGCACCGTGCCCTGACTATCAGGACTTACACGAGAGGAACAGTTTATGAAGAAAAATAGTATGCTCCAACAAACCGCCCTGGCCGTGGGAATTGCAGCGGTTCTTGCCTTTCCGGCATTTGTGTATGGCTTAGACGCCCCTCATAGCGTCACCGCGGAGGAGCCTGGGCAGGCAGGGGAAGCAGCAATGGATAAAGCAACCACTGAAGCTGACCGCAGCCTGAATGAGCAGATCCGGCAGTCCTTACAAGCAGAACCGGCATTGGCAACTTCTGCGAAGCAGATTCGTCTTGAAACGGAAAACGGAGAAGTTACCCTCTACGGATTGGTAGACACTGAACAAGAAAAGGCTAACATCAGCGCGAAGGTCCAGCAAATCTCAGGTGTAAAAAAGGTAGATAATCAATTGCAGACCGCCTCCAACTAAACCGAACATACGCGATTCGTGGCCGTATGTGTCCGGCCCAGAACGAAAGGAGTGGGTCACTCCTTTTGAGTTATGAAAGAGGACGGGACAAAGAGCGGTCACACCCGACTCGCCCATCCACGCGCAAAGCGAAAGGAAGGTGAGCGTGGAGCCTCTCAAGCATGAGGCTCTTAAGGGCTCTGGGGGCCTCTGGTAACATCTTTTCCAGGGGACCCTCGCCCCCCAGAGCCCCTTCGAGGAGGCACGTTAAGGATGAGTAGGCATCAATCTCGATCATTATTAGGAAGATTTTTGATTGTCGGTATTCTGGTTGTCGTAAGTGGTTTTCTCTGGCACGTACGCGGCTGGGCTTCGCCGTCTCCTTTAGAAATTATCCGCTCTACCACGAGCCAAGCCCTCGCTGTCCTTGAGCACCCTGAGTATCAAGGCGACGGCCACCGGCAAGAGCGGATCGACAAGATGTGGGAGATCATCTTACCCAGATTTGCTCCTGAAGAGATTGCCCAGCGCTCCCTCGGGGTTCACTGGCGCCAGCTCACCGATAAGCAAAGAGCACACTTCGTCCAGATCTTTATTCAGTTGGTGAAGAACAACTATAGCAACACGTTGGACCGCTATACTAAAGACGCGCAGTTTTTCTTTGACAGTGAACATGTCGAGGGAGATTTCGCCGAGGTCCAGACACGGATTCAGTCCCCCTCCCAAGAGAAACCGTTATCGATCGTATACCGGCTGCATCAGCAAGAGGGAGAATGGTTCGTCTACGATGTGGTGGCAGAGAATGTCAGCATGGTCCAGAACTACCGCAATCAATTCGCTCGCATCATTGCGGACTCGTCCTTTGATGGACTCGTCCAGGTTATAGAACAGAAACTGAAAGCGCTTCAGGCAACCTGAGCAGTAGTAAGGAGCAGGGGGGACAATTGTACCCTCTTGCAGCAGCCTGGGATGGGTGGCTACAGTCGGACAAGACCAAGAATACCAATAGTGATCAAATAAATAGCCACGATAAAGTTCAACAATCGCGGCATAATGAGCAATAATATCCCTGCGACAAGAGCAGCTAACGGTTGTAAAGGTACATACATACGCTCTCTCCCTCTTTCCTTTCCAACATTTTCGCATATAGTCTACGTCCTGTGATTCTCCCTTCGTTCCAAGCACAGGACTAATCCCAGTACCGATCTCGCCTGCGTTTGTCTTTTTGATCTCCAACCAGAGCACCACCAACCACCCCGGCTGCTCCACCAATGAGCGCCCCAGTTCCAGGCGCGCCAGTCATGGACCCGATCAGTGCACCCCCAGCTGCACCAGCTCCACCTCCTATCAAGGTCCCCTTTTCTCAATTACTCAACGGTTGCGAACATGCACCGAACACAAACAAGCAACTCAGGAGTACAAAATTCATCTGCATTTTTCGTGAAAGCATATACGATTTTCCTCCTCGAAGAGTGGGATTTGAGAAGAGTGGGATTTGATTTGTCCCTTGAGGTAGGAAAGCAAAGGGGATACCAAACAATCGCATAATACAAAAGCCAGTGAAATTGACATTTTTGTTTTCTTCTGCTGAGTCAATATCCCAAAGATAAGACACACACCCTTGTGGTGTGACAGAAACAAGACAGCAGCGAGAGAAGGGGTAACGTGTGCTACCCTTAAAGAGTCTAGCGCGGTCAGGATTAGGAACCCCCAGCCGTCACTTCCATCTCTCAAACAGAACATCTTTCACACCCGCGATACAACCAACCGCAACGGAGGTAATTCAATGAATCAAACAATTATTGCAACCAATCTCGAATTTCCTGAAGGTCCGGTTTTTGATCACGACGGGAATCTCTACATCGTCGAAATCCGTGCTGGCAGAGTACAAAAAATCCCCCCAGGCGGCACAGCGTCCGTATTCGCCACCCCTGGTGGCGGGCCTAACGGTGCAGCCCTTGGTTTGGATGGCGCTCTGTATATTACCAACAACGGTGGGTTTTCCTGGCACAATGGACTCCCCATCGGACCGGCGCCAGACTATGAGACAGGGCGGATCGAGCGCATTGACATGGCTGGCAACGTGCAACGACTGTACTCAACCTGTGACGGTGTCAGGTTGAGTGCGCCCAATGATCTGGTTTTTGATGCCGTGGGAAATTTTTACTTTACCGATCCAATCCACCGAGATCCACAGATCCGTGAGTCTGTAACCGCCCCAACGAAACGCTCAGGCAGCGTCTACTATGCCACACCAGACGGTACTCCTATTCGTCGAGTCGCTACCAATCTGCAGCATCCCAATGGCATCGGACTGACCCCAGACGGCAAAACTTTGCTCGTCGCCGAAACGTTCGCCGCTTCGTTGTGTGGGTTTCCCATACGTGCGCCTGGCGAGCTGGGTGAGCGACGACCGTTTGCCACACTTCCCTCAGGCTACTATCCCGACGGTTTCTGTCTGGACGAAGAAGGGTATGTCCTGGTCTGCGGCGTTCTCGGCGGAGGCATCATTGTCTTCGATCCCACTGGTGCTCAAGTTGACGTGATCCCTTGTGCTGATCGTGTGGTGACCAACGTTGCGTTTGGAGGGCCACGCTATGCGACCCTCTATATCACAGAGTCGGGCTTGGGTCGCGTGGTCACACGAGAGTGGCCGCGTCGTGGGCTGGTGCCGTTTGTCGATCCGCGATAACGGTGAGCCCACTTCCTTCCAACCGTGATTCTTCATTCGTTCAGACGTCAGTTTTTCTCTTTTTGTGATTATCCAACGGAACGCTCGTACGAGACTATGGGCCGACCGCCGGCAACAAGAGACGTTTGCGTTTAGTCACCCTCCTCTTGCTCTTGCGCGCGCTATCAGTCACATATCAGGTATGGCTTACGCTTCAACACACCGTCCGTTCTCACTCGTAGCAATCGGAGGTTTTTCCCTTGCTCTGCTTGCCGGGTTTACCCTCATACTGGCAGGCCTGGGTCATCGTCTGGGGTGGTGGGATTTCCGTCCTGCTCTGACACTCTTCCGGTGGGGCGCGTATGGTGGTCTTGTTGCCGCTGTCCTCTGTCTCTTCGGTGTGATCCTCACTCGGCCCAGTAGTGCGCGTCGAGGTCTTACCTTTGCTATTACTGGCTTTGTGATTGGTGCCCTCGTCGTCGGACTGCCCTGGCAGTGGTGGCAAACGGCACAGCAAGTTCCACCCATTCATGACATTACCACCGATACCGAGACTCCCCCAATTTTTGTTGCTGTTCTGCCCTTGCGAAAGGACGCACCCAACCCAGCTGAGTATGGTGGTCCTGAAATTGCCGCACAACAGCGCGCTGGCTACCCCAATCTCGCTCCCCTGCTCCTTCACACACCACCGCAGGATGCCTTTCCTCGTGCCCTTGCTGCCGCGCGTGATATGGGGTGGGAGATTGTTGCCGCCGAGCCATCTGAAGGACGCATCGAGGCCACTGCCACCACCTTTTGGTTTGGCTTCAAGGATGACGTCGTGGTACGGGTCAAGCCCGAGAACGGCGGGAGCCGTACTGATGTCCGTTCGGTCTCGCGTGTCGGTCGCAGTGACGTCGGTGCCAATGCGAAACGGATCACCGCCTTTCTGACTCGGATTGAACATGGGTAGTAAGGCGATCAGTAGAGCAAGTTCGGGTCGGCCTCCCGACGACTTGCGGCAGAGGCGATTCACTGGGGTCGCAGGGACCAGCAGGGGTAGCACCTCAAAAAAAGCTCCTGGTAACGGTAAGTTCAGAGGGGTAGGTGTGGAAGCCAACGCGGACCTCAAGAATTTAACCCGACTCACTACTAAGCGCCTGACTGGCTTGTCTTCATGGGAAGATACTGATAGCTTGCCTCTGTCCGGTTACTTCAATTCGTTGCAGTGAGTTGGTTCGAGAGAGACAAGGCCCCTGGAACCGCACTCATGGTTCCCGGGGCCTTTTTTTTGTGTACCACGGAGGTGGACAGTGGCAATGAAGTTATTTATCGGTAATCTTTCCTTTAATACGACGAACGACGACCTGGAGGCGTTGTTCAGTCAGGTTGGGACCGTCTCCTCAGCCGCTATCATCATGGATAAAATGACGGGGCGATCTCGGGGGTTTGGGTTTGTCGAGATGAGCAGCGGTCAAGAAGCCCAGACTGCTATCGAGCGGTTCAACGGCCATGAATTGCAGGGTCGCGCCCTGACGGTCAATGAAGCGAAGCCGCAAGAGTCCCGTGCGGGAGGGGGTCGCTCTTTTGGGGGAGGTAGCGGTCGTAGGGAGTATCGTGGTGGTGGCAGTGGTGGGAGTGGTGGCCGCGAGCGACGATGGTAACAACAGGGAGCAGAGTCGGAAAATTGACTCTGCCGCCCGGTAGCAGCTAATATAGGCGGCAAAGCTCCTCAAGGCCAGTAAAGCTCCCAGGAGCTTTGTTTTTCATCCCTTTGCTGAGACTACCTGGAGGTAAAATTGAGCACACGACTATTTGTTGGTAATTTACCCCAACGTTTATGCTTTCCTGAACTAGAAGACCTCTTTACCCCTTTTGGCACTATTCTCTCTGCTGACTTGATGACCGATCCGGCCACGGGCCGCTCCCGCGGCTTTGGTTTCGTTGAGATGGAGTCCAGCGAAGCAGCTCAGGCAGCCACTGCTGCCTTGCATGGGTTGGAGTTAGAGGGACAAATGCTCACTGTCAACGAGGCCAAGCCCTCCCGCGGCATGTCTGCGCCACGATATGGTGGGGACCGCCCAGTCTCAACAAGTACAGAGAGACCTTCATCGTCCCCAAACAGAGCGTGGGGTGTACGATTGTTTATTGGAAACTTGCCCTACACGGTGTCGGCAGCCGATCTGGAGAAACTTTTTACCGAGGTGGGGAAGGTGACCTCGGTCAGTCTTGTGACTGACCGGAACACAGGACAGTCCAAGGGGTTTGCCTTTATCGAGATGAGCTCGAAAGACGAGGCCGCGGCTGCGATCAAGCGGTTCGATGGTCAGGAGGCCTTGGGGCGGAATCTGAAGGTGAACGAAGCGCGCCCGCCGGAACGGCGACCCGGAGGGCCCCAGTCTTTTGGAGGCAGGCGCCGCTAAGCAGAGACACCGGCAGTACTCTGAGGAGCACGGCTTACTCCCATTCCCGTCAGCGTGAAAGCCGGATCATCTGTTGCAAGCCGCACGGGGACCTGCAGTGCGCCAGCGCTTGTCCCTGCGTCAACACCTGGAGTTTCTCCACGATTCTGCTCGTCCTCCTGAAAAAGCGAAACCCCTCGCCAATTCTGAAAAGGGCATGCTCGTCTATTAGCCGACCGCGTCCTGCACCTTCGTGGCAAATTCACGCATCACCTGCAGTACGCTTTCCACGTCCGGCCCTGGCCCGACTACATAGAGTCCCTGCACGCCGAGATCGCGGTACGCCCGAATGTCGGCAGGCGATACCACTCGGGTATCCACCATCGAGGTAATCTCTAGTTGTGAGAAATCCCGCCCCGCTGCCGCCATCAACTGCTGCAACTGTGCGAACTTCGGCTTTACTTCTTCGAGCGCGATTGGTCCGACGTGCCAACCCTGACCAAATTCCACCACTCGTTTCAAGGCCGGCAGCGACTCTCCTCCCACCCAGATCGGCGGATGAGGTTGCTGCAGAGGTCTGGGAGCAAAATGCAAAGCCTGATCAATTTGGACAAATTTTCCGCTAAAGCGTGGAGTCTCTTTCGTCCAGACCTCTTTCATTACTGTAATGTACTCACGCGTGCGTGCTGCCCGTTCCTCGAAGGGAATACCCAGCAAGCGAAACTCTTCCGCCATCCAACCGATCCCAGCACCAAAGATGATACGCCCACCGGAAACCACGTCGAGAGTTGCCACCACGCGCGCCATTTCCAGCGGATGACGGTAGGGAATAATGGTCACGCTCGTCCCTAGACGCACTTTTTTCGTGACCGGAATGAACAGAGCCAGGACGGTAAAGGAATCGAGCCAGTCGATGGTCGTAAAGACGGCATAGGGATTATAACCGAGCGCCTCAGCTTGTTTGCGATAGGGGTATTCTGAGGCGATCTCTTTGGGAATCGTGATGTGGTCACCAGTGACGATTGCGTCATAGCCAAGTTCCTCGGCGAGTTGTCCAATCCGTTGAACCGCAGAAACAGTGCGCAATGCGGCACCACCACCGACATGCAATCCATAGCGCATACGTTGCCCTCCTTTGTCTTCTCGTATTTCACCGTTGCTATCGGAGTGTAGCTGACTTTCGGCATTTCTCAAAACGAGAAGCGGACCATCACAGTGGATGGCTATGGCAGCAAAGGGAGAGAGAGCAGACAGCTAAATCAGCCCACAAAAGATTGGCACGCATTGTAGGGGCGATCCTTGTGATCGCCCACAGGCAGACTGCACCCGGCAGGGCGAAGACAAGCTTCGCTCCTACCTGATATTCATAGCGATGTCCCAAGGTTGTGTGTTCTGATTTCGCTCGCACTGTGCTCTGATAGTGGTCTTGTGCTGCTGTCGATTTCGTCGGTCAGCTTTTGCCATCGGTTTTTTCTCGTGCTTGTCATCTGCTTCCATTGCTCCTCAAGGTGCTTCTTTCAACTTAATTTCGATGCCTTGAGCGGCTAGAGTCAGTTTCACCCCTTCTTGGACGGCATGGATACGCAGGACGACTCCATTTGGGTTCTGCATCGTTATCGTCGCTGGCCCGCTGCCTGCAGCGATCCCGGCTTCGGCTGCAGCATAAACACCCTCGAAATCAGAGAGCTTCGTCAAATGGTATACCGTCCCCTCCGCAGTCACCTGTGAAGCTCCGATCCCCAGCAGTTCGAGTCCCTGGACTGAGAAAGGATATGTCAGACCATTAAAAGTGAGGATCCCATCTCCCCACTGCACACCGATACCGGCTGCGACAGAGGTCGTTTTCAGGGAGACTGTTCCGGAAGAGGAGTGGTCTTCGGCTTTTAGTGCGATCACACCAAAGAGGAACGGAATGATAAGGACAAGTGTGATGAACGTTCGAGAGAAGCGCATCTTGCGGATCTCCTTTTTATGAGAATTGCTTCTGGTGGGCTCTTGGAGTTAGAAGAAAAGAGCAACGAATATGCCAGAAGCAAGAGCAACAAAATACGCGAATCTATCGCCCTGTTCTTGCCACTTCATGCCAAGAGCGAGACAAACGCTTTGTTTTCGTCGCAGAAATGAGACGTGGTCCCTGCTATTACTGAGCGAATCATTACTGAAAATGTAGCGAAGAATGGGCAGCTCGCCGCTCGGTATTGCTGGCAACCGACTCCGGTCCTCTAAGGCAGGCCTGCCAAAACACCGCGAAATAACTACTATCCACCACCGCTCGTTTGTGTTCAATCTCCGGCAGCATTGCGGTGTGCAGCTTTTGCAGATTATACCACGGTACAGCCGGGTACACATGATGCCCAATGTGGTAGTTGATGTTGTTCCAAAAAAAACTGTGCACCTGATTACTGATGATCGTGCGCGTCCCTAACAGTTGCCCTGCCGTCCAGGGGGTTCCATAGTGTTCAGCAAGAAATCGCACACTGTTGAGGAAAGAAAAGAGGTAGGCAGGAGCCAGCCACAGTTCGAGAAACTTGTCTTGCACGCCCAGGCGTATGGTCCACACCATGAGGGCAGTCAGGACAATCACTCGTAGAGACAACTCACACAGATGAATCATCCACTTCTGGCGATTAAATTTCTGTACAGGATAGATGAAGGTAAACTGAATAATGGTCAAAATGCCACCGATAAAAATATACGCATAGAAAAGGACAAAATCGATGAATCCACGCTTCCCCATGGTAAAGGCGTCAGGGTCACGCGGGCTGCGATTATATCGATGATGCTCCAAATGATCTTCTTTGAAGGAAATAAACGTGACGATAATTGGGATGGTGGAAAAAATGCCAAAGGCCCAATTCTTCCATTTCGCCTTAAAGAGCACACTGTGGGTGCAGTCGTGCATAAACGTCACAATGCTCATCCACAGGTATCCTATCCCTCCATACATAAACCACTGTATCCACTC
>CAZCWX010000603.1:0-4273 GCA_964502465.1 uncultured Enterobacteriaceae bacterium | reverse complement strand
CGTGATGTGGTATGCGTATGAGGGTGACTAAACTTAATATTACTGTGTAACAGGAGGATAACAAATGACCACATTCTACGAAGAAACCCCCACATTTGAGGAGCGCGTAGAGGGCGCACCATTAATCATTGAGGGGCGAGTTGGGAAGACCGTTGATGTGAGAGTAGACCATTCAGGGGATCAACCACAAGTGCAAACGGTTTTTCGTGTGACTGTCGACAGTGTTCTTAAAGGGAAATCTGACGAGGCTTCTGTCAAGGTCCGAGTTGTAGGCGGCAAAGCCGAGAAGACGGAGACGGATTGGAGTGTCCAGATGAACGAGGGTGATCGGGTGCTGCTTATGATCGCCCCGGACTATGGTCCTGATCGCGGCGAGAATATGTTCGTTCCGTACTTCTCTACTTGCTATCCTGTCACCACAAAGGGTGAGGTAAAGCTGGACACAGACACGGAAAAGGAGCTTGCCATTAAGAAAATCCAGGTTGAAAAGGCTACGGCACAATTGGCAGATCTGCGCTCGATGATTAATTCCGTGATTCAGCGTCAGGAAAAGCAAGCAGTTACTCTAGCTGAAACGGAACCAGCAGAACTCCGAAAAATGCCGTATGGGGAGGTGGGTGAGATGCCTCGCGCTGAACCAAGCGGAGCAACTTCCGCCAGCCCTGAGGGTGAAATTGAAGAGCCCAAAGAGGATGACTAGTTTGGGAGGAGACCGTTAGAGCTTTACGGCAGTAAAACTCTATACTAGATAGCTAAGCCGCCTAACATCAGCTTCCAGTTGACCGCCAAAAGCGCCGCTCGTTCCTCGCTCTGCTTTTAGCGGCAACTGAAGCTGGGCGTTCTCCCCTCGCTTCGCTCGGGGAGAATGCGGCGCTAAGCCGTGAGCGCCTGCCCTCGCTCCGCTCGGGGAGAACCAGGCGCTCAAGACCGATGCCCCTTCGGGTCTATGATTAGCGCCGCATTAGCCATTTTGTCCAAGGAAGCCATTAGTCGAGATACCATTCCCGCCGAAATCAAACGTGCCGTGCCTTCGGTAGAGGCTGGCGGGAGGACACAGAGACGATCGAACTACCGCAGGATGTTGCGAATGCAGCGGAGTCAATCCTTATCCTGCATTATTGGGATCCCAAGGTAGATATCCTCGGTAATATACTCCTCGCTCTCACATGGATTGTGGACATAATCCAATCGGTTACCGCCTCAAAGGAACAGGGTGAGCCAGTCAACGCTGGCGGCGATCCGTTTTAGGGGTTTCTGATTGGGTCGAGGCTCAAGAAAGTAGGATGGGCAAAAGCGCAGTGTTGCCCACCACTGGGGGCTCCAGCGCCTAACTCACCGTTCTGCCTGCCCGCGGCCCTGTGACGGCTCTGGGTAAAGGGCCGCGGCCATATTCTGGCCGCGGCAGGTGACCGCCCAGCATTAGGCGGCAAAACCTGTCACTCCCGATCCTCTGGCTCGTCGAGGTTGCTGGTGTTAAGTACTGACGCGAGAGGTACACGTCAATGGCTGAGCTGGCAGAGAGAATCACTGTGGACTCGGAACAATGCGGGGGACGGCCCTGCATCCGTGGGATGCGCATTCGAGTGACCGATGTGCTGGACTTACTCGCAAATGGGCTGACGTCAGAGCAGATCCTGGAAGAGTTGCCAGACCTTGAGCCTGAGGATATTGCCGCCTGCCTCCGTTTCGCCAGTCGCCGTCTTGCGCACCCCGTGGTGGCGGCGTGATTATCTGGGTTGATGCGCAGCTGCCACCGGCTCTCGCGCGCTGGATTCGTGAGACGTTTCAGATCGAAGCCCATGCCGTTCGTGATGTCGGACTCCGAGACGCAAAAGATCCCGTCATCTTCAAGGCCGCACGCGAGGCAGGGGTAGTCGTCATGAGTAAGGATGAGGATTTTCGCGTGCTCGTGGAGCGGCTCGGCCCTCCGCCGCAAATTCTGTGGGTGACATGTGGGAACACGTCGAACGCGAGGCTGCGTGAAGTTCTGACGAAGAGTTTGCCTGCAGCGATAGAACTATTGCAACGAGGCGAGCCGCTGGTTGAGATTAGCGATACTTATGCTCCACCGCAACGGGGCAAGGTATCCGTTCATGACCTGAACTTGAGTGAGATCTGTAACTGAGATATATGAACTGGTGTCATGAGAAAAGAGCTACCGCTGCCCTCAGAGCTGTGGGAGCGGATTCCGCCTGATATTCAAGCCGCGATCTGGGTGTTGGTCGACAGCTATGAGCGGCGCATTGCGGCTTTGGAGGCGGAGGTCGCCGAGCTAAAGGAGCGGCTCGGCCAGAATTCGCAGAACTCCTCGCGGCCGCCCTCGACGGACGGGCCGCGGGTCAAGCGCACGCCACCGCGTCCCCCTACGGGGCGCGCCCGCGGGGCGCAACCGGGGCATGGGCGGCACGAGCGTACCCTAGTGCCCCTGGCGCAGGTGAAAGAGGTAATGCCGTGCAAGCCGACGCAGTGTCGGCGCTGTGGAGCGGCTTTGCGTGGCAGCGATACCCAGCCCCTGCGTCACCAAGTGTTCGAGATCCCTCCGGTCACCGCTGAGGTCACCGAATACCAGCTGCACCGTTTGGTCTGCGGGCAGTGTGGGCTGACCACCTGTGGGACGTTGCCCGTTGGGGTGCCGGTGAGCGGCTATGGCCCGCGCTTGGCGAGCAGTGTGGCGTTGTGGACGGGGGCTTATCGGCTGAGCAAGCGTCTGGCGGCCAGCTTGTGTAGGGAGGTCCTGGGCGTGCCGCTGGCGCTGGGGGAAGTCTGCCGGGTGGAACAGACAGTGGCCCAGGCGCTGGACCCGGTGGTGGAGGAGGCGCGGGCTTACGTACAGACGCAAGATGCGAACGTCGATGAGACCACGTGGTGGGAGCAGCTGCGCCGGGTCACCCTGTGGGTGGCGGTGACGCAGTGGGTGAGTGTGTTTTGCATTCGGGCCTCGCGCGGGGCCAAGGTGCTGCGGGAACTGGTGGGTGAGGACTATGGGGCGGTGCTGACCAGCGATCGGGCCAAGGCCTACAACTGTCAGCCCTTGCGGCGACGGCAGCTCTGTTGGGCACACTTGCGCCGGGATTTCCAAGCGATGATTGACCGGGGCGGAGCAGGAACCGCGACTGGCGAGCGGCTGCTGGAGTATAGCAACGTCCTCTTTGAGTGGTGGCACTGGGTACGGGATGGCACCTGGGCGCGGGCCACCTTGCAGCGGGCGGTGCCGACGCTGCGGGGGGCGGTCCGTGCGGAGTTGGAGACGGGGACGCGCTGTGAGTGTCCCAAGACCGCGGCGACGTGCCGCGAGCTGTTGGCAGTAGAGCCGGCGTTGTGGACGTTCGTGCGGGTGGCAGGCATCGAGCCCACGAACAATGCGGCGGAGCGGGGACTGCGGCACGCCGTGCAATGGCGCAAGACCAGTTATGGGACCGAGAGCGCAGCGGGCAGCCATTTTGTCGAGAACATCCTGACGGTGGTGGCGACGTGTCGGCAACAAGAGCGCCCGGTGTTGGCCTATCTCACCCAGTGCTGCCAGGCGCTGTATGCGGGCACTGCGCCTCCCTCGCTACTACCACAAACAAGTAGTTAACTCGCACTCCTACGGCTGTTCACCCTATGAACGACTACCGGGGAAAGCGCCTAACACGCCGGTCCACCCGACCGCGGCCACGCAGCGGTCGGGGATGAATGCGAGAGGACACGGTTGGGCCGCGGCGGGTGACCGCCCCGACGTTAGATGACAACAACACCGGTGTGTCCGAAGGAATGACCTTGAATAGGATGTCAAATCATAGTGGAAACTTCTCATGACCTTTGATGAGGTATTGGAACAAGTCCGCGAGCTGTTACAGAGCAAAGGCCGTGTCGCGTACCGCGCATTGAAACGGCGCTTCGAGTTGGATGAGGAGTACCTGGAAGATCTGAAAGCGGAATTGATCGACGCCGAACACGTGGCTCATGATGAAGACGGCAAAGTGCTGGTCTGGGTCGGCACCGCGCCAGTTTCAGATGCCACGTTCCGGATGCCACATTCCACGTCCGAAAACCAGAAACCAGTCTCTCGACCTCAGCCCCTAGCCGCTAGACCCACTGACGGCGAGCGGCGCCAGTTGACGGTGCAGTTCATTGACCTGGTGGGGTCCACGACACTCTCGCAACAGCTTGACCCCGAAGACTATCATGCCCGGGTGGTGGCCTATCAGGCGGCGTGTCGGCAGGTCATCGCTCGCTACGAGGGACATATTGCGCAATATCTGGGCGATGGCGTGCTGGCGTACTTTGGCTA